>CAYMVE010000021.1:2329-21646 GCA_964393715.1 uncultured Bacteroidales bacterium | reverse complement strand
GGCTTGGTGAAAAAAATAGGCTTTCATACGGGCTGTTACTGTGGGGTGTGTGGTACCGCCTTGATTATGTATTGCGGCATACGGCAAGTCGGAGCCAATGGTAACTTTTTCGTAAGTCATGGTCATTATTCTGATGCTGTTTCTTAGGGCACCGCTTTTGATGAGTAAGGCTCTTTGTTTGCGTTCCGGATGTTTGCGTTTTGCCCAAGGTATGCTGTTCCATGCTTGCTTGTCAAAGGCTTCTATGGAATAGTTTACAGCTTCGTTGCCGATTTTGAGCAATATTCGGCTGCGTTGCTTTTGTAGTCGCTTGCTTATTTTATGCAGGTTATGAGTGTTGATGCTTACTTCCATGAAAAATTTTTTAATTTTTTTCTGTTTTTATGCAACTTATTCGGGTTTTTGTTCGTATATTTGTAGTGAAAACTGGCGGGGGAGTGCTCTACGGGGTCCCCCGCCCCTATACAGGGGAGTTATGAGAATAACTCCCCAATTTTTTTGTATAATTTTCTAAAAATGATCTCAACATTTTTATTAACCTTAAATATTCTTTCTCTGCCATTATAATGTAATATTATTGTATTTATTTTCTGAAAATATCTTTTTCTTGCGTATTTAAAACCTAATACTATTTCATTTATATCATATTTCTTATCGAACTCAATTACAATATTTTCACTTTGTTTTACAGCTCTCCTTATGTTTCCATATATAGCATTGGTTACATTATCAGGATTATTCAAAGTTTTCAACTCCCATCTTTCTTTAACACCGTTTTTTGTAATGATAAAATCAGGAGTTTTTATATGTTCCACATTATGCGGTCGCAGATGAATTATATTATATCCTTTTGTAAGTTTGAACATGGCATAATTTCTTTCCGCTTCTCCCGGTTTTGCACCTTTTTCCATTACGATATAATTACCTTGTTTGTAATCAAAACCGAGTTCTTTATAGTTTTTGCTTTTTATTAGGTATTTTGTGCTTTGAGAGAGTTGCAAATATTCGTGATAATGCTTCATATATTCCGTAATTTTTAATGGGAACAGGTTGTTTATGGCATCTCTATCAATAAACTTGAAATAGTTATGATTTTCGCTAAACACTTCACCTGTATTCACCGGATTTTTTCTAAACTCTTGCGGAACTTCCGGAAAGTCAATGCTTGTATCGGGAGTAGTTTTACCATCGGAAAGTTTGATTACCGTGCAACGGCAATTATATCCGTTAGGAGGCAGGTAAGTGTCCCAGAACGGGTCATCTACTGGTTTTATTACGCCGTCCAGTTTTTGGTGGGAGCTTCTGACTCTTTCGTCATGAGCGGTTTTGTATTGCATATAAGGAAACACATCTTTATCTCGCTGTGCTTCTATGTATTTTCGGCTTACAAAGGCAGTGTTCAGCACAGTATTATATTCTGTTCGCAGCCATATTGTGTTGTAAGTTCTGTTTACACCTTCGGCCAGAGCATAAAAGTCTTTCACCGGTCTTTTCATACCGCTGTCATCACGCAGCAGAGAGGCATATTTTTGTGCCTGCTGCAATGATTTAGCTGCCGAAAATCGCCACAGGTTGTAGCGAAGAGTAATGATTTTCTTTAATTCATTTTCGTCAAAACTTTCCAAATCCGGAAAAGTGTCAAAAAATGATTTTTCGGACAGCAGATTGCCTGTTGCCTCTACCAGTTTACGAAGTTGTTTGCGTGGTATTCCGTCCTGTTTGTATATGGCTGCATACAGTTCTTTGGCATATTTGTTTACTTGTCTTCTGTCATAAGCCGGTATCGGTTCTACTTTGCCTTCTATTACGGTGTCATAAAAACGGTTATCTATCTTCGTTTTTGAAAAAGCGGTAAAAAAAGGCTTTTTTTTTTGAGCGGTCGGCTCTTTTACCGGTTGTTTCGGGTTGGGTTTAGGATTGTTTTTGGGTTTGGGCAGATGGTAAGTTTCGTACCAATAGTCGTCATCTATCGGTACTATTTGCGATAGTTGCATATCCATAGACAGTCGTTCTTTAAGGTCTATTTTTTCGGTTTCGGCAAACACAAATTCACCATTTCCGGTTTTATATCCATGCAGTTCCAGCAAGGCTTTGAATTTTGAATTGAGGATATTCAGCACAAACTTTTTATCGGCTTGGTGAATTTGATTTTCAGCATCCAAATGCACTTGTCCCAATGCTCTGGCTCCGTTATCCTGATGTTCGGTAGTAAGCGTGTTGCCGAGGATGAGCTTTGACAATTCATTGTTGCAGCTTTGTATAAGGTCTTTATATACGGCACCGTTGGCATTGGTATTGTTGCTGATGAATTCTATATCGCTTTCTTTGGGTATTACCGCCCAAGCGGCAGAGCCTGATTCTTGCAGTGCTTTTTCGAGTTTGAAGCGAGTTTCTTCGTCGTAGCTTTCATATCTTCCTATCCGGAATGGCATACCGAAAAGTTCACTAAATTGAGCCCAATCACCAAATCCGCCTCTTTTGTATATGACATATTGTGCAGCTTTGAGCAGTAATCCCAAATCATCTGGACGACCTACCTCTAGTAGCCAGTATGCAAAAGGCGGTTCACGATATAAATATGAAGGTGTGGTGTCGGTTTGTTCTTTGATGATCCACCCTTTTTCCTGAACCACATGTTTGCGAGGAATCAATAATGCCGAAAACGGAGAAAAAGTAAATTCAATCAGAGAATGTCCCCAGAACTTACTATTAAGTATTTCCCGGAGCACAAACAAAAATGATTCGCTATTGGCAAGTTTGGTAATATCTTCGTTCACAGAACCGTTTTCTACAAACTGCAAAGGCAGATTCAGTACTGCGTTTATTCTTTTGTCAATAATGGAAGTAAGATGTCCGTCCAGCAGAATATCGGCATATAGGTCATAGAGTTTATACCTGCGTGGCATATCCGGATTTTCAGCCATTGCAATGGCATTACGCCACGATTGTATATCCTGTGATGTGCGTCGGATTTGACGGATGGACAAATTCAAGTTTATCACTTCTATTTTTTGCGGTGCTGGTTTTCTTTTTGCCATGATTGTTTAGTGTTTTTAATAATGATTTTCACGCTTTGGATTGCTTCCGTATGCCACATATTTTGTTTTTGGGTCGTTTGATACAGGTAAATCGGGATTTATATGTCCTTTGTTTACTTCTTTGAGCCATTCGATAGCCCTGTTATAGCGGTCTATTCTTATTTGAGGGATAGTTGCCGGGTCGTGAATGCTATGCAGATGATACAAGGCTATATCTTTGGCAAATTCCAAGACTACGGGATGTCTGTTATTCCCTGATTGAGCAAATATGGTCTCCACATCATAACGGGCAGAAAGATACCCTTTCATTTCTCCGATAGCCACATCAATCATTACCTCTACAATGGTGTCGTCCTGACGGGTAATAGCATCCAGTATTTCAGCGTATATACGACTGTCAAAGTCTTGTTTTTCCAAAAAAGCCATATTATTTCAAATTTACGATTAGGTTGATATAATTCTTTGCTCCGTTGTTATTGGAATACCATGATTCACCACCTTGATGTTTTTCTATTCTGCCATCTGTGGTAATAAGAAAAGCCCTTGGTGCAGAACCATAGTTGGAAGTGTGAAGGACCTGCATGGGTTTTTCCGGTCTGTAACCTGCCGGCAATATAAATACGGGATCATCCGTAATACCGTCCCATTCGAATTGTCCCATGATTTCCAATTGTCCCAGCAGATTTTTACGATATCTTACCGGGTTATCCGGATCATTCGTGAATCCTTGCAACAATTGCGGATATATCCAATCCGGTTCGAGCAACCTACCGATACGATGCATCCAATCGTTCTTTTCTCCCGTATTTAGCAATGCCCTTACAATGGGAGTGCCTGCCTGTGGTGTTCCCCAATGCAAAACACCTCTGTCTTTCCGGTAAGTTTGATGTGTGCTGCCGTCATAAAACACTTTGTTGCCTGCCGGGTCAAAGGATGTTGCTTTGGTAAAATATGGTGTCCCCCAACCGCTTATAGTAATAGCTTGCTCATCTACACGGATAATCTCTCCTTCCAAATATATCAACCCCTCCGTAGTGTGCAATTGATTTCCGGAAGCGGTAATATCGCAACCGGAGATAATAAAATTCTCACCCGAAGGAGCAAAAGCTTTGATTATGTTATTAAAGGCATACCTATACGCTTCATCGTTATAGCGAATATCATCAAGCGTAAACGGAAACCCTCCTTGAAAATTAGTAAGTAATTTATCCATAGCATTGTATTTTAATAAGTTTGAATATCATATCTTTTGCCTGCCAATTTATACCGGTTTATCAGTGCTCTCATTCTATTGATATTAAAAGTAACGGCAGTAGGCACCCATACGATAAAATCATAATTGGTATCAAATTCTTGCTCATTGTATAAAAATACCGGTTGATTTTCCGATGTATTGTATAAATATTGCGGATGCTGCTCTGCATTGTTATACAAAAACCAATAGTCGAACTGAACGGCATCACTTATGTATATTCCTGTGTTTCCATTGTTAAATACTTGATTAAGCAGCCTTTCCAGATATATTACCTGTGAATTGTAAGCAAGGTATTCCAATGTTTTTTGTCGCTGTTCCAAGAAGTTCTGATGCAACTCTATAAGAGGATGCACGGCAGCTCGCAAGTATTCCAGAATGCTTTGGCTGCGTTTGAACGGTGGCAATATTTGTCTGATTATAGTATTGATGTCAATATTAAACATAAGGAACATAAGTTATGGTGTCAGACAATGGGTATAAATCATCTATCTTCATATATCCTGCATGAGCCGTATAATTGTCAATTATCGGCTGATAAGGATAAGTTCCGTATTGGGCGTGTGCCTGTTCAAAAACAGGATCTATTACTCCTTCTGCTTTTTGAATGACATCGGTAAGAGCCGTTATATTCAATCTGCCATTAAACGGTAAATTTTTGATATAATTCAGAATAGCCTCTTCTACCGGCTTTGTGTTTGGGTTATCAATGAGCGAACCGTCCGGCTGCATCACAAGCGGGTCATAATATACCCTGTAATATATTTGAAGTTTATCCGGAAGGTCATTGATAAAATTGATTTTTGTACCTGCAAACTTGATTTTTTTCATATAAGATTGGAATGCCGAAAATTGTAGAGTATCAAGCGGTATGCGTTCACCGGTATTGTTTTCGGTGGCTGTTTTGATAATAACAATGCCGTTTTGTTCTACCACAGCAGCATGTTTTACCACTTGTTTGTCCGGATGATTTTCCGGATACTTGAATTTATTATCTTGCCATATCAGGTTGTCTCCATATTGAAATAATAAAGCTTGCTGCCGATACCATTCTTTGGTTCCCGGTATGGCTGATTGGATAAGTTCCTGTACTTCTTCTTTATGTAGGTCAAAGAGTTTTTCTACGGACCAAATGGCTACGGCAATGGTAAAGTAAAACAAACGCCATACGGCCACTTTACTTTGAGAAGTCAGGTCGTTAAGCAGTGTTTGATGATTGTCTATATGAGGTTGTAATTGTTGTAATGTAGCCATGTTTTGTTTTTCGGCTATCATACTGTCGTATATTTCCGTAATACTTCTTGCCATAATTAAAATCTTTTTGGATTTTTGTAATATTTTCTGTTCATAATAACTATTTCGTTGTTTGCTTGTCTTGTTTTTTCATTAAGTATATACACAGCACCTTCGCAAGCATCGGGTCCGTCATCATATATTTTTGCCCCTCTTTGAAAAGCTTGAAACTGTTCTATTAGTCTTTTCATGTGCGGATTGTTCTTTTCGTTTTCATTGAAGAACCAAAGACCTCGGGAAAAGTAGGGCTCCAAGTTTTCAATACGCTGAAATTTGTCCGGTTTTTTTCGTTTGTCTCCTTTTATAGGTAGTTGTTTGCCAACTTCATTTCCATAAGTTTTAAATTCATCCAAAAGCATATCTTGCAAAAAGTTGGCTTCCATATAAAAAAATACAATGGCTTTTTCCCCTACAAAATCAAGTATTTGATAATGCCATTCCACCATTTTTTTGACGGTAGTTTGTTCCAAAAATGCTTTTAATACATGAAATTCTCCTGTTTTTGTTTTGCCGATAAGTACCGTAGCCTTGTAATCATTATTTTTTCCGGATTTGAAAGAAGGATCGGTGTATGAGACCAAATAGGCATATCTGTTAATAGGCAACGGTTTTTTATAGCGAATATCTTTGAATATAGCACCTTCTATTATCGGATTGTTAAAATATTCCCGTTGCGATAAGATATACCCCATTTTATTAATCATGTACTGTACATCTTTAAGGCTATATCTTTCTTTCCAAGAAGGTTGTCCGTTTTTGCCCAGTATATTTATAATTTCAAAATGATCTGGGTTTGCATTGGCTGCCACACGAAGTAAAACGGTGTCTTTGGCAATAATATTACCAATCATCAAAAAGCGTTTACGACCCTTGATGTCCATAGTTGGGAATAAGGCACCCATAAGCCATTTGTGGGCTTCATCCAGCCTTCTCGGATTACGGCAAAGTTCATCTTCATCTATATCATCTACCAATATAAAGTCAGGACGAGTTTCTTCATTGCGAGTTCCTCTTGGACTTTGTCCACTTCCTATTGCCCTAAAACTCACTCCCGCTGTTGTTACAAACTTGCCTATTTCCCATTGGCGTATATTTTTCTGTATGCCAAAGTCATTTATAAGTCTTTGATTACTTTCTAATTGTAGCATAAATGGCATAAGCAGTTCTTCGGCATTATCATAGCTGTAAGAAACCAGAAGAAAGCTTTTGATTTCGCCTTTCATGGCAAGATACAGTACTTCCATCATGGCACGTACACTTTTGGCATGGTCTCTTGCCCATGCTCTTACTTCAAACCATACCGGATGATTTACAATCCGTTTGGTGGCTTTTATATGGAAAGTAGCAGGTTCACTATCAATATAATTAGGGAAATAGTATTTAAAAAAGCTTTCAGGGTCATTTAAAAGGCGTTTAATTCTCTTATTTTTTTGCTGCGGCGTTTCCCTTTCGATAGGAGTAGCACGCAATATGTTTTTGCGGTAAGCATCCCATTTCAATATGGCTTTTTTGTCTTTACCGTTCATTTATTATCTCCCTTTGCTCATTTCTTCTTTGATATAATCATCAAAATATTGTGTAAACTCCTGTGCTTTTTCCAGATTGGAACTTTTTATCCATTCCAGAAAATCAACGAAAATGTCAATAATTGTATTGAGAGGTTTGTTACTTGACAAATTATTGACTGCTGCCGATAATTTGACAAGAGTGTCGCTTTCTCTTGGGGTCGGATAGCGTTCTCCTTCATCTCTGCTTTCAATGGCATCATTGAGAGCTTTAATTTGTAACAGGATTCTTCTTCTTTGTTGCTCACGGGTAATGAGTGAAGCACCTTTAAGTTCTTTCCACCCTTCGGTATTGATCCATTTGGAAAGTGTTTTTTCGGAAATCCCTACTTTTTCAGCAATTTCCTTTTGTTTATAATGAGTTTGCAGATATAAATCTTTTGCCAGTGCTTTTTTTTGTTTATGGGTAAGAGATGCCATTTGCTAAAACATTTGACACAAAAATAAATTCCGATTATAAGGTGTTCCAAAATCTTTTTTAATGCAATCGTAAATGTTTGATTAGCAATACAAAAAAGAGTGATGTGGTAAATAAAAAATTTGGAAACTCGCTTTTATCAATTCTATTTTTGTTTGTGAAAATTTTTTGCATGAATTACATCGTCAAAAACAATACGGCACATTTGTATTTGTACGGCACCATATCAAAATATGATATTGATGCAGGAAGCGTAATTACGGCATTACAAAATGCAGCCAAAGAACAAGTAAAAGAATTTCATTTGCATATTAACTCTCCAGGAGGCGATGTATATGAAGGGATTGCCATATTTTCAGCACTCAAACAATCAGACATACCGGTTATTGCACACATAGATGGTATAGCTGCCAGCATGGCAAGTGTCATTATCATGGCTGCTCAAAAAAGAGTGATGAGCCGTTATGCCCGTTTGATGACACACCGGGTGAGTGGAATGATGATGGGCAATGCCGATGATTTTGAAAGTGTGGCTTCAGAAATGAGAAAACTGGATGACGACCTTGCCGATATTTATGCTAAAATATCAGGCATGAATAAAGAGGAAGCTCGTGAAAAATTTTTGAAGAACACCGATTCGTATTTTTCTGCCGAAGAGGCTAAACAATACGGAATTGTGGACGAAATAGAAAACGAAGCGGTAAAAGGGTTACAAAACTATGATTACCCTATTTTTCTCAACAGCATACCAAAACAACATCATGATATGAAAAAGATAGCAACTCTGCTCGGGCTTTCTTCCGATGCAACTGAGGAAGCCATAATAGAAGCGGTAAAGGGAAAAGACAAGACCATTAGCGACTTGAAAAACGAATTGGACACGCTCAAACAAGCTCAAGCCAACGAAAAAATCAAAGCTTTGATAGACAAAGCCATTGCTGAAAAACGCATTACCGAAAACATGCGTGCTACTTATGAGGCTCTGGCCAAATCCGACTATGAAAGCACCAAAAAAGTGCTGGAAAGTATGCAAAGCGGGCAAATACAAATACAAAACTCAACTTCGAAAAATGACAGATACAAAGACTGGACATTTGCCGACTATCAAAAGAAAGACCCGAAGGAACTGGCTCGCATTAAAGATGAAGACCCGGAAAAATACAAGGCTTTATATAAAGCACAGTTTGGCGTAGAACCTAAATTATAACTCAAAAAATCATTATACTATGTGGATAGATAAAGAAAAGAATGCAGCGTTCAACTTTATACCTGCACCTGATTTCCAACCCGATAGCATTAACGAAGTAATGTTCCCTATCGGGAAAGTAAGGACAGCAACACCCGAAAATACGGTACTTACGCTTAGAGCAGATGCTCACTACAACTATTACGATGAAATAGACATTCCGCAAAATGTAACCCTTAAAGCCATAATACCTTACAACCTACCGATTGGAGCAGAATTATTGGTGCCACTTACTGCCGACGGAGGCGATAGAACTATATCTTTCGGAGAAGGTTTTACAGGAGGCATCTCTCAGGGGCAAATAACCATATCTGACGGAGAAACAAAAGTATTGTTTTTCAAATGGAACGGAACACAATTTCTAAAAATAAACTAAAAAGGAGGAAATCATTATGAAAGGATTTGCAAAATTCATTATCAGTTTTCTAACGGCTGTATTGGTAGCCATATTTAGTGGTAGTGTATTCGCTACGGCTTTGGAAGTGCCTATGTATATTACGGCACCAGCCATAATGCTGATGTCATTTATCCCAATGCCATCCGGTGTAACTTTTATGGCAGTCCAGAAAGAGATTTGGACTAATTATATTGTAGAACATTTATTCAAAAATAACAATTTTCTAAATTTTGCAATTAATCACGACCAGTATGTTGTAGGAGGTAAGGTCGTTCATATACCGCAAGCAGGAGCACCCAGTGGAGCGGTCCGGAACAGAACCAATCTGCCTGCTACGGTAACTATCCGGAACGATATTGATATTTTGTATGCTTTGGACGAATTTACTACCAACCCAAGGCTTATTACCAATGCCGAGCAGGTAGAACTTTCCTACGACAAGATACAAAGTGTTATTGGCGAAGATACTAATGTACTCAGAGAACTGGTAGCTGAATGGATACTATACCATTGGCGTCCGGAAGGTAGCGAACAAATTATCAGAACATCCGGAGATCCTATTCCTGCTCACTTGCCAAATGGTACAGGCAATAGAAAAAAGATAACAATTGAAGATCTTCGCAAAGCCAAAGTAAAATTCAACAAACAAGGTATTCCACTTGCAGACAGATATTGTATGTTGGATGCTGAAATAGAAAATCAGCTAACCAGTGAACTGACCGCAGGAGATGCCAAAGACTTTTCACGCTATTATGATGCGGAAAACGGCATTATAGGGAAATTGGAAAGTTTCAACATCATCACAAGAGAAAGCGTATTGGCAGCATCTAATGATGCTACTCCTATTGTATTTACTCCAGATGCTACCTTACCTTCCGATGCTAATGCAGTAGCATTGTGTTGGCATAGAAGTGCCGTAGCAAGAGCCCTCGGAGAAGTGAAAATGTTTGAGGACACCAACAGCCCTCAATACTATGGTGATGTATATTCCTTCTTACTTAGGGCAGGAGGGAAAAAACATCGCAACGACCAAAAAGGTATTGTAGGAATTGTTCAGGCACATGCTTAATAGCCTTGGCTGGTGCAAAAAAGGGGGTTCGATTCCTCCTCTTGGCTCAATATTAGAAGAGGAGCGAAGTATGAACAGATTCGGATGAACGGCTTCGGCCAAAGCCAAGTGGTCCGGATCTTTTGCCAAAACAAGAAAAATGAAAGAAAAATTCGTTAGTATTTTCTCGGGAGCCGTTCTCGGATTGATTGGGACAATTACCATGGAACGAGTGGTGGATGTCATTATTATGAGTTTTATCGGCGGTGTGGCAGGAGCATTAGGACATACTTTTTTTAAATGGATTAAGAAAAAAATCTGATTATGTGTTATAATATAAGTCCGCATCTCACATATAAAGAAGTGGTAAAAAGTCATACGGCTATCCGTAAAGGTATTGTAAATGCACCTAACAAACATCAACTTGAAAATATAAGAGCATGGGCAAATGCAATATTTGAGCCGACCAGAAACCACTTTGAGGTACCAATAGGAGTCAGTAGTGTATTCAGATGTAAAAAGTTAAATGCAATAATAGGCGGTGCTCCAACCAGCCAACATACAGCAGAAGGTGATTGTGCCGCAGGCGATTTGGATGCAGATATATACGGACATATTACCAACCGGGAAATCTTTGACTTTATCAGAGAAAACTTGGAATTTGACCAATTGATTTGGGAGTTTGGAACGGACAATGAACCGGATTGGGTTCATGTAAGTTTTTGCAGAAACGGTAAAAATCGCAAAGAAATATTGCGTAGCATCAAAGTAAACGGAAAAGTAATCTATCAAAAAATGTCATAATGGCAAAGCAATTAGGTATATGGGATAAATTAATTGGCGGCAGTTTCGATGGAATTTTAACCGGTGTAAGTAAAATTCTGGACGAAACTATTACTACCAAAGAAGAAAAACTGTTGGCACAAAAAAAGATAACCGAAGTCATAGAAAATGCCAAAAAAGACATTACACAAATCAAAGCCGATGTGGTCAAATCCGAACTTACCGGAAATTGGTTGCAACGAAGCTGGCGTCCTATTCTGATGCTTATGTTCGGATTTATAATCATATACGAATATTTTTTAAGTAAGATATTTCATCTTCCTTCCGCCAACTTACCTCCGGATTTTTGGGATTTGCTCAATCTCGGAATCGGTGGCTATGTAATTGGCAGAAGTGTGGAAAAAGTAGCAACAGGAATAACCATAAAAACCAAATAATATGACACTCTCCGATGTAAAATTTATAAAAGGCCAAGGCGGACTCGGACAAAAACTGCCAGGAAAAGACCATTACAGCGGATTGCTATTTTTTGCAGATAACAAACCTGCTGCATTTTTGACGGAACAGGTGCAATTTATAGCAGATATTACAGATGCCGAAAGCAAAGGCATTTTGGCAGACAAGAGCGATGAGACAAAAGCAACAGGTGGAACAGTAGTAATTACTGATGCGGCAAATACCGGTAGTATTGAAACCATAAAAATGCAAAATGTTATTCTCGGTCAATATACAGTTGTAACCGGTGATGACGAAAATTCCATTGCAGCGGCACTTGCAGACAATATCAATGCAACAACTTCACAACACGGCTATACTGCAATCGCAACAAATGACACGATAGAACTTACTCCTCCCGACGGGCTTGGTGCCAGCATAAACGGAATAGCACCCGTATATGAAAGTACTGACGGTGGTAATGCTACTACTACACCTTTTACCGGTGGTGTGGATGCTTTCTTTGATGTGATTCATTATCATATAAGCGAGTTTTTCCGTATCAACCCGGGAGGAGCTTTGTGGGTAATGATGGCAGATGTGCCTACTACTTACACTTTTGAAGAAGTAGCCATATTGCAAAATTCGGCAAATGGAGATTTGCGTCAAATAGGTGTATTGGTGCATACTACTTCGTTGGATACGAATCATATACTTTCGTTGCAATCGGTAGCCGAACAATTGGAACAAGAACATAAGCCTGTATCACTGATTCTTGCTCCGAACATCAAAAACATATCCGATTTAAGCACATTACCCGACTTGCATGGATATGAAGCCAATAAAGTAAGTGTGGTAATTGGTCAGGACGGATCCGGAAAAGGTGGCAAATTGTTCTCGCTAAGGCCTTATTCTATTACGGCACTGGGTGCTTTATTGGGTACTGTAAGTAAGAGTAAAGTGAGCGAAGATATAGGCTGGGTGGCCAAATATAAAGCCAGTGATGTAGAGCTGGATGTGGCGACCATTGCCAACGGACAAATAGTAAGTAATATTCCTGTCAATCTCCTGAACTTATTAGATGAAAAAGGTTATGTTTTCCTTCGCAAACATATAGGGCTTACAGGCAGTTATTGGAACTTCGGATGGACTGCAGATGAAATAACAAGCGATTATAATACTATTGAACGAAATCGGACAATTGATAAGGCTATTCGTGGCGTAAGAACTTATATTTTGCCAGCCCTGAACGGACCGGTAAAAGTAGATTCCGACACTGGGAAATTAGATATTACTTTCATAAAATATTTGGAAAGCGAAGCGGGCAAAGCATTGCTTCAAATGCAAAAGGACGGAGAAATATCAGGATATTCCGTTTTCATTGATCCTGAACAAAATGTTTTGAGTACCAACCGGGTGGACATTGTTTTTAAAATTGTTCCGGTTGGTATAGCCAAAGAAATTGTAGCAAAAATAGGATATTCACTAAAAAAATAATGAACTATGCCAAACTTAGTACCACTTATCAACGGAAAAGCCTATGAATGGTCGGATATAAGCCTTGTAATAATGGGGGTGCCTATTGCTGGTATTACGGCAATAGAGTATGAAGAAACCCAAGAAATGCAAGACAACTACGGTGCAGGAAATTATGCTGTAAGCCGTGGTTACGGACAAATCAAATTTTCCGGACGCATTACTTTACATGCCGAGGAAGTGGAAGCACTCAGGCAAATAGCCCCTAACGGCAGGTTGCAAGCCATTCCGGAATTTGATATTATTGTTGCATACCTTCCGGAAACCGGCAATATTGTAACTCATAAATTGGAAATGGTTCGCTTCAAGAACAATGCCCGCAGTACCAAAGCAGGCGATATGACCATAGAAGTACAATTGGAATTGCAAATCGGAAACATAAACTGGAACGCATAATGGAACAAGAAAAAAAATATTACGGACGCATCTCACAAGAAGAACTTGACCGGCTCAAAGCAAAGTACGGCGATATTTACGAAATATCCGTTCCGCTGGATGATGAAGAAAAAGAGTTGGTAGTGGCTTATTTTCGCAAACCGGACAGAACAACGCTTGGAGCAGCATTATCCCAAGAAGAACGCAATCCGATGAAAGGTAAAGAAATCCTATTGAGAAGCACCTTTGTAGCAGGAGATAAACGGATATTGGAAGATGACGACCTGTTTATAAGTGCCAGCTTGGTAGCCAATGAAATGGTACAAATCAGATTGGCACAAATTAAAAAAAAATAGAAGAGCAACCAGAACTTCAAGTGAGACCGGATAAAGACTGGTTACTTAAAATAGATGCTCTTATCCGCTATTATTTTCACGAGGATACAGCTCGTTTGTCGGATGAAGAGTTTGCCGTAAGGTTCAGACAATTGAATTGGGTTCTTAAAAGTATAGGCAGACTGAAAGATGAGTGAAAAATTGACTTTTGACATATTATTCAATATTGCAAACAAGCCGCTTGCCCAAACAGAGCAACGCATCAACAAACTGGGACATACTACTAAACGACAGTTTGAAACTATAGAAAAATCTATCAATAAAACTTTCCGTACCCACAAAATCAAAATAAACACATCGCAAGCCAAACGGGCTAAATATAATATAGAACAACTTGAACGCCGTTTGAATGAATTGAACCGTATTCGTAGAATATCGGTTGACATAAGACAAATAAAAGCTGCTAACCGGGAAATTGCCCATATCGAAAAACAAATATCACGGTTAAAAACTACAGGAAGTGGCGGTAGTGGACTTTTCGGAAAACTCGGCGGACTGTCTGGAATGTTGCCGGCATTGGGAGCAGGGGCATTGGTAGGAGGTGCAATAAGTCTCGGAAAACAAATTTTTGAAATCCGCAGAGAAAGACAAAAAATGGAGGCGGTGCTTACTACGGCATTCAACGGTGATAACGATATGGCAAAAATGCAAATGCAAATGATAGAACAATTTGCGGCTAAAACACCATATAGCGTAAATGAACTTACCGAAGCTTTCATAAAACTCAAAAATCAAGGTTTTCAGCCTTCAATGGAAGAAATGCGAAAAATGGGGGATTTGGCTGCCAGTGTAGGCAAAAGTTATGACCAACTGGCCGAAGCCATACTGGATGCTCGCATGGGTGAATTTGAACGCTTAAAAACGTTCGGTATCAAAGCCAAAGTTCAAGGCGATAAAATCAAATTTATATTCAAAGAACAGGAAACCGTGGTGGATAACACCAGTGATGCCATACAAAAATACTTGCTGTCGCTCGGAGATATGAACGGCGTAATGGGGAGTATGGAAAATATAAGCAATACACTGGACGGTAAAATATCAAATCTCGGTGATAGCTGGGACAGGCTAATGAATACAATAGGACAAAGTACGGACAGTGTATTTACAAAAGTGATAGACTGGATAAATATGGCTTTGAATGGATTAGAACAAGTTTTAAGGACCGCAGATCAAATTAAGATGTCATCTAAAACAGAAGGAAGTCAATATTATAAAGATGTTGCAAAAAAACAATACGAATTTTATAAGAAAAAGGGATTTGATGAAACTACTGCAAAAAAGATGGCTTATGAAGATGTTAAATACCAAATAGAGCATGACAAAAAAGATTTTGAAAAGCAAATAAAAATAATTAAACGAAAAAATGAAGGAGTATTAGATCCATTCGGGCTATATGAAAGTAATAAAAATAAAAAAATAGCACATTGGAAAGGACAAATAGAAGCAGGGGAATCAATACTTGAAAACTGGAATAGTTTATTTCAAGAAGAGCAAAAAACCAAAACAGCTTCTACAAACGGCAAAGTAGGTAAATCGTTGGAGACTACCGTAAGTGATGCCAGAGCGGCAAAAAACTTGACTATCAATATAAGTAAACTGATAGAAAGCTTAAATATCACGACGGAAACTTTTCAAGAAAGTGCCGAAGAAATGACTGAAGCCGTAAAAAAAGCATTATTAACCGCAGTAAACGATGCCAATTATGTGGTCTCATAAATACCGTTTCATATTGCAATCTTTCGGCCTGCAAACACTCAAACCCCGCTTGTTTATTCCGGGTAATCCTTTGACAACAGATAACCTGGACAGGGACTATCCGGAAAGCGGGGATATTGAGCCTCTTACCTTATCAGGACATCCATCTCCTAAAAGTTTGCTGGGGACACCTGTTTTTAGCTTTATAGAATTAAAAACCAAGACCAATACTTCATCTATCAGAATAGATACGGTATTGATAGATATAGCCATGCGTAAAAATATTATTCGTACCGCTATTGCCGGTCGCAACGGAACGGTAAAAGAATACATTAGTGATGACGATTACGAAATTACTTTGCGGGGCATGTTGACATCAGCAGTTGCAGAACAATACCCGGAAGAAGAGGTTAATACGCTGATTGATTTATTGAAATTACAAGAACCATTAGAGGTCGTAAGCGAATACATACAACTTTTTGGCATTTATGATATGGTGGTAGATTCGTATCGTTTTCCGCAAAGGGAAGGTTTCCAAAATATACAATTGTTTGAAATCAAAGCCTATTCGGACGAACCTATAGAACTTAAATACCATGTTTAAGATGAGTTGTCATATTACAGTTGGGAAATATTATTTTGACTATGTTGCAGACATCAACATAAGTAGTAGCATAGAAACACTTACCGATACCGCTGTAATAACTATTCCAAGAAAACTTTCACTTGATGGCAAATATATAGCAACAGGTGATGATAGAATTTTTAATATCGGCGATCCGGTAGAAATCAATTTGGGATATGACAATAACCTTAAAACCGTATTTAAAGGCTATTTAAAGGACATTTCGGCCACCGTACCTGTTACACTTTTTTGCGAAGACAATATGTATTTGCTCAAAAAAACAAAAATACAACGCTCCTATTCGCAAATAACACTTAATCAATTACTTCAAGATATATTACCATCCGGGATACATTACAAAGCAGTAGATGTTTCTCTTGGAAAATTCAGAATAAATAATGCTTCCGTAGCCAAAGTATTGCAGGAAATAAAAACCACTTACGGACTTCTTTCTTATTTCAAGAACGATGTATTATATTCAGGACTTGCATACTGGACAGATGATAGAAAAGAAGCTTCTTTTGCATTTCAAAGAAATATCATACAAAATCGTTTGCAATATAAACGAAAAGATGATGTCCGCATAAAAATAAAAGCAATTAGTATCCTACCTGACAATAGCAGAATAGAAGCAGAATTAGGAGATGACGATGGAGATTTACGCACTTTTCATTATTACAACCTTGATAAAAAGGCTCTGGAACATATCGTGGCAGAAGAAATAGAAAAATTGAAATACACAGGTTATTACGGTAGTTTTACCACATTTGGCGAACCTATGATGCAAATAGGAGACATCGCACATATTGTAGATAATCAATATCCGGAAAGACAAGGTAAGTTTTTAATTAAACAAGTAATTCGTCAATTTGGTGTAAAGACAGGATATAGACAAAGAATACTTTTAGATAAAGCTGTTGTAGCATGACAATTGAAGAAGCTGTAAAAATATTGGCTCATAGAAACGAACATTTGTATGCCTTGACAGGGAAGGTTAAAAGTGTAGATGTAAACAAACGCACTTGCGAAGTATTGCCTGTAAATGAGGATAGTATGCTTGTAGATGTGCGTTTGCAAGCCATTGAATCAGGTAATACTGGCATTTTAATTGTTCCAGAGGAAAACAGTGATGTGATAGTCGGATTTTTGAGCCGTAACGATGCATTTGTTTTGCATATTCAAGAGATAAAGAATATAATCATATCGGTAGGTTATAGCCAAATGGAAATAACCGAAAATAACATCGTTCTCAACGGAGGAAATTTGGGTGGCCTGGTAAAAGTAGCCTCGCTGATTCAAAAATTAAATGCATTGGAAAATGACATTAATATACTTAAAACAGTAATTACTGCATGGACACCTGTATCAGGCGATGGTGGAGCAGCACTTAAAACAGCAGTTGCTGGCTGGGCCGGACAAACTATCACATTGACAACTCAAAATGATTTGGAAAATCCTAAAATCAAACACGGATGAAAGATTTTTTACTAACAGAAGATAACGAATTAACCATACAAAGCGGAGACCTATTGGTTGCAGAAAGTGAATACCAACATATCAAAGACATCTTGGAAGCTGCTCCCGGACACTATAAACAATATCCGCTATTGGGAGCTAATATCCGTAACTTCCAAAACGGTCCTATGAGTATCACACAAAAACGAAATATACGCTTGCACCTTGAATCAGATGGATATAAAAACATTAAAATAAATCTAAAAAACAACGAAATAGAAATTCATGCAAACAGATAAAAAACAAATAATAGTAAAACAAGGTCAATCGCTCTGGGATATTGCCCTGCAAGAATATGGACAAATAGAAACTGTCTTTGATATTGTTATAAGTAATAAAACATTGTTGCAAAAAATAGATGATGTTCCATATCCGGGAACTCTATTGCAGATAGACAAAAATCATCCTCTTAAAGATATGGCTACAGCAACTGCCTTGCAATCTAACGGTAGTGTAGGAACAATTATATCCGATGATGACACATCGCAAGGTAGTTATAGCAATGATTATAGTAACGATTATCAAATCTAAAAAAAACAGAAATTATGAATATTCAACCAAACCAACTTAAACAACTTGTAGATCAAATAATCAAAGAAAATAATCATGGTGCTATTACCCCACAATTACACAACGAACTTCTTAAAACACTAATCGATAGCATCATGCAATTTCGTGAATTTAATCCTTCCATAATTTACAAAACCGGAGATTTAGTGTTTTATTCCGGGAAAATATACAAAGCATTGGAAGATGATATAACCGGTAATTTTGACGAAACACGGTGGCAAGAATTATCTTTTAATACAGAATACAACGGACAGAGGGTCAAAGCAGTGCAAGCTATTGTAGATCCAACACACGAACCACCGGAAACAAGCGAAGGTGTACGGTTTATTCTCGGCAATAATTCCGGCACCGTACATCAAGACTGGATACCGGCAAACAAAAATGATATTGTAGAGAGAAAAAATGGAGAATGGATGGTTACCCATCCCCAAGAAGGAATGATTGCTTATGTAGATAATGAAGATAGAGATGCCTTGTTTGTTGATGACGGCACACCTCATTGGGAATTACGCCCGCCAATACCTGTTTTTGCCTCCGAACTTACAAATGATAGTAATGTGAAAGGTATTACAGTGGCAGATGCACTTGATATACTACAATCGCTAATTCCTCAAAAAATAACACCGAGAACAGTATTCGTATCTACTACCGGTAATGATGCAACCGGTGAACTGGAAAACCCTGAAAAACCATTCCGTTCATTTATGGGAGCGTTTAATAGTTTACCGGATAATGCTACCGGATGGAAAATAGAATATTTACAGGACGCCGATAGCAGTTCTACAACCTTTTATGAAAATAACGTAGACCTGTATAAAGAAGGTACAAATAGAAAAGATATAGAAGTTTATGTGCCGTCAGGCGTTACGCTTATCTGTAATTCAAATGAGGACAAATCGCTGTTCGGAGCATCTATATCTCATTCCTTATATACAGCGAAAATTATTATTACCGGTGCCGGTAATTTTTACCGTTCCGGAAATCCTTCATCCATAAACAATAGTTTTGTTTTTGGTAAAAATATTTTACTACGCTACCGTATAGCCGGAGCCAATAATATTATTAACTACATAGCTGGAGCAACTACATTGTATTATCCATATTCCGTAGAAAATGTAAATTTAATTCAGT
>CAYMVE010000021.1:0-2319 GCA_964393715.1 uncultured Bacteroidales bacterium | reverse complement strand
AGTCTAATGCAGGAAATACTATTACCGGTTCAAATATGTCACATCTGAAAAACATAAAAAAAATTACAGGCAATGTTGCTTTTCAATTACAGAATCAATCCAGTATCTTGATAGAAAATTGCTATATGGAATCAGAGGTTGCCAACATTAAAGCATGGCAAATGAGAGGAACCATGACCCATTGTAAATTATATACGGATATAGGATACGGTAATATCCAACCCAATAGTTACATAGTGCTGGATGATTTTACAATAAAAAATTGCGAATTTGTCAATGATTTTAATGACCCCGATGCCTGCAATATAAAACTCAATTATTCTATCGATAATATTAACATGAAAAATAATATCTTCTTTTGTAAAGGTAATTATAACATGCAAATAACAACTTATGTAGGCAGTAATATCTACAATGTCTTAATGAATAAAGGTGTTTCCGATGTACTCACTTCATCTTTCAAACCTTTACGATTTTTTGCTGTGCTTGACCCTAATAATATCCACGAAAATGATGTGTATGATATCTGGATTACACCATTTCTGGGAGATGCACGCAATCATGATTCCTCGTCTGCAAGACAAATTACTTATACCGTTCAGGCAGGAGATACGGAAGAAAGTGTAATAAAAGGTATTGTTAATGCATGGAATGCAGCTGCCGATGATGATATTGCCAACGATAATTATCCTTCGTTACTGGTAGATGCCAATGGAGACAAAAGGTTCAACCTTGTAATAATAAAAGGTGAGATTGGGGAACCTGTTAATAGAACAGGATTTGCTATTGGTATAGAAGGGCGAAATGTTTTTGATTGGCTACCCAATTTATGTGGAAGTGATTGTGGCATGACGCCTTCTCAACCCAATTTTACGGAGGTAGTCAAAGTAGAAGGAAAAGAATCACGATATTATCTTGGACTATTCAATAAAGCCGATATCGATAACGAAAACAAAACCATTATTATTTCCAAATATCTAATGCAATCGAATATGTCTGCATCTGGAGAAAACAATAATATTCAAAAATAAATAACTATGGAAAAACAAATAATTATTCAAATTGCCAGCGAATCGGTTCCGGAAACAAGATTGATTTTACAAACAGTTGAAATTAAAGATTCTGGAGAAATGGAAACCAAAAACCATATTGTTTATCTGACAGAACTGACCGAAGAACAACAAAGTTGTGTAGAAAATCTTATAAACAATCTTTTTGATAAATAAAACACAATTGTAATATGGCTGGAAAAGGATTGTTGAAAACACCTATTTCATATTATGGTGGCAAGCAACGGATGTTAAAACATATATTGCCACTTATTCCTTATGAAAAGGATGGTATTAAAGCCTATTGCGAGCCGTTTTTGGGTGGAGGTGCCGTGTTTTTTGCAAAACAGCCTCATGAAATAGAGATTATCAATGATACCAATAGAGCTTTAATCACCTTTTATAAAATACTTAAAAACAATTTTATTGAGCTTGAAAAGAAAATAAGAATATCTCTACATAGTCGTAGTGCACATGCCGATGCCAAAGTAATATACGAGAACCCTCATCTTTTTAATGATGTTGATATTGCTTGGTCTGTTTGGGTGTTGGCTAATCAATCGTTTAGTTCAATTCTCGGAAGCTCGTGGGGATATGATAAAAAGTCTAATAAAACTACAAAAAAGATAACCAATGCCAGAAGCAATTTTACAGAAGATTATGCCATAAGACTACAAAATGTACAAATAGAATGTCTTGATGCCACCTTATTGATACAAAGCAGGGATGCTGACGATATATTCTTTTATTGTGATCCTCCATATTATAATTCAAATCTCGGTCATTATGACGGGTACACCATAGAAGATTTTGAATTGCTTCTTAAAACTCTTTCAAATATAAAAGGTAAATTCTTACTAAGTTCATATCCATCTGATTTGCTATATACTTATATCAAAGAAAATAAATGGTTTTACCAGAAGTTCGAAAAGAGAATATCAGTAACAGCAAAAACAAATCCTAACAAAAAGAAAATAGAAGTATTAACAGCAAACTATCCTATAAAATAGATGTTTTGTCAATGTTGCAGGCCGGATTATGGTACTATAAAAAGTGTGTGATTTTATGTACAATTTGTTTTGAAAAATAGGTACAATTCGTTTTGCGGATTATAAAATAAAGCAAATGAAATTTTTACAGATATTCTTAAAATATCTAAAATCAATTCAGACCCGGGACTATGGTGGGTTACAAGATTATTTAAACTGGCTTTGAATACTTTGGTTGATAATTCACTATGGACAACATTAACGAGTAAACTAAATCCAAA
>CAYMVE010000020.1:0-22770 GCA_964393715.1 uncultured Bacteroidales bacterium | reverse complement strand
AAAACATTTTGGAAAATATCGGGCAGATTTTCCCTCTCTCTTGTTTTTCGAACATACGGACGAACTGAAAAAGTACTTGACAAACAATAAAATAACCGATTCTTTTGTTTTGATAAAAGGGTCTAGAGGGATTGCTTTGGAAAAAATTTTAGATACCCTTTAAAACATTTTGATAACTTTATGCGGACAAAACGGACAGGGATGAAAAGATTTTTATATATAGTCGGATTCATAATATTATCATTGGGAGTGAGGGCACAAAATGTAGGTCAAGAAGGCGATACCTTAAAAAACTATATAGACATAAACGGTTTGAAGCAAGGGTATTGGGAAAAAAAATATCCGAATGGGAAAATCAAGTATCAGGCACATTTCAAAAACGATATCCCGGTCGGTATATTTAAACGGTATTATTCCAACGGGCAGTTATTTGCTTATATCGTATATGACAACGAAGGTAAAGGTACCGGAGATGCTACCTATTATTGGGACGACGGACGTTTGCTTGCCAAGGGAAAACTGATACATGTAAAGCAAAAACAAGGTCTTTGGAAAATCTATAATACGCGAGGCATCTTACTGCGTACTGTCAATTATGATAAGGGAATAAAAAACGGGCTTCAAACCACTTATTATCACAACGGGAAAGTGGCTGAAAAAATTAATTATACCGAGGGGAAAAAAGACGGCAAACTGGTTCGGTACTTTGAAAACGGGCAACTTTCGTTGGTAATGAATTTTAAGAAGGGGGTATTTGACGGAGAAGTAGTTTCTTATTATCCAGACGGAAAACTCAAAGTAAAAGGCTTGTATCACAATGATTTGAAAGAAGGAGTATGGGAATATTACGACAAACAGGGACAACTTATCAAAAAAATCACATACCATAACGGGAAAGCCGAAAACGAAGAAAAACTGGATGAAGAACTGACCAAAGAACTAAAAAAATTGGAAAAAGAATCTTCCCGCTACAAAGAACCCGATGTGGACGACTTTTTCAATCCGCAATTCGGGCCACGCACTACAAGGCCCAAACGCCAAAATTCTTTGGAGGAATACTAATAGTTGGATATGGTTTAGCGTTGAAGAAAAAGGATTTCTGCAGTGTTTCTTGAATAAGGCTTCCGCCTTTACTTTGTTTTTCGTTTCAGTTTTTTCATTTTGCCATAGATTTTATGGAAGATTCCGGTATAATATTTTCTTATAAGCGTTTTCAACGAGTTGAAGCTTTCCGTATAAAAGATACCTATACCTTGGGTATAAGGAGCGTCTTGGTATATCAGCACATCGTCGTTGGTTCTGTTAAACCCTTTTAGCCGGATGGTACCTTTAGGATTTAGTTTAAGCTCTACCGAGACATCTCCGGCAACACCCGAAGCGGTAGGTACATTGCCTCCGACATTCACATTGCCGTTTACTATTACTTTATCATTAAACATCTGGGTACTCAATGCCACTTCCAACTCCGAACGGGAAATTTCGTTACCCGGAATATATTTTACACCTACATCAAAATCTTTGGTAATTTGCGATAACCAATAACTAAGTTGCTCGGACAACAATTCGCTGGCATTCATACCCAAAGCCCCCGTTTGACCGTTTTCTGCATAAAAATCGCTGTTTTGGCGGAATTGTTCCGGTGTATAAAACCGTCCCATAACCATAAGCATAATAACCTGTTTCATGATTTCTTCCTGACTCATTCCGGACAATATTGATTTTGCCTGCGGATTGTTCGACTTGACATCAATACCAAATCGAATCTCCGGTTCGTCCAATCGGTTGGTCATGTACATCAGACATTCCACATATACATTTTTCCTGTCGTTACTGTCCAAAGTAAGGTCATAGAGCGAGGTTTTCACTTTGTATCCCGCCGTTATATTAAGAAATGCTTTGTACGGATCACCGTTCCATTTGATATAACTGCCTTTTTTGATTTCAAACTTCTTGTTGAGCATATCTTGAAGGGTAAAAAGGTAGGTCCCTTTCTCTATTTCGTATTCGCCTTTGATGATCAAATCTCCCAGTTGTGTAAGTTTTATATTGATGTCTCCTGTTCCGTTTGCTTTAATGATATCACCCGACTTGGAGTCAAAAATCAGTTGTACCGTAGCGTCTTTGGTTGCTTTTATGTTTAGATCCATGGTTACTTCGGATTCTTTTTTCACGGTTTCTTCCGCCATTTCGATGGTATCTTTTATTTGCTTGCTATTCACAAAACTGACAAACCCATATTCTTCGGCATCTTCCGGTGATTCCAGAAACAGATTAAAGGTGGTAGGTGTCTCCGTTTTGACATTTCCGTTTACGGCAATGCCGTTCTCATCGCCGTGAATATTGATATTGCCGCTACCTAACACTTTACCAAAATACAAACTATTATCTTTTTCGGTAGTGTTTAGGAAAGTGCATTTTGAGGTATTAAGCGTAACCGCATATTTCCAATTGGAAAAATTACGGTGTGTGAGGTTGAACGAGGCTTTTGCTTTGTTTCCATTACTATCGAATACATCGAAGTCCTTGATGAAAATGCCTTGGTAATTCACTTGCAAAGGGGCGGTAAAAGAATAAGCCGTTTTTAAATAATCCACGGTAAAAGACACTTTTTTCAGTTGTAACAGCCCTTCCGTTAACGGATGCGACAAGGTGCCTTTTATCTTTACATATCCGTCGGCCAATCCTCTGAAATCGTCCAATACTCCGGTTAAAAACGGGCTAAAATGTTTAAGTAATAACTTCTTGGCAGTCAATCGAAAATCAAGTCCTTCGCGAGCGGCATCGTAATAACCTTTTAATTCTATGGTTTTCAGCTTGTTCCTTAACAAATAAATGTCGGCAAACAGTTTACGGTTGGTATTGTTCCACGAAGTGTTTAATTTGAGTTGTCCGAATTTTTCTTTGTCAAATACAAAGTCATGCACAATAATATCACTGACAACTATAGGTCGGGATATTACCGAAGAAGTCTTCACATATCCTGCGGCTTTTCCGGATATGCTGATTCCGGTGGGTTTCAACACAGTATTGAAATGTTCAAGATTTACATCGGCAATTTCCACGGTGAGAGAATCGGCAGGGTTGGAAGAAATGGTACCGTTGATGCTTACGAATTCGTTTTCATGGTTAAGAATAAAATCTTTGACAACTGTTGTAGAATCGTTTAGTGTCAGCGACCAATCGTTGATATACCACATGGTATCGGCAATGATAAAATAAGAGGGAATAAAATCCACTGTAAGGCTGGCTGTATCGTTTACAACGGCTTGGGCTTGCAAATCGCCCGAATATAAAAGCGAGTCGTAAACGGTTTGCCAAGATAGTTCCATGTTGGCGGTATTGGCAAACAAAATGGCGTCCCAACTTAAACTATCCAATGAATAAGCACCGTTTTGGGCTTTGTTAACAAAAATTTCCGCAGCAGAAGCCTGAACCGATATGGGATTCAAAAAGGCTTTTACTCCGGAAAAAGTCATGCCGGCGTATTTTACCGTATCCGATCTGAAAAAGAAGGATGCACTATCAGCATCGTTGGCATAAAAAGAAAACTCCGTACGGTCTGCAACTTGCAGAGGCAATAATAACCCGTTGAAAATATCGGCCTTTTCGATAACCATGTCTGCCCTCATAAAAGTTCCGGATGCCGGAACTCCTTCGGGCCTAAAAAATGTATAGTATTTTTTGACAACATTTTCGGCCAGATACTGCCAATCCTGCAATTCCTTTATCCTGTAAAAGATTTGCCCGGTAAGAATATCCGATTGAATATCAATGTGTCGCGTTCTTCCGGTGTCTTTGTCCACCTTCATGATCCATTGATTTACGGGATATGATTTGCCAGCAGCGTATAATGCTGTTTGATATAATTCTATTTCTCCGTTGAGGTCTGCCGGTGTGTTGCCGCTGATTTTCGATTTCAGCAAAAATTTCAAGGAATCCGTTTTCGAAGTATTAAATCCTTTCAGCAGAGTATTCAGGTCGGCATGTTTTACATCGGCGGTAAAGTAGAATACGGGCTTTTTATCCGAAAAATCCACTTGTCCCAGAAACACCATATTCAATGCGGTATCTTTTACGGACACCTCTCCGTCAAAAGCCGTATTGTTCAAAATACCATCTACGGATATGTTCCGGTAATGATGTCCCAACAATACAAGGGAAGCCTCCGAAGTTTTCAAATCGAAAGAAAACAAGCCGTTATCTTTGATAGTGCCATTAACTGTTCCGGACATGCTCAAATCTCCGGCCACCGAATCGGGTACTCCGGTTAAGGCATTCAGTTTGAGGTGCTCTGTGGAGAAACGACCTTGCAAAAGCAGAGAATCTTCTTTTTTCAATCCGATATCCGTTTTAATAATTCCCAGTTTTGATTTCAAAGTTCCGTACACAACCCAATCGTTGTAAAATCCCGTAAGGTTTCCTTTATAATTTAGTGTACCTGTTTTTTGTAAGATTTTCGGCAAAGCAAAAGAAGAATCGGATACAAAGCCTTTGATGAGAAGGTCCAAATCCGGCTTGGAAGTCTTCAAGGTGGGGAAATTCAGATAAAAAAGCGCATTGTCAATATCTGGAAGTCCACTTATATTCCCGGAAATATCCAGATACGACGAATCGCCCCACAATATATTCAGGTTTTTCAAGTGCAAATTGGATAAGGTTCCGTAAATATATCCGTTGAGAACAAAAGGGCAAGTGCCTGAGAAAGTGCCCGGTGCAATATAATTGATGTCATCTAATGAAAAAGAGGTCTGATTGAAACCGGCTTTCCAGACGGTAGAAGAGGTAATCCCGGAGAAAACATTGTCCGACGGGTTGGTGAAAATCAAAGAGTCCAACGACAAATAAGAATGGTTAGTTACCATTTTGAGGTGGTTCATGGCAAATTGGTGCGAATCCAAAAAAGCCTGAGCAAACAAGTGTTTGATATAAAATCCGCTTTTTTCTACAGCCGAAAGATGTTCTACTTCAAAGTAAAGGTTGTCCTTGACCCGGAAATTGTTGATCCGGGCAAAAATACGGTTGAGCCTCAGGTCTGTAAAATTAATGGCACCGGAAGGTACCGGAGCATAAGAATGTTCGTCCAACATAGCAAATGTGCCGTTCCGCAATTGAATGGTACCCAGCAATATTTTTAATGAAGAGGAAGTGGTATCGGTGGTATCCGGAGATGACAGTCTGTTTAAGAGTACCGAAAGATTGTCTGTTCCGTCTTTGTAAATATGCAGGAAGAAAAAAGGGGTTCCTGCGGTAACTTCCGAAAAAAAAACATAATGGCGTTTTAAGGACCAATCTTTCAACTTTGCATGGAGCGAACCTGCATAAACCAGTGTGTCGCCACAAGTATCCCTTACCAAAACTCCTGACAAATGGATATGACCGAAGAGGTCAAAATCCGCTTTGTCTATGACAATTTCTGTTCCGGTTTTTTTACTTAGATAACCGGCAATTCTTGATGCCAACCAATTTTGCAAAAAAGAAAACACGAAAAAAGCCGCCACAATCAGCATGAATAAAACCAGAAGAAGACCGGCACCTCCTAATATTTTTATTGTTTTCTTTTTCATGAACCGCTTACAAACAATCGACAAATAGTACCATAAACGATTTTGTATCCATCTTGGTATACTTATCCAAGGACAAAATTAAGATAATTTCAAGCGGATTGGTAAAAAAACACGGATTTTGCAAAATTCAGATATAAAATGAAGTTTTAAATTATTGCCCCGAATAAAAAACTCTGTTTGATTATCAGCCACTTTTGTCTTGACCCCAAAGTAACAAAAGGTCAAGACTGCAAAAACTTTGTTGTAATCATTGGGCAACAATAGATTTTGTGCCTCACGGTTTTTCACAACCTTAAAAAATTCCGTCAGGATTTTTGGCGGATAACGGCTGGGCTGCGTAAGCAACCTCAAACAAAGTCACCGAAATAAATATAAAGCATATACTTTGCCATTAACCCTTCGAAGCGAGATAACCTGCGACCGGAAGTATCATTTGGGAGAGTTTTCGGGTTGCAACAAAGAAAGGACCGGGAAAGAAAGATACAAACGCTTATTGCATACTTTTCCATGGATGTCTGGGAAACATAGAAGTGAATTGCCGATTTAAAAAATATTGTTTTTTTTAAACTTTTTTCCGTTTTATAAGTCTAAACATTTAATTAAACGGACTTATTATGAAAATCAAAGATCTGGCTATCAGCGATACGGGGTTTGTATTTAATCCCTACACAGGCGAATCTTTTACAGTGAATGCCGTAGGTTTCAAAATCTTACAACTCCTGAAAAATGAAGTGGCGCAGGAAGATATTGTAACCCGGATTACAGAAGAATTTGAGGTTTCCAAAGAACAAGCGGAAAAAGATGTTCAAGATTTTATTTACATGCTTGAAAAATACGAATTGTTAGCATAACCTTGATGTTATTATGGAAAAAAAGAATATTACCATCGGCATAACAGGACTGAACAATATTGACAGTCCCGGACCGGGTATACCGGTAATAAGAGGACTTAGAGATTCCGGAGATATAAATGTAAGGATAGTTGGCCTTGCTTACGAAAACCTTGAGCCGGGCATATACATGAAAGATCTGGTGGACAAAGCATATCTGATTCCGTATCCCTCTTCCGGATCGGAAGAATATATCGCAAGAATTTTACAAATACACGAAAAAGAGTCGCTGGACTTAATTATCCCTAACTTCGACGCCGAACTGTTTACTTTTATAAAAAATGAAAGTTTGCTCAAACAAAACGGTATTGCCACATTTCTGCCTACCCGACCACAATTTGAAGAAAGACATAAAGCCAACCTCGAAGCCTTTGGAAAAAAATACGATATAAAAGTTCCCCAATCCAAAGCTATCACATCTGCGAAAGACATTGTAGCCATAGAAAAAGACTTTGAGTATCCCTTTTTTGTAAAAGGCAAGTTTTACGAGGCATTCAAAGCATACAATCGTGAACAAGCATTTTTTTATTTTTCCAAATTGGAAGCAAAGTGGGGACTTCCGATTATTATCCAACAATTTATTCAAGGAATAGAAGTAAATGTGGTTGCCTTGGGGGATGGCAGAGGAAATACCATAGGAGCTGTACCCATGCGCAAAACTTATATCACGGACAAAGGAAAAGCCTGGGGCGGAATAACCATAAAAGACAACCGGATGTTGGAACTTACCTCCCGCATTATCGCTTCGACAAAATGGAGAGGCGGTATGGAACTCGAAATGATTAAAACCAAAGAGGACGAATATTATTTAATCGAAATTAATCCGAGAATACCCGCATGGGTTTATCTGGCGGTAGGTGCCGGACAAAACATCCCCGAAGCACTGGCAAAACTGGCTTTGGGCATGGAAGTAAAGCCTTTCCGGGATTACCGGGTAGGCACAATGTTTATAAGATACTCGTACGACCTAATAGGTGATATTACCCAATTTGAAAAAATCAATATTTTCGGAGAATTGTAAAAAAACATTCATTATGAAAAAAATATATGAAAAACCCGTTATTGTAAAACTAAACGAAGGCATGCCGAATAAATTCGGAAAACGCGAATACATAGCCCCCATAACGGAAATAGACGGAATTGCAGTCGATGAACTTATCCATAAATACGGATCTCCGCTTTATGTATTATCCGAAAAAATCATTCGGGACAGGTACCAAAAGTTGCACAAAGCTTTTTCGGTGCGGTACCCCAAGTTCCAATTGGCCTGGTCGTACAAAACCAACTATCTGGATGCCGTATGTAGCATCTTTCACTCCGAAGGTGCTTGGGCCGAGGTGGTTTCCGGATTCGAATACGAAAAAGCCTTGTCAAACGGAGTGTCCGGAGACAAAATTATCTTTAACGGCCCCTATAAAACCAAAGAAGATTTGAAAAAAGCCGTAAACAACGCGTCGCTCATCCACATAGATCATTTTGACGAACTGTACGATTTGCTGGAGATAGCCGACGAGTCGGATAAAAAACCCAAAGTAGCCATAAGGGTCAATATGGATACGGGCATATACCCTCAATGGGACAGGTTCGGCTTCAATTACGAAAGCGGAGAAGCCTGGAAAGCCATAAACAAAATCATGCTGTCCGGCAAATTGGATTTGGTAGGGCTACATGCCCACATTGGTACTTATATGATGAGTGCGGAACCGTATCGGATAGCCGCAACCAAACTGGCCGGCTTGGCAAACAAACTTCAGGAAACTTACAACCAAAGTATAAGTTACATTGATTTGGGTGGCGGATTTGCTTCCGACAACACTTTGAAAGGAGCTTATCTACCAGGATACGATACCAATCCGTCCTTTGACGAATATGCCGAAGCCATTACCGATGCACTGCTGGATGCCGGTTTTCATTACGAAAATCTACCGCTTCTGATTCTCGAAACAGGACGGGCATTGATTGATGATGCCGCCTATTTATTGGGAACCGTTTGGGCCAACAAACGGTTGGCAGACGGTCGGCGAGCCATGATTATCGACATAGGAGTAAATCTGCTGTTTACTTCTTTTTGGTACGATCACGAAATATATCCGGCTACCGAAACAAGCAAAATGCTGGAAGAAATTACCATATACGGACCGCTATGTATGAATATAGATGTGATTAGAAAAAATGTAAAATTTCCACCGCTCAACAAAGGAGACCATGTAGTAATAAAGCGGGTAGGAGCTTACAACATGACCCAGTGGTTGCAATTCATTACTTACCGCCCCAATGTCGTTTTGATTGACAAGGAAGGTAATACACACATAATCAGAAAAAAAGAAAATCTAAACACTTTTAAAAATCAGGAACAGGTGCCGGAACATTTGAAATAACTCATTTCTCGCTTGGAAAAACCGACAGGAGAGAAACGAAAAATATTTGCGGTGCTGTTGATTTTTTAATGTACTTTTGATATCTATTAAGTTTACAAGCTTATGTTATTTGCCATCGATGACAAGATAATAGAGCAATATGTGGAAACTCATACCGGATACATAAACGGGGATGAGTATTTGGACGAAATAGAACGGTTTACTTTTTGGCATACGGTGAATCCCAGAATGATTTCGGGTAAGATACAAGCCAGATTGTTGCAATTTATGGTAATGGCTCTTAATCCGTCCCGTGTTTTGGAAGTAGGAACTTTTACGGGATACTCCGCTGTAGCCATGGCCAATGTCCTTAAAAAAGGTGGTAAGATTTTTTCATTTGAAGTAAATCCGCAATATACAGAAATAGCCAAGAGTTTTTTTGCAAAATTCGGAATGTCCAAACGAATTATTTTGATAGAGGGGGATGTTAGAAGAATGATTGATGTGTTTGATATTCAGGAGTTTGATTTGATTTTTATTGACGGAGAAAAAGACGAATATGTGGAATATTACGAAACATTGTTACCTTATTTAAGTGCCGGAGGACTGATGGTGGCGGATAATGTATTGTGGAGCAAAAAAATCTTTGATACAAAAGCAAATGATAAGAAAACCCGGCATTTGAGGGATTTTAACGAGTATGTAAGCAAAGATGACCGGGTACATAATTTTATATTGCCCGTAAGAGACGGATTGATGCTTATAAAGAAAAAGCCTGTTTTGTAAAGGATAAAGGCATATAACCGATGAGTTGGAAAGACAGCGTACAAAACCAAAAAGAAGGATTTTTGTTGAGTTATTCGCAGGTGTTTTTTGCGGAGAGCCGGCTTTTCGGATTATTATTGTTGGCAGTTTCGTTTTTGGATGTTTATACGGGGCTTGCCGGAGCTATTTCCGTGATTGCCGCCAACTTGACGGGATGTTTGGCCGGATATTCGGACTATAAGGTAAAAAAAGGTTTGTATGGTTTCAATGCCTTGTTGGTCGGGCTCGGTATCGGCATCAATTATTCACCGTCTGTGGTATTGTTTGTAATAGTGGTACTTGCCGCTATCATTACCCTGTTTGTGACGGTTACGGTGGAAGGCGTGCTATCCCGCTATGGTTTGCCTTATCTTGGGCTTCCCTTTTTGTTGGTAATCTGGACTTTCAACTTGTCTTTTTACCAGTTTCACAATTTGTGGCTTAGTGAAAGAAATATTTATACGGTAAACGAATTATATGCTTGGGGAGGGCTATGGCTGGTCAAATTAAATGACAAAATTATTTCGCTTTTTGAAGGTTCTACGCTTGAAACCTATTTTTTGTCTTTGGGTGCCATATTTTTTCAGTACCATTTAATAGCCGGTATGATAATTGCATTGCTGTTATTGCTGTATTCGCGTGTGATGTTTTTGTTTTCCCTGCTCGGATTTTACAGTGCTTATGCCTTCTATACTCTTATCGGTAGCGATGCTTCGACTTTGAATTACACTTATTACGGTTTCAATTTTATTTTGTCGTCTATTGCCCTATCGTATTTTTATTTGCCTTCGTGGCGGTCTGTGCTTGTTACGCTCCTGATGATTCCTGCTATTGTGTTGTTTACCATTGCTTCCGATAAAGTTTTCGGAGTATTCCGCTTGTCGGCTTATGCGTTCCCGTTTGTGTTGGCTATATTGGGATTGCTGTATGCCATGCAGTTACGCATATCCGGTCAATTGTTGTTGTACAGGATTCCTATTCAACAGTCAAAACCCGAATTCAATAAATATTTGTATTCGGTAAACCTGAAAAGGTTTGAATTTTTGAATTACCTGCCCGTTGCATTGCCATTTTGGGGCAAATGGTTGGTTAATCAAGGACATAACGGCTCATATACTCATCAGGATGAATGGGGTTATGCTTGGGATTTTGTGATAGATAACGATGACAATAAAGAATACGAAGGCAAAGGACGGGAACCACAGGATTATTTTTGTTATGGAAAACCGATAGTGGCTCCGGCAGCAGGTATTGTGGTGGCTGTTGCGGATAATGTGCCTGATAATAATATCGGAGAAGTCAATCAAAGACAAAATTGGGGCAATACCGTAGTGATAAAACATTCGGAATATTTGTATTCGCAATTGAGTCATTTACAGCCGGGTAGCATCAAGGTCAAACAAGGGGATTTCGTAGAAAAAGGCCGTATAATTGCCAACTGTGGCAATTCGGGAAGAAGTCCCTATCCACATTTGCATTTTCAATTGCAAGCAACTCCGTATATCGGCTCCAAAACTTTGTTGTACCCCCTAAGCAACTATGTAAAATATACGAATGCATTGCCGGAGTTTGTAGAGACAGGTATTCCTGCGAATGGCGACCGGATAGAGAATATCAAAGAAAATTCATTACTAAAAAATGCTTTCGATTTTGTACCCGGACAAAAAATCAAGTTGGAGTTTGACACCAACTCCGTAGAAATCGAAGCCGGAATAGACATCTACAACCATCCTTATTTGTATGATAACGATTCGAAATCGTATTTGTATTTTGTCAATAACGGAGCGTTTTTTATTGCCCAAAACTACATAGGCTCAATGCAATCTCCCTTATATTTGTTTTATCTTGTGTTCCGTAAGGTTTTGCTGGCTTATTATGACAATATGAGTATGGAAGATAATGTACCGGTACATCATTCGTTATTACCTGCAAGCATAAGGTGGTTGCAAGATGTAGTCTCACCCTTCGGTATGTTTTCGGATGCGCTTTATACGCTTACCTATGAGGAAACAGATTCGGAAATGGCACCCGGGTATGTTAAGATGAAGGCTAATTTCTTGACGCTGCTTTTCCGTAAAACCTTTTTTGAGTTTTCCGCTTGGATAACAGCCCGTAAAGACGGTACTATCGTTGTGGAATTGGACAAAAAAGTAAAAGGCATTACAACTTTAATCGTGAAAAGAAATTAGGGATGAAAAGTGTGATTTGGATATGGTTCGTACTCATATTGGTCAATGCAAAAGCACAAAACATCAGTTATGCCGAAGCGGAACGAATTTCTTACCGTTTGTTTGTGCAAGGAAGGTGGGACGATTTGATAACCTACGGGCACAAAGTTATATACGAGGGAGTGGATTTCTATTATCTGCGTGTAAGGTTGGGAGAGGCTTATATGGCCAAAGGCAAATACAGGGTGGCCGTAAAACATTTGAGAAAAGCACTGGAAGATAATTCGTTTGAAGATGTCTTTACAATCGGATTGCTATACCGTGCCTATCTTATGTCCGGACAATATGTAAAAGCCCATGCTTTGAAAAAATATTTGGCAGAGGATGACAAGACTTTGATTGATGCCGTATCTTTTTATTTCGGGATGGGAAAAGCGGAAAACACAGTGCCGGAACCGGTCAATGAACCGGTACGAAAATTGGACAAAACCTCTTCTTACATAGGGCGGTTATACATGTATAAAAAAAGTAGATTGTGGACCGTAACGGCCAATATGGGCATATCCGGAGAAAGGTTTTATTTCAGAAATAAAAACAATGTAATAGAAAATACTCCGTACCAAAGTAAGATGACTGCTATATCGTTTGATAAAACCGTAGATGCCGGCAAGGCCTTCCTGTTTTCTTTCGGTTTTAATCCTGTTTGGGCTTCTTCGTACAATGCGGTAGAAACTGCTTCATTGACTTTCAGACCATCTTTTGTGTCTGGAGACAATTCCAAATATACTTTAATCAAAACAAGAAATTTTATAGGTAATGCGGTTATAGGACTTACTTATTACGGTACTTTTTGTGATGTTGGAGCTATGACTTCCCTTTCTTATTCAACCGGGACTGTCTATCCTTGGTTTGGCTCCGTAAACGGTTTTATCACTTTCTACCCTTTGGCTAACAATAAATGGTATCTGGGAATAAAAATCGGCTCGATTTTTTCCGGAAAAAACGGAAAAACAATTTATTCGGCATTTGCCGGGTTCAACACCAAGTTCTTCGGATGGGAAGGCTATTATTACCGGGCATCCGACGATATGAATTATTGGTATGAAGGACAAGGGATTTTTTATTTATCCAATTTTCCGGTTGTTTCGGCTGGCGGGATGAGATTACAAGTCTTTTTGTCTAAGAAAGTAACTTTGTTTGGAGGATGCGGTTTTGTCAATTACGATATCAGAAGTTCCGGCGGAGATGCCGGTTTTGTTTTTTCATTTTAAAAATGTATGCGTATGAAAAGGATTGTTTTAGTAACGGTATGGATGTTAATTTCTTTTGGGTGGATGAAGGCCCAGGATTACCGGAAAGATTTGGATGCTTTCAAAGAAAGTTATGCCCTTGAAGCCAAGGGAGATTATACCGGAGCCATTGCAAAAATAAAAGCCGTTTACCGGCCGGATTCTTACGAGCATAATTTGCGGTTGGGATGGCTCAATTATATGGCCGGGAACTTTAACGAATCGATAAGTTTTTATTCCAAAGCATTGAATCTGATGCCTTACAGCGAAGAAGCAAAGTTCGGTATTATTTATCCTTATTCGGCATTGGGCAAATGGCGTGTAGTGGAAGAATATTACAAAAAAATATTGGAAACCTCGCCGAACAATACGGTTGCTTTGTACAAGCTAGGAATGATTTATTATGGTAGATCCGACTATTTGACTGCTTACAAATATTTTAAGAAGGTGGTGGATTTGTATCCTTTTTCGCATGACGGGTTGCTGATGTATGCATGGACTCATTACCAACTGAAAAAATATCGTGAAGCCAAGATTTTGTTTTACAAAGTTTTGATGCTGAATCCTTCCGATTCGTCTGCTTTGGAGGGGCTGGGACTGTTGAAAGATTGATGACTTTATCCGGCATGAAAAACAAAAAGGCTGTCCTCATTCATATCGGGCAGCCTTTTGTTTTTTCACCGTATTGTGCCGGTGTTATTGTTTTTTTCGTTTGGCGTCCAATTCTTTTTTTATTTTTTCGTATTTATCTAACTGTCCCAATCTGTAATATATTGCTTTGAGTGATATCATCGGATTCAAATCGTCCGGTTTCATTTCATGGGCTTTTTCCAAATGCGGTAGTGCTTTTTTGAACAAGTCCATTGCTTCGTTTTTCATTTTTTCATATTTCTTGTTGTCTTCCACTTTGTCGGCTTTTTTCAGCACATCTACGCCTTTGTTATAATACATGGCTCCCAAACTGTAAATGGCGTCATAATAATCGGGTTTGAGTTCTACGGCTTTTTTGTAGTCCGCTTCGGCCGAATCCAACTTGCCGAGTGTCAAATCGTACAAGTTGCCTCTGGCATAATAATAAGTCGGATTGTTCGGATCTTGTTTGATGGCTTTGTTCAGATAATCAAGGGCTTTGTCATTTTGCTTGTGACCAAGATAATAGTTGATTACATCCGGGATAAGCAACGAACTTGCCGAAGGATATTTTTCTATACCTTCTTTCAGGGTGGCTATGTATTTGGTTGTATCCTTATTTTCCTTGTAGGTTTCGGCTAATAGTTTGTAAACCAATATTTTGTCTTTGTCCGTTTTTCCATATCCCAGTTTGTTGGCCATTTTCAAATATTCAATAGCTTTGTCATATTTACCTGCTTTTTTGGCAGCCAATCCGGCGTAATACACGACCACAGTATCTGCGGTGCCTTTGAATGAAGTACAATAGAGTGATTTTTCAAAATTGTCAAACGACTTTTCGAAATTTTTCTTGTTGTAGTTTTCCACACCTTTGTTAAAGAATACATTACCGAGTGCCGGATAATTCATAAATACTTTCATAGTGATTTCTCGATCCACATATTTGGTTTTATTATCGCGTAATGCTCTCATAAATTTCATGATTCCTTCCGGCTGCGAAAAGTCTATTTTTTGTAGTTCGGGGTCTTTGAAATTGTACTTCAACGCTTTTTCGAATGCAGCAAAGGCCGTATCCAATGGATTTTTGGCCAAGGCTTTGTATTTTGCATTCTTTGAGGTGGCTATGCTTTGGTAAATGAGCCCTCGGTAATACCATGTTCTCGGATCTTTTTGTGTTTTGGGGTGTTGAACGGCCTTATCTATTTTTTCTTTGGCTTTTTTCAGGTCTCCGCTTTTCAGATAATTCCAAGCACTTACTCTGTTCGACGGTTGAGCGTTTAACAGGTATGCCCAACCTAAAATTAAGGTTATCAAAATTGTTTTTTTCATAACTTTATGTTTTTTTTTCCTAGATTTACTTACAAAAATAAAGCCTAATTGGTTTCTACATCCGGATTTTCGTTATTGACTTCACTATTTTCGGATTCGTCTTCTTCCGATATTTCAAGTCTTATTCGTGCTACCGATGCTATTTTGTCTCCGTTTTTCAGGTTTATTAATTTCACCCCTTGGGTATTTCTTCCCATGGTTCTCAAATTGTTTACGGACAACCGGATGGTGATTCCCGACTCGTTTATAATCATCAATTCGTCACCGTTTCTTACGCTTTTTACGGCCACTACTTTACCGGTTTTGTCCGTAACATTCATTGATTTGATACCTTTGCCGCCACGGTTGGTGATTCTGTATTCGTCGATGGATGATCGTTTTCCGTATCCGTTTTCGGAAACTACCAGCACATCTTCGCTATTGTCTTCTATTGATATGGCTCCGATTACATAATCGTTGTTTTCCAGAGTTATTGCTTTCACACCGCTAGCTGTACGGCCTATCGGCCTTACCGTATTGTTTTTGAAGCGTATTGCTTTTCCGTTGTGTGTAGCAATCATAATATCGGCATTATCCGATGTAAGGAGTGCTTGCAATAGTTCGTCATTATCTCTTATGGTGATGGCATTGATTCCTGTTTGACGCGGGCGGGAATAGGCTTCCAAAGAGGTTTTTTTGATAATTCCGTTTTTGGTTACCAACACCACATATTTGCTCAATTCTTCGGGATCGGACAGGTCTTTAACATTAAAAAAGGCTTTTATTTTGTCGTTTTCATCAATATTGAGGATGTTTTGAACGGCACGCCCTTTGGATGTTTTGGTGCCTTCGGGTATGTTGTACACTTTCAACCAATAGCATCTTCCTTTTTCCGTGAAAAACAGGAGGGTATTGTGCATATTGGCTATGTAAAGATTTTCGATGAAATCTTCTTCACGGGTGGAAGACCCTTTGGATCCTACACCACCTCTGCGTTGTATACGATATTCATCCAATGGGGTTCTTTTGATATAGCCGAGGTGTGATATAGATATTACCATCGGTTCGTTTTCGTAGAAATCTTCCGGATTAAATTCTTCGGCATTTTCTTCTATCTCTGTTTTCCGGGCATCTCCGAAGTTTTCTTTTATTTCCAGAAGTTCGTCTTTGATGATTTGCATTCGTCTGGATTCGTTTTCCAGAATATCTTTGAGGTCTTTTATTTTTTCCAGTAATTCGGCATATTCCGTTCTTAATTTTTCTTGTTCGAGGCCGGTGAGTTGTCGCAAACGCATTTCGGTAATGGCTCTTGCCTGAATCTCGGTTAGTCCGAATCGTTCCATCAATCTGTTGCGGGCTTCTTCGGGAGATTTTGACGATCGTATGATTTGAATAACTTCGTCAATATTGTCACTGGCAATAATCAGACCTTCCAATATGTGTGCCCGTTCTTCCGCTTTTCTCAAATCGTATTTTGTGCGTCTGATAACGATTTCGTGTCTGTGTTCAATAAAGTATTTGATAAGGTCTTTAAGGTTCAGAAGCTTGGGACGCCCTTCTACCAGTGCAATATTATTTACATTGAAGCTGTTTTGTAGTTGGGTGTGTTTGAAGAGGTTATTGATAACGATTTCAGGACTGGCATCTTTTTTTAGGTCGATAACGATACGCATTCCTTCACGGTCGGTTTCATCATTGATGTTGGAGATGCCTTCTATCTTTTTGTCGTTTACCAGTTCGGCAATTTTTTCTATCAACGAAGCTTTGTTTACATTATACGGTATTTCGGTTACTACAATTTGTTCGCGTCCTGTTTTGGTGGTTTCGGTATGCCATTTGGCTCTGACTATTATGCGACCTCTACCGGTTTCGTAAGCATCTCTTACGCCTTTGTATCCGTAAATAATGCCTCCGGTAGGAAAATCGGGGGCTTTTATTATTTTTATCAATTCGTCAATGCTTATCTCCTTGTTGTCAATATAGGCGACCAAAGCATCTACCGTGTCCGACAGATTGTGGGGCGGCATATTGGTGGCCATGCCGACAGCAATTCCCGATGTTCCGTTTACCAGCAACAAGGGAATTTTGGTGGGGAGTACGGTCGGTTCTTTCAGGGTTTCGTCAAAGTTGGGTTGGAAATCTACGGTTTCTTTGCCTATGTCGGCGAGGGTTTCTTCGGCTATTTTGGCCAATCTTGCTTCCGTATAACGCATGGCTGCCGGACTGTCGCCATCTATCGAGCCAAAGTTTCCTTGACCGTCGATGAGCGGATACCTCAACGACCAATCTTGTGCCATTCTTACCATGGCATCATATACGGAACTATCTCCGTGGGGGTGATATTTACCCAATACTTCTCCGACGATTCTTGCCGATTTTTTATAAGGTTTGTTAGACAAAAGTCCCAAGTCGTTGAACATACCGTAAAGTACGCGCCTATGTACGGGTTTTAGCCCGTCGCGTACATCGGGGAGTGCCCTTGATACAATCACCGACATCGAATAATCGATGTACGATGATTTCATTTCTTCTTCAATGTTTACCTTCAGTATATTTCCGCCTTTTATTTCTTCCATCAGGATAGATTTTTCGATTCCTAAAAAATTAGAACGCAAAGTTAACATTTATTTTTTGCTTTGTAAATATTTTACGGTAGGAATTGATACAAACCGGATTTATAGTAATGGTTGTGATAACAGGTTGATTTGCAAATGATTGTTTCATCGTTTGTGTGTGGGGTTTTATGCGATTCCCAAAAGTAATATTAAAATGAGGGGGGGTGAATCTTTAATGTCCGGCTTCCTAATTAGCTTATGTTAGGTGTTAAAACGCTCTCAAACTATGTTTCTGTCCATTTGATTTTCATGTTTTGCGTAGTTGGTGGCAAAGTATATTCCGGGGAAAGTTTTCGGTTACTTTTTTGGTAGGTTTCTTACCCTATTCCGCTATTGGGGATATCTAACCTGCTTTGTGACCGATATATTGATAGTTAAAAAGATATTTTATGTTCAATGCCTTGTAAAATTTTTCGTGTTATTAACTTTAATTAATTTTATCTTTGTGCAAATTATTTTGAAATGAAAAAACTTTTTCTGCCATTCTTACTGTTATCTTATTTTTACTCCCATTTGTTTTCACAAGGATATTATTTAGTGTTCTTTCGTGACAAAGATACCACAATGGATTTGACCCTTTATTACGACGCCAAAGCCATAGAACGCAGGGCTTTGCAGGGCATTTCATTTGATTGGTATGACTATCCGGTCAAAAAAGAATATATCCGCCAAACCACAGTGTTGGCCGATACCTTTTTTTATGCATACCGATGGCTCAATGCCGTTTGGGTATATGTTTCCGATATAAGCCGTATAGAACACCTCCCTTTTGTTACAAAAATAGAAAAGTTGAATACGGATATGCCGAACGTATGGCGTATGGCTTCGTGTCATCAGACACCTGTATTTACCGACCGGAAAATGGAAATACTTTATTCGCAAATCAACTCGATGCAAGGCCGGCTGTTTCATCAAAACGGATTTGCCGTATTGGATGCCGGTTTTACCAAAGCAAACCAATCTATTTTTCTCAAACACCTTTTTGACAAAGGAAAAATTTTGCGGGCATACGATTTTATAAAGAAAGATACGATAAAATACAAGCACTCTACACACGGAAGAATGACACTTTCTTGTATTGCCGGCAAAAAAGGAGATACCTTGATAGGCTTGGCCAATGATGCCGAGTTTTTGTTGGCTCGTACCGAATACAACTTCTTGGAAGTGTTCAAGGAAGAATTGCTTTGGATGAAAGCGGTAGAGTGGGCTGACCGTTATGGAGCCGACATTATAAGTAGTTCGTTGGGCTATGAGAAGCCGCGTTATTGCAGAGACGATATGGACGGCCATTCGGTATATGTTACCCGGGCGGCGTTGATAGCGGCAAGGAAAGGTATTTTGGTGATAAATGCCGCCGGCAACTCCGGAGACAACGATTGGAGGATGTTGGGGGCTCCGGCCGATGCCGACAGTATCCTTACGGTAGGGGGCACGATGTGTTGTATTCCGCTGCACATATCTTTTAGCGGAGTAGGACCTACTTACGACGGAAGAATGAAACCCGAAGTGGTAGCTAACGCCAATGTAATGGCAGATGGTGTTACCGTGCTTTCTCATGTTTACGGTACTTCCTTTTCTACGCCGTTAGTGGCAGGGTTTGCCGCTTGTGTATGGAGTAAACAACGAACATGGAATAATATGGAACTGCGAAAAAAAATTATGGAATCCGGTTCTTTGTACCCTTATTTTGATTATGCTCACGGATATGGTATTCCGCAAGCTTCTTACTTTTTTGGACGAGAGAAGATAGCCGAACCTATGGATTCTATAAATGTCAGAGGTGACGATAATTTTATCTATATTTCGGTGGATAATCATACGGCAACAGAAAAAGTAATGTATTACAAAGTATGTGACTCTAACAATAAGATAATCAATTATGGGGCAGGTATATCCAAACCCCATAAAATTACGACATTATATCTGAAACGGGATATAGTAACCGATAAAAAACTCGTTGTTTTTTTTCGCGGCAATATCAGGACTTATTATTTTTAGAAAACATACCATATTGGTGATTATTTCGTTATTATCGATAAAACCGGAAAATCATGAAAAAATTTTATGCACTTATACTGGGACTTGTTTTGATAAGTATGACAAGTTGCAACGAAGACGAAAAACATAACAAGACCTTATTGCCCGTAATAACAGGGAAATCCGGTGAAGTGGTGGTCGTGGTAAACCGGGATAAACTTCCCGCTACTTCTCATGTGCTTTCGGAAATGTTTTCGGAAGAATATCCAATGCTGCCACAATACGAAACTATTTTTACATACATTCCGATACCTCACAGTGCTTTTAGTAGTATATTCAAGACTCACAGGAACTTGCTGTTTATCAATATTAGAAAATCTCTTCCGGCGGATAGTATCAAACTCTATGTGAAAAAAAATATCTGGGCAGCTCCGCAACTTATCATAGAAGCGTATGCTTCCGATGATTCCTCCATGAGTGTGTTGCTAAAAGAAAATAAGAGTTATATCATCAATTTAATCAATCAATGGGAACTGAAACGCATAAAAGATGTGTATGTGAAGAATACCGATAAAGATGTTTTGGCTACAATTGAAAATCGATTCGGAATATACATGGCTGTTCCCAAAGGTTTTAACATTAACATTGATACGGTCGATTTTATGTGGATTTCACGCGAAACTACCGAAATGAGTCAAGGTCTGTTTATTTGGACATATCCTTATAACGATACAGCCGATTTTTCACTGGATTCTTTGGTGAAAAAGCGGGACGAATTTTTGAAAAAATACATCAAAGGTCCCACCTTCGGGAGTTGGATGACGACGGAAAAAAGAATCAAGCCCGAAGTTTTCTATTCGGAAAAAAACGGATTCTACAAAGCCAAAATACGGGGACTTTGGAAAGTAAAAAACGATTACATGGGAGGACCGTTTGTTTCCGTAACTTTTACCGACTCCAAACATGAACAAATAATTACCGTAGAAGGATATGTGTATGCTCCTAAATATGATAAACGGGAATATGTAAGACAACTGGAAGCTATTTTGAGTACGGTAAAACCTATGAAATAATTACCTCATCCCCCCGGCCGGTTTTGCGTGTAGTGGAGATAGGGGGGGCGTGATGCTGTTATTGCCAAAATAAGGATGGTCTTTTGGGGGAACAATGCTTTGGAAAATAATTGTAGTCGAAAAAACATTGGGGAACTTGAATTCGTTTTTTATCGCTACAAAAAAGAAACAGATAAAGACGGACATTCAAAAATATTTATGATGCTATTGCTTCGGGCTCCATAGTTTTGGGTTTGACCGATGATATTTTTGATAAGCATTTGATAGATTACCCAAAAACACCTACCTTTGTATGTGACTAAGAGGTGTAAACAAATTTTTTAGAAACAACAGTTATGAGAAAGATAGTACTTACAATAGTAGTGGGTTTGATGTTAATTGCGGCAGATGCCCAAAAATTACTGCCTACGGAAAGTAAAGCTTTGTTGAATGTATTGGTGACCAACTTTGATATGGAGCCGTTAGCCGGAGAAACGGTCATATTCAGAGGAGAGAAAACCGGCAAGGAGTTTTCCGTGATAACGGACGAAAAAGGGAAGGCCCAAATCCTTTTGCCCAAAGGTGATACTTACGAGATAAAATATAAGGATTTTAGCAGTGCCGTAAAATATTCCAAGTTTCAAGTGCCCAATCAGCCCGGAAGGTTTACCTTGCAATTGCACATGAAGTACGAACCGTCCAAAGTGTTTACGCTGGATAATGTGTATTTTGATGTGGACAAGGCTACTATAAAACCGGAATCTTACAAACAATTGGACGAATTGGTTGCATTGATGAAGTTGAAAAAAGGAATGGAAATAGAAATAGCCGGACATACGGACAATACCGGCAGCAAGGAGCACAATATGGACCTTTCGCAAAGGCGGGCGGATGCGGTGAGAAACTATTTGATACGCAAAGGGATAAGTGCCAAACGAATAGTTGCCAAAGGGTATGGAGATACCCAACCGGTAGCCACAAACGACACACCGGAAGGACGGGCTAAAAATCGCCGAATAGAGGTGCGAATTACCAAAGAATACAAATATGACGGGCAATGAGAATAGATATTTTGGCCGCAGTACCGGAGTTGCTTACCGGTTTCTTGTCTTTTTCCATCGTAAAACGGGCGATTGATAAGGGGGTGGTGGAAATTTATGTGCACGACTTGAAAGATTTTTCGAAAGACAAACATCGTCATATAGACGATTATCCTTATGGAGGACTTGCCGGTATGGTATTGTCTATCCAGCCGGTCTTCGATGCGGTAAGTGAATTAAAAAAGCAGCGGGCTTATGATGAGGTGGTTTTCCCTACGCCCGATGCACCGCTTTACAACCAGCAGGCAGCCAATGAGTTGGCAACTCGTGAAAATTTATTATTTATTTGCGGGCATTACAAAGGAATCGATCAGCGTATCCGGGACCATCTGGTTACCAAAGAGTATTCTATTGGAGATTATGTGATTTCCGGAGGAGAATTATCTACGGCGGTTATTGTGGATAGTATTGTACGGTTGTTGCCGGGGGCTATTGGTGATGAGGAGTCGGCTTTGACGGATTCTTTTCAGGACGGCTTGTTGAGTCCGCCGGTTTATACACGGCCGGCCGATTTTAACGGATGGAAGGTGCCGGATGTGCTATTGTCGGGTAATCATCGTAAGATAGAGGAATGGCGGTATGAACAATCATTAGAGAAAACCAAACGGATAAGACCGGACTTGCTTAAATAAAAAAGGACATCACTTTTCCGGATGTCCTTTTTATTATTACACTGTGAAATAGCATTTAAGCCTTTCCGTGCAAATGCACATCCATTTGCGGGAATGGGATGTTGATACCTTCTTTGTTGAATGTATCATACACTTTTTGGTTCATATCAAAGAATACCCCCCAGTAATCGGCAACATTAACCCATGCTCGTACTACCAAATTAACGGAACTGTCTGCCAATTCGGATACGGCAATAAATACTTCCGGGTCTTTTAATATGCGGCTATCCGCATCACATAAATTTTTAAGTATGGTTTTTGCTTTTTCTACATCATCGCCATAGCCTATTCCGAAAGTCCAATCCACTCTGCGCTTGGGTTCGGTGGAATAGTTTACCAAAGAGC
>CAYMVE010000019.1:0-23122 GCA_964393715.1 uncultured Bacteroidales bacterium | reverse complement strand
GAAGCTTATTGCTTTATTGTTGAAAATAAGAAATTTTTTCAAGGTTCTGAGCCGGTCTTTCTTAGAAGAAGAGATTGAGCATGACAGAAGTCTAAATAATGAAAATTTGGCAAAATTATTTTGTGCAACTAATGTGGCTAAATATTCTTTTATATATTGGAGAGATAATATAAATAAATGGGAAGATTTAGGACATTCTAAATCACCAGGAGGTAATATTCTTAAAGCTGATGTTGCAGGAGCAGCTGCTGGTGCTACCTATGCGGCTGTGGTAAATGTATTACCAGAAGCAGGACAAGTTGCATACGGATCAACAATAGTAGCCACATCCGCTAGTGCATCAGTATATCAAGGAGCAGTAGAACTTATAGACTGGTTGTTTTAAAATAAAGTTACCATGAAAACGAAACTTATACTCAAAATCGTGTTAAATTTTGTTATTTTCGGACTTGTTTCGTTCGTGTTTTGGCATTTATTGGGAGAATCTTATTTTTATCCATTGTTTTTTGCCGCGATTGTTAATGTTATTATCATAATTGTAAGAGATCGGGAAAAGCATAAAATCAAAAATAAATAACCTCTTTTGTCTGATAAAGTTCCACAAAAGCGGGATTTCTGACAAAGGATTTCCCGCCTTTTTGTATTTTCTTCATTTATTTTTAACACAAAACATTATACAATATACAAAGTCTCTTTGGCGTATGGCTTACTCTGCCGGCAAAAGTAAGTCGTATGAGAAAAATGAAACGAATTATTTTTATGGTATGGCCGTTATGGCTATCTTTGTGAGCAGTTGTAAGAAGGAGGAAGTGGAACCGGATAATGGAGCTCATTTACTAACCAATGCAGTTTCCGCATCCGGTTGGGGATATGATAATACCACGGTGGAGGGGGGGGGCGGCTGCTAACTATATTACAGAGAAGGCAAATGATGGTGTTGAGATTGTATGGGGAGGTCCGCCACATTATGAACCCGATCATCCGGATTTTTTCTACTGTGCCGGACAAGATGTTATTTGTGGTATTATTATAAGAGCCCATAAAAACCAAGTTTCCAAAGATTTTATTTTGGCAACACGAAATAAGCCGGAAGTTTTTAAAAGTATCCAGGATGTGAAACTTAAAAAAATAGGGAATGCTATTCAAGGAGAAATTGTCAAATAAAATTATGATAATGCTGGTGGCTGTTGGTTTTGCCACCGGCATTTCGTGCCGGCAAGTTCCGGGCTCCCATACGGTTCCAATAGACGAAACGCAAACCATTGTAAATGTTTCCAAAAGCTTTTTATTCAATTTGTTCATAATAAACGATACTTTGTGTTCTTTTCAGCCTAATGAAAGTGATCTGACGGCTTTTTATAATTATCGGACAGGGAAGGTGGCCGGTATTATCCAATTGGACACTAACTTTACAAAAAAGGCATACGATATCATTCGCAGTCATTTGGATACATCTTATCGTTTTTTCAATTTGAAAGAGTTTCGGGAGTGGGAAGGAACTTACCCTAACATTATTTTTCGTTCCGGTCATTGCAAGAATCACCGCTCATTATATTACATGGTGGATGTAGTGTATGATTACAGGAATAAACTGTCCTCCGCCGGTATTTATCGTCGTTTCAAGGATACCTATCATCTTTCGGAAAATACGGAGATAACTTTGCAAGATGCATGGCGTTTTTTGTTGGAGGTAGATATTAAAACATTGAAAATAAAAAATATTTATAGCATAAAAGGCTTTTTAACTTACAGGAATGGACAATGGTTATTGACAGACAATCCGGAGGTTCGCGACACTTCGGAAATCCTTTCTTTTTCCAATAACTTTTCTTGTCAGGATAGTTATCTTATCACACAATTGTTTTGGACAAAGAATTTTATACATGCCTCCAATTATGACGGAGCAAAATATTTTTTGGCCAAATTGTATTACAAAGAGCATAAAATGAGCTTTGTAGAAAAAATTTGGTTTCCGAAATCTGCTTTGGGCAACTATTTTTTGAATGTAAAATATTGTAGAAACGACCATGGAGAAGTGTATTTTTATAATGGACTGGGAAAAATTTACAGAATAAATGATGCCAAAATTTTGTTCGACACAGATGTGGGAGCGTATAAGGTTCATAATTTTTGTGTATCTCCCGATGAAAAAAATATCAATTTTGTTTTTTTGAAAAACAAAAAATTTTCTTTTGCTCAATATTTGGTTGTCGATAAACAACTCAAAACTATCTATATTCCGAAAAAAGGAAAAATATTGGAGGCTGCCGTTTATAAGAATAAAATTTTGTCGATTATCCAAAAAGATGAAAGCATTTATTTTTATGAATATTTTTTAAAATCCGATTGATATGTTTCGCTCTATTTTTTCAAAAATACTTTTTATGTTAGTGTTTTTTGTTTCTTGTCAGTCTTCTGTAACTCGGTGGAAATTGTCGGTCACTCAAAATAAACAAATTTTTGCAGAGCTTTTTAAGAAAGAAAAAGTAGCTCCTGACACATGCCACAATTTGGTTGTATTTTATTTGCCTATGGTGTTTTGTGAGCCGTGTAAACAAGATGTTGCCGTTTACATCAACTCGCTACTAGATAAAATCGGAGACTTTCCCCAAACCAATATTTTATTTGCCGTACCGGTAATGCGTAAAAAGGAAATTCCGTTGTTTTTTACCAATGATTATTATGTGGATAACTATCAAGATTATCCTCTTGTTACAACAGACAGTTTGCCAAAAATTTGCTATGAAAAATATCATGTATTAGGGGCTTTTATGCTGGCATTTAAGCCTGACGGTTCTTTATTGTTGAAAAAACAGTTTAAACAAACGGTAGCTTATTATAATGATGCTGACAGTATTGCTCGCATTATCTTTAAAAAATCTCCCAAGTGCCAAAGTCATTAAATTTACAGATGACGGAACAATTTTGTTTTTTCTTTTCCGAAAAATGAAACGAATTATTTTTATGGGCATTGCCATTATGGCTATCTTTGTAAGTAGTTGTAAGAAGAGTTCAACAACGGCACCGGTAATGCAAACCCTATTCAAGCCTTGGCAAACAAAAGATTGGATTATTATTAAAAAGAATGTTAATGTAGGAGGTGTAACATGCAATATTTATAAAAACAAACAAACCGGACAAAAAATTAATGTTGTCACAGACGATTCGAAAGTTAAATTGAATTTTGACAGAAGAACAACACATCCTTGTGATTTTGATAATGCAAGTTGTATCAATTGTTCCGGTGCAGGAAATTCATGTTATAAGGGGACCGACACAAGAACCGGAGAAAAAATAACCATTTATAGATAGATAATACTGATACCGGTCTGCCGTATTTTGTCGGACAGGTATCAAATATTGAAACAGTATGAAAAAGATATTGATTGTTTTGGGAGTCTCACTGCTTTCCGGTTTTTTTCTATTGCACGACACAACTGTTTTGAGTATAAAAAAGATTCAAAACATACGAAGAATTTCATTACCGCTTCCACAAGATAACATAGTCAGCCTAAACCGGTATGAATTTATTGAACAAGGAGACACTTCTTACCTGATAGCCTATTTTTATCCGGTCATGAAGTTATATGTTTATAACATTACTTCTCGTAAAATTACCAAAGAAATTCCTTTATACAAAAATTTGGCGGGAGTAAATACTTTTCATTACATTGCTCCCGACTCTATTTGGATTTTTGGTTACAGTTCACTTCATTACAACTACGATAGTTCGCTTATGGTAATTAATGAGCAAGGGACTATAAAACATATTTTCCCTTTATACCACCCGTATTTTGTTACGCTTAAAACCTATCCAGACCTATATGCCGATGTAAACGCATTGGATGAGAATGGTTTAGATACTGTTCTGTTTGTAAATAACTTAATGAATTCCGAAAACTTCATTTTTGATAATAAAATCTTTTTCTCAACCACTCCGGCCAACATAGGTAAACATCCTTTAACCAAACAATTACCAATAGTGGGATATTATGATTTGAAGCAAAAGAAAGTGGTTTTGAACAATAATATTTCATATCCTTTTCACGACAAAAAACGATTTTATCCAACGACTCCTTATTTTTATTATTCCGTTTATTTGTCAAAAAGCCATAGAAATACCATTCTGCTTTCGTTTCCATATACAAAAACCATTATTGAATGGGATTACAAAACCGGAAAAATATTTTACCACAACCAGCTAAAAAGTCTTTTGATAGATACAATTTATTCTTATCGAGAACCTTTGATTACTCGTCCCGACTCTCTACATTACTGGGGGAAAATTATTTACAAAAAACAATTAAACAAATATGTTCGTTATGCATTGTTGTCTCAACGCAATCAAAATGCAATGATTTATATTTTTGCCGACACCAATCTAAACTATTTGGGAGAAGCTTTTATTCCGAAAGGTTACGGAATAACCACATTCAAAAGCAAATTTGTTACACCGTATATTGCCGGCGGACATTTGAGTATCAGGTATTATGAATACTTGTTTGGAAATATTAACCCCGATAGATTATTCCGTCAAAAAGACTCGCTTTTACAAGCCTACCAATTGTTTCACGAAAAAGTCTGTAAAATTGTTGGTAAAAAGAGTCCGGCATCTTACAAGGCAGAGTATTTGTTTAATTATCTGAGAAACAGGTATATGGTAAAAGATTCCAGTTTCGTATTGGTAGTGGTCAACCGAAATGGTTGCCATACATGCAATGAGCGCATACTTAAAAATTTAGGACTTAATCAAAAAGCTTTTGAAAAAAATCCGAAGCCGGTTTATTTACTCTATGTAGCCGAATCTATACCTAGGGAACATGTGGTAAAATATTTAAAAGGGTACGGGTTCAGAATAAACAGACATATCCTGATAGATACAACTGCTTTATACAATGAAGTACATCCGTTTTCATCCGTCAATCCCCGTGCGGTATTTGTAGAAAATGGTAAAGTGTTGTCGGATACCGTTTATATGCCCCAAAAATTAGATTTGCTTTATGACAGATTTATTAACTTTTATCATTTGGTTAAAAATTAATTTGGGGGGATAGCCGCTGTGCTAGAATAAGAATTGTCTTCAATACTATTCAAAAAGTATTAAGCAATAATAAGGTTTGCATTTTTTGTCGCCATCAAGAAGTAAAAAAAGACAGGAAGGTTAAATAAGGAAAAACATGCAAAGAGGATATCCATTGGAACTGATTATATCTCAATGAATCGGGAATTTTCCTGCCCTGTATTAACTGTAATTTGTTGGCATTCTACCTTGTGTTTGTCATTTCTCCGGATTTTATTAAAAAATTGTATAAAATCAATCATGTAAAAAAAATTGTTATTAACTTTACTAAAAATTTTTTGCAAATAAAAAAAACTTGTAAAATGAAAAACTTACTATACTTTGTTGTGTTAGCGATGATTGTATTTTCTTGTTCCACAGACAATAATCAGAAAAAAACTGAAAATAATAATCCGTCGGAAACCCAAGAAGAACAATCTACGCTTACGATTCAAGAAAGAATAAACCAATATGCAACAATCCAACTGAATCCCGACACGACATCGCTTACGGATAATCAGAAGCATTTGTTAAAATTGCTTATTGAAGCGGCAGATATGGTGAATGATATTTTTTGGCAACAAAACTTTGGCAATAAACAAGAACTTACCTCAAAAATTTCGGATAAAGACACCTTGCTGTTTGCCAATATCAATTACGGACCGTGGGACATTCTTCAAAGCAATGAGCCGTTTGTGCCGGGATATGGCAAAAAACCGGCAGGAGCCAATTTTTATCCTTCCGATATAAAATACCTTCCTTTTGTACAAATGCCTTTTTCGGACAAATTGAGTATGTACACCATTATCAGAAGGAATCCGGAAGACAATACCTTGTACACAATACCTTATCACGAGGCATACAAAGCTCAAATTGAAAAAATTGCCGAAAAACTCCGGGAAGCGGAAAAATATTGCGACAACGAATCCTTTAAAAACTATTTGGAAGCAAAAATAAAGACTCTGGAAACGGATGACTATTATCCCAGTGATGCATTGTGGATGGATATGAAAGATCGTAAAATCGACCTGATAATGGGAGCATACGATACCGAACTCGATAAATTCCTGAACCTGAAAGCCGCTTTTGAAGCATTTGTTATGGTGAGGAACGACGAGTGGACAGGAAAACTAGCCAATTATATCCAACTGCTCCCCACCCTTCAAAAAGACCTTCCGGTGTCGGACAAGTATAAAAACCAAAAATTGGCACTCGGTACCGATATGGTGGTGTGTGATTTGGTATATGTAGCCGGATATACCAACTTCGGACCGAAACAACTGGCTATTACGCGTCCGATAGAAGGTAAGGTAACCATGGAAAAAGGTACCAGAAAAATCCAATTCATGAATGTAACCGAAGCCAAATTCAATAAAATTCTTTACCCGATAGCCCAGCTCCTTATTGATAGTTCCCAAAGCCAAAAGGTAACATCACAAGCGTTTTTCGAAATCAACTTCTTCTTTGAAATTTCCGAAGGCCTTATACTCAAGAAAACAGTAGATAACAAAGGTAGCGTAAAAGATGCTTTGAAAGATTTTTACAATATTGCAAGAAATATTCATGATGATGTAATGAGACTTTTCTTATTGTCCAAACTAAGCGAAAACAAAGAATTGAATGTGCAGTTGGAAAGCAATTTTGTTACCTATCTGGCAGACATGTTTCGTTCCATCAGGTTTGGTACGGCACACTCGCAAGCAAAAGCAGCCATTATCAACCTGAACTTTTTCCTTGAAAAAGGAGCCATTACAAGAAATCCGGAAACAGGCAAATATAAGATTAACTTTGACAAAATGAGAAAGGCCGTGGAAGAACAAACCAAAAACATACTTATCATAGAAGGTAACGGCGACTATGAAGCCCTGAAGAAAATGTACAGTAAATACAGTACTATCAGCGAGGAACTCAAAAAAGATATTGCCAGAGTGAATAATAGCAATATTCCCGTTGATATCAGATTTGACTTCTAAACACATGTAAACATTAAATGATAGAACTCAGCATAGTCGATGTCTTTTTAGGTATTATTTATGTCCTGTTTTTTAGTGTAATTTTTACTATTACATATCTTTCGAAACGTGATAGTGACTCAATATACGAGTTTCTGCTCCCCGGTTATCTGTTTAAGGTAATCGGGGCGGTTTTTTTTCTGCTTATCTACATTTATTATTACAAAGGAGGCGATACCATCGGGTATTTCCTCAGTGCGAAAGCTTTGGTAAATCTGATGCACAAGCATCCGGACATATACCTTTCCATTCTTGGAGGGAATACTTCCTTAGAAAATTTTAGCTATTTTGATGCTACAACGGGTTATCCTTGGTATTACCGTGACCCATGGTCGTTTACCGTAGTCCGGATAACTTCCGTTTTTACCCTGCTGGGCTTCAAAAGCATCATGGCTACCACTATCCTTGTTGCTACGGTAACATATAGCGGAAACTGGTTTTTATACAAATTCCTATCCACCCATTATCCTTCGCTCAAAAAGGAATTTGCGTTAGCTGTCTTGTTTTTCCCTTCCGTAGCATTTTGGGGCTCGGGAATCCTTAAAGATTCTTTTACTTTGGCTGCTTCTCTTTTTATGTTTGTGGCACTGTTTCAGGTACTTATATACAAGAAGCATATTCTTAAAAATCTAGTGCTGATATTATTGTCTTTTTGGATATTGATACGCATTAAGCCCTACATATTTTTTATGGAAATAGGAACTTTTACATTGATTTTCCTGTATATTGCCATGCAGGTTATAAGATTCCGATTTTTGAGGATTATCCTTTTTCCATTGGTAATATCCGTAACTTTTTCGTTAGCTATGTGGATATACTTTAATACGGCAAGCGTAGCAGGCGGTTTTTATGCTTCGGTAAACGATATTATCGAAACTATTGTAATCAAACAAAGAGATCTTACGCAAGATTATTACGGAGGCAATAGTTTTAATATTGGCTATTTTGAACCAACCATACCCGGAATACTGTCAAAATTTTTTCCGGCTACTATTGCCGGCATGTTCAGACCGTTTTTATGGGAAGCCCGCAATGTGGTGATGCTTATGAGTGGATTGGAAACCTTTTTGCTGCTGCTTTTTTTTCTCAAACAAGCGATAAATTTTTTACGCTTGCTAATTATTAAAGGTGGGAAAGCATTCAAAGTATTTTATGACCCGCTGATGATTTATTCCATTACTTATTCCGTGTTGTTTGCATACATGATTGGGCTTATCACAGCCAATTTCGGTGCTTTGGTACGATACAGAATCCCGTTTGTTCCGTTTTTGCTGGTATTCTTGTTTGTTTTGAACCGGAAGTACGGATTGCTTAAAAAAGTGGCGGATCGCTAACCTACACGAAAGGTACAGTTGCTAACTTTCTCCTTAAGTATTCATAGAGTAGTTGGGCTGTGTAAAATGCCATTACGGCAACGGTGAACCCTGCAATCATATCTATTACATAATGATAACGGCAGTAAACCAGTGAAATGAGAATGCCTGCTGCTACCGGAATGAAAATGCGGAAAAGTTTACGATAGTAGTAATAAGCTCCCAACATAGTAATTGTTAAAATGGCGGTATGCAAACTGGGGAAAGCATCGAATTTATTGGGCTCCAAAAAATTTATGAGTTCTCTAATGGGGGTGGCCAAGAAAATTCCGTTCAATTCTTTTATCGATTGAAGCTTGAGCAAGGTCTCGTTAAAACGAGGTCCCACGGCGGGCACAAAAAAATAGATTATATACGACACATAATAAGTTAGCAGATAGGCAAAAACCACTTTGTCCAAATCAACAAACCTGTGTTTTTTATAAAGATATACCAACAAAAACAATGGCATAGGGAAATAAAACAAATACAGCAAATACAACAAGTCGGTAAACCAAGGAGCATGAAACTGTTCTATCCATACCGTAGGATAAACGCCCAGCATCGAAAAATCAAGGTTGTTCAACACTTCGTCATAGCGGGAGGAGTTAAAGTACGGTAAAATCATAAAAAAAGTCTCGAAAATGGAAAATAAAAAGATGACGGGATAAGAAAACAAAAAGATTTGGGCACGCTTTCCTTTGTTTTTGTAAGTTCTTACATAGATGGCGGATAAGACCAGTGCCGACAGCAGAAAAAGTATTAATGGCGGCTGCCATTTGTAAGGGGTTTGGGGAAACGCTGCCAAATAAAACAAGAAAATTATGAATACAAAAATTAGATTTAATATGTCGATAATGCTGAATTTCAGCTGTTTCATATTTTTTTAATATAGGCCCTTCTTCTGATGTGTTGCTCTTTTTGAAGATACATTTCCCACAGATTTAAGGCAATTTTATTGTCTTCCAACTGGTGGCTGCTTATGGCATATTTTACGCCGTACTTTAGATAATTCTTGTGCAGTTCGTAATGAATAATGGCGGGTACTCCTTTCTTCTGGTAATCCGGATGCACGCCAATCAGCAACATTTCTACTGTATCGTAAGTTTTCAGGCTTTTGAGTATATGGTACCATCCCCAAGGTAGCAAATGACCATTAGCTTTTTGCATGCCTTTTGATAGCGACGGCAAAGTAACGGCAAATGCCACTACTTCTTCTTTGTTATTAACTATTAGGGTTACAAAGTCAGGATTGATAAAGCTGAAATATTGTTTTATGTAATAGTCTATTTGCTTGGGAGTAAGTTCTACATAGCCGTAAAGTACCGAAAAGGCTTGGTTCATGGTTTCAAACATCTTTTTGGCATAAGGCAGCAATTCTTTGGAACGCTTGGCTCTTATGACTTTCAGGTTATACCTGTCAGTTACCCATTCGGAATATTTTTTTACCTTTTCGGGAATCTCTTCCGGCACTTTTATTTTGTATTGCACCCAATCTACATCTTTACGAAAACCGTATTTTTCGACAAGCAAAGGGTAGTAATCGTAATTGTAAATGGAAGCGATAGAAGATATCTGATCAAAACCTTTTACCAACATGCCTTCATGATCCAGATCGGTAAAGCCCATAGGCCCATGAATGTATTCGGCTCCCTTGGCAGCTCCCCATTCTTCTGCCGTAGAAAACAAGGCTTTTACCACTTCATAATCGTTGATAAAATCCACCCATCCGAATCTGACATACTTTTGGTGCCAAGTGGCGTTGGACTTGTGATTCAAAATGGCGGCAATACGTCCTACCGGTTCGTTATCTCTGTATGCCAGCCAATATTCCGCTTCGCAATAGTCGAATGCGGGATTTTTATCCTTCCGTAAAGTGTTAAGCTCATCAAATTCAAGTAAGGGCACCCAATATGGATTACCGTTATATAACTTGTGTGGAAACCTGATAAATCGCTTCAGATCTTTTTTGGTTTCTACCTTTTTTATTTCAATTTTCGACATGATGATTAAATTCTATTCCCAACTCTTTACCGGTTTTATATATTTGTTCCAGTGCATACCCTATCTGTTCCTTGGTGTGTGTGGCCATTATAGAAAACCGTATCAGAGTATCTTCCGGAGGCACGGCGGGGGTTACAACCGGATTTACAAATACGCCGCGGTCGAGCAGTTTTTGTGTGAGCCAAAATGTCTTTTCATCGTGACGGATGTATATGGGGATTATCGGTGTTTCCGTATTACCTATTTCAAAGCCGTATTCCCGGCATTTGTTTAACGCAAATTCCGTATTGTCCCACAATCTGTCAATTCTTTCCGGTTCGCTTTCTATAATGTCCAATGCGGCAAGTACTGCTGCGGTGGAACCGGGAGTAATGCTGGCACTGAAAATTAACGACCTTGCATTATGCCTTAAATAATCGATAGTATCTGTGTCACTGGCAATGAAACCTCCTATGGCAGCCAGAGATTTGCTGAATGTTCCCATGATGAGTTCAACATCATCTTGAAGCCCGTAATGATTTACAATACCGTTACCGTTTTTGCCGAATACTCCTATCGAATGGGCTTCGTCCACCATTACGGTAGCATCGTACTTTTTGGCTAACTCCACTATTTCTGGCAGCTTGGCGGTGTCGCCTTCCATGCTGAATACGCCGTCAACCACAATCAATTTTATAGCTGATGGTGTACACTTTTGCAAAACCTTTTCAAGGTGTTCCATGTCGTTATGCCTAAACTTAAGTACTTTGCCGAACGACAACCTTGTTCCCTCTATGATGGAAGCATGAACTAATTCGTCTATAATTACAAAGTCGTTTCTACCGGCAATAGCTGGAATTACTCCTACATTTACCTGAAACCCCGTACTAAAAACCAATGAGTCTTCTTTGCCGACATATGCCGCCAAACGCTGCTCCAATTCCAAGTGTAAATCCAAGGTTCCGTTCAGGAATCTTGAACCTGCACAGGCACTGCCGTATTTTTCAGTAGCTTTTACGGCCGCTTCTATTATCTTCGGATGATTGGTAAGGCCCAAATAACTATTGGAACCGAACATCAATACTTTTTTCCCTTTTATATAAACTTCCGTGTCTTGCTCCGATTCAATGACTCTGAAGAAAGGGTAATACCCAAGCTTGCGAGCTTCTTTGGGGCGTATAAATTTGGAAGTCTTTTCTGTTAGCAAACTCATTCCGACTTCTTTTAAAAAAACAACTGGCAAAAATAATCAAAATTTCCATCCCTTTTAAGTTTTATCGTGCTTAAATTGATATTCGGATATGCTTGTTTGAGTTCAAATTACACAAAATCAACGACAAAAAACAATAATTCGAAATGTTTTTTTTCTTCGGTGGAGTGTGAGAAACATGGCAAAATGCTGATAGGGTAGTTTTATCTTAACAGAAAAAGTTAATTTTGCACAAAAACGATAGGGAAGCGTACTATGTTTCAAAAAGAAGATTTGAAAGTTTATATTTTGTTGCTATCGGCTCCGGTATTGCTGACTTTGTATAGGTATCACGGATATCCGGAATATTTTTACGAGTACTTCGGTAATTCTTATTCCGATGTGATTGCAAGGATTTGGCAATTTGCCGTATTTTTTGTGTTGATGTTTGTGATTCCTGCGCTTACGGTAAAATTCTGGTTCAAACGACCGCTTACGGATTTCGGGATGGGAATCGGCAACTACAAGGAAGGACTAAAATGGCTTGTGACCATTCCTTTGGTTGTGGCACCGATAATCTACCTGTCGTCCAAAATGCCGGATGTCAGACTGGAATATCCCATGGCCAAATCACTCTTGAACGATACCTCAAACCTGTTACTTTATGAGAGTGCCTATGTGTTGTTGTATTATACGGCATGGGAGTTCTTTTTCCGGGGATTTTTATTGTTCGGACTGCGTGAAAGATTCGGTGATTTTAATGCTATTTTGATACAAACCATCTCTTCTTGTTTGGTACATATTGGCAAACCGGAAGGAGAAATAATAGGGTCCATTATTGTCGGAATTATATTTGGTGTGGTGGCTTTGCGTACTCGCAGTATTTGGTATGTGTTTTTGATACATGCGGCTATTGGTGTACTTACGGATATTTTCATCATTTATTACCATTGATTATGAAAAGAGTTTTTATTACCGGTGTAAATGGATTTATTGGAAGCAATTTGGCCAAAAAACTGATTGAGAAGGGAATAGTGGTTTCCGGTCTTGTTAGGAAAACTTCCGATTTGAGTTTTGTCAAAGGATTGGACATTACCTTACATTACGGCGATATTACGGATTCGTCGTCCTTGGATAGAGGATGGTTGGAAAAGGTCGATACTGTGTTTCATGTTGCGGGACTTGCCGCCGATTGGGGTACTTATGATAAATTCTACAAAATCAATGTGGAAGGGACGCGTAATGTGGCGACGATGGCTTCCAAAGCAGGAGTAAAACGCTTTGTTTACATAAGTACCGTAGCGTTTCACGGATTTGGAAAAACCAATATAAAAGAAGATGACCCCATTGCTCCGAAACTTATTCCTTATGCCCGGACAAAGTGGTTGGCCGAACAATGGCTTTGGCAGTTTGCTGAAGATACCTCTATGGAAATCACGGCGATAAGACCGGGTAATGTGTTTGGACCAAACGATAGAACCTTTATGCTGAAGTATCTCGAAGCAATGGAACGGGGTAAGTTTGCTCAAATCAATCACGGCAAAGCCAAGACTTGTCCTACTTTTATATACAATCTGGTCGATGCCGTTATGCTGGCTGCCACACATCCCCAAGCTCCCAACGAAGCCTTTATCGTAACCGACGGATTGGACATAACTTGGAACTCTTTCAACCGATTGTTGGCCAAAGAAATGGGCATCAAATTGAAAAACACATCGCTGCCCTATCCGGTTGCTATGGCGGTAGCTAAATTGTATTTTGGCATCCATGAGATTTTAGGGTTAAAAACGGAGCCGTTTCTCACTCCTTATCGAATCAATAACGGCGGAAAAGATTATCATTTTTCCATAGAAAAAATACAAAGCGTACTGGGATTTCAGCCGGCTTACGACATTGAAACGGCTGTAAAAATGACGGTGGAGTGGTACAAAACGATTAAAAGGAAATAAAAAAAGCCCGCACGGTCATTGCGGGCTTTTATGTGTTGGATGTGCTGAAAATCAACCTTGTTCTTGCAAAAATCTTTCGGTGTCCAATGCGGCCATACATCCGGAGCCTGCGGCCGTGATAGCTTGCCGGTAAACAGGGTCTTGGACATCGCCGCAAGCAAAGACGCCCGGAATATTTGTTTTGGAATTGCCCGGTTCGGTTTTTATATAGCCTATTTCGTCAGTTTCTATATAAGGCTTAAATATATCCGAATTGGGTTTGTGTCCTATGGCAATAAACACACCGTTTACTTTTATATCTACCTCTTCTTTGCCTTGCTTTATCAACTTCATGCCTTTTACCCCGTCGTCATCTCCGTATATTTCTTCGGTTACATGTTCAAACAGCACTTCTATATTGGGCGTATTAAGTACTCTGTTTTGCATGGCTTTTGAGGCTCTGAAATAAGGTTTTCTTACCACCATGTAAACTTTGTTGCACAATCCCGCCAAATACAACGCATCTTCACAAGCTGTATCGCCACCGCCTACTACGGCAACATCTTGCCCTTTGTAGAAGAATCCGTCACAGGTGGCACAGGCCGAAACACCCTTACCCCGGAATTTTTGTTCGCTTTCCAGCCCTAAATATTTGGCACTGGCTCCGGTAGCAATGATAACGGCATCTGATTCTATTAGCTTTTCATTGTCTATGAGGACTTTAAAGGGTCTTTTGCTGAAATCCACTTCGGTAACGCTTCCCCATCGTACATCAGCACCGAATCGCTTGGCTTGTGCTTTGATGTCTTCCATCAATACCGGTCCTGTCACTCCGTCAGGGTATCCGGGGAAGTTTTCCACTTCGGTTGTAGTCGTTAGTTGTCCGCCCGGCTCCATTCCTTCGTACACTACCGGGTTCAATCCGGCTCTTGCCGTGTAAATGGCGGCTGTCAAACCGGCAGGTCCGCTTCCTATGATCAGCACTTTTACCTTTTCATCTACCGCACCGTTTATGGTTTTGCCTTGCTTTTGACTGTCGTCTCCTCCAATGTTCCCTATTGTTCCGAATGTAATCATAATTATTGTTTTTTTATTTGCAGCACAAAATTACAAAAAATGTGCCTTGTTGTAACTACCTCCAATCAGGTATTCGGAAGAGAGAACTAAATGGCTAAGTTATACATTTCGGGCTTGTAATTACGGTTGGTAATCCGGGATGTTTTCCGTAAGGACCAAGTTGCCTGTTGGGTGTTTTTTCAGTACAAACATTTGCTTACCGTTGGTAATAAGCAAATATTCGGCATCGAGCACGCTGTTGTAAACAGCTATTTGGTTTACGGTTTTTTCGGATAAAGGGACGGAAGGGGCTTTACATTCTACAATCATAAAAATGCTACCGTCGGGCCGGAATACCGTTATATCTGTTCTTTTATCGTTGGTGCCGGCTTTGATGCGATGTTCCGGTTTGATGAGTGGGAGGGGATAACCTTTGTCAAGCAAAAGTCGTAAGACACTTTGTCTTACGACTTCTTCCGGGGTCAGGGACACATATTTTTTTCTTACTATGTCGTAAATGAAAGTTTTTCCGTCTATTTTTTTGATTTGAAATTCTTGTGACACCGGTTTAGCACTTTATTTCGCATTTGTTACATCTGGACAAGTCGCCGTTCAGGCGTTTTTCTACCAATTCCACCACATTATTACGCAAAGGCTCTATGCTTATATCTTTTATCACATCGTAAGCAAAAGCATTGAGCAACATCAAACGCGCACTTTTCTGTGAAATACCCCGCTGACGCAAATAAAACAATTCATCGTCATTTATCTGCCCAACCGTTGCTCCGTGACTGCAAACCACATCGTCGGCATAAATTTCCAATTGTGGTTTGGTATTCATTTGGGCATCGCTTGTAAGCAGGATGTTTTTGTTGGTTTGTTCGGTGTGGGTATGTTGAGAGTCTTTACGCACCAGAATCTTGCCGGCGAAAGCTCCGCTCGCGTAGTCGTCTATGATGCCTTTGAACAGCTCCCTGCTGGTAGAATCGGGTTTTAGGTGATCTATCAGCGTCCAATTATCTACATGTTGGCCCTTGTCCACCATAAACAAGCCGTACATTTCGTTGTAGCAATTGCGACCGTTTAGTTTGGCAACAATGTTGTTTCTTACCACGCCGCCGTGCAAGGTTATGGTATTGGTTCGTACGCTGCTGTCGTCGTATTGGTACACATAAGTGGAAGTAAACTGGTACGATTCGTTATGGGCATTTTGCAGGCGGATGTATTCCAAATGTGAGTTGGGATAGGCAAAAATTTGCATGACGGAATTGTTGAGAAAGTGCTTAGGAAATATGCTGTGTTCACAAAGTAAAAACTTGGCTTCGGAGTTTTTGCCGGCTATAATGATACTGTGCGGAAACAAAGCCACTTCTTCCAAAGCGGACACCAGATTGATCAGTTGTATAGGTCTGCCGACCTTGATATTATCGGGAATGTACACAAAGAATCCGTCTTGGGCAAACATATTGTTCAGAGCCACCAAAGGATCGTCTCCATCCACGCTTTTGTTTATGTGGCTATCTATCAAATCTTTATATCCGTTTTCGTAAGCGTGAATCAAACTGCCGAACACCACTCCTTCTTCGGTTGTTACCAGTTTTTTACCGTTGTAGTCATGAAACCATCCGTTTATCAATATGGCGGTATCGGCTTCCAGCTCCGGCACATCACAAACAAAAATATCTTTGGGATATACCTTGTGTTTTTGAGGTTCGGAATAAAAAACGAAGTTGTGGGAAAAAATTTTTTTCAGGTTTGAATACTTGTAATTTTCCATTTTGTGATGCGGCAATTCCAGTTTGCCTTCTTGGAAGTTGTCGAAGGCTTTTTTACGGTATTGGCCGAAAATGCTACCGTTCACTTTATCTAATTCTCCGGAAGTTTCTTCATAAAATTTCAGAAAATGGGCCGCAAATTTTTCTATGTTTCTTTTCATAATCCGTTTTTAGAATTGTTCTTTTATCCAGCCGTAACCTTTTTCTTCCAGTTCGAGAGCCAGCTCTTTGCCGGCGGTTTTTACTATTCTACCGTTGTACAGTATGTGTACGATATCGGGCACAATATAATCCAACAAGCGTTGATAATGTGTTATCACAATAAAAGCCCTTTCCGGAGCACGCAGCTTGTTTACTCCGTTGGCTACCACACGCAACGCATCAATATCCAATCCGGAATCGGTTTCGTCCAGAATGGCCAATTTGGGTTCTAACACAGCCATTTGAAATATTTCGTTCTTTTTCTTTTCTCCTCCGGAAAAACCTTCGTTGACAGCTCTTCCTGTCAGTTTTGAGTCCATTTCGACCAAATGCTGCTTTTCTCGTATAAACTTGAGGAATTCCGCAGCGGACATTTCTTCTTTACCTTCATACTTTCTTTTGGCATTGACAGCGGCTTTCAGAAAATTCATCATGGATACTCCCGGTATTTCCACAGGATATTGAAAACTCAGGAAAATCCCCATCAACGCCCTTTCTTCCGGAGGCAGGTCCAGAAGATTTTTTCCGTAAAACAATATTTCGCCTTTGGTTACTTCATAGCCGGGTTTTCCCGTAATGACTGCCGCCAATGTACTTTTGCCCGACCCGTTAGGCCCCATTATGGCATGTACTTCGCCTTCGTTTACGGTCAGGTCAATGCCTTTTAATATTTCCTTTCCGTTTATCGATGCATGTAAATTTTTTATTTCCAACATTTTATCCATTTTTTTTATTTATTGTGCCACTTTTCCCTTTTTTGAGAAAAAAGTAACCTATGGTTAAAACAAAAATTAAAAATCCGATGGCAAATACCAATAGCGGATTGATGGCTTCATAGTCTAAAATGATTACTTTTCTTGATATGGCTATTAGTGCTACCAAAAGTATGATTTCCGCATGAAAGATATTGTCGGATAAATAGAGTTTTACGGTTTCGAAAAGTTCCAATCCTATCAGGATATTGAATACCAAACCGAAAACTTTGATTAATTCTTTTTTGTCCAAAAGAATATCGGCATTGCTGTACACTTTGAACATTTCCTTGTAAATAACCACTACCAATTCTATAGAAGAAAACAGCAAGATTATTCCTAAAACACCGATAAGTAAAATGATAATCCCTCTTTCGAAAGTTCCGATTATGTTTTTTAGATTTTTCATGATTTTGACCTTATCCGACGCTACCTTCCAGTGTAATTTGCAATAACTTTTGAGCTTCTACGGCAAACTCCATAGGAAGTTGTTTAATAACTTCTTTGGCATAGCCGTTTACGATAAGCCCGACAGCATCTTCGGTAGATATACCGCGCTGATTACAATAAAATATTTGTTCTTCGCTTACCTTTGAGGTAGTGGCTTCGTGTTCCACTATGGCCGTTTTGTTATCCACCTCAATGTAAGGGAATGTGTGTGCTCCGCATTTGTCTCCCATAAGCAAAGAATCGCACTGACTGTAATTCCTTGCATTCTCGGCACCTTTCATTACCTTAACCAGGCCGCGGTAACTGTTTTCGCTGTGTCCGGCACTTATTCCCTTTGAGATGATTCGGCTTTTGGTGTTTTTACCGATATGAATCATTTTAGTACCCGTATCTGCTTGTTGGTAATTGTTAGTTACCGCTACGGAATAAAATTCGCTGATGCTGTTGTCTCCTTTCAATATAGTGCTGGGATATTTCCAAGTAATGGCAGAGCCTGTTTCCACTTGTGCCCAAGTCAGTTTGGAATTGTCTCCCAAGCAAATACCGCGTTTGGTAACAAAGTTGAATATGCCGCCTTTGCCTTCTTTATCACCCGGATACCAGTTTTGTACGGTAGAATATTTTACTTCGGCGTCTTTGAGTACGACAATTTCCACTACGGCAGCATGCAGCTGGTTTTCATCTCTTTGCGGAGCGGTACATCCTTCCAAATAACTTACATAACTGCCCTCTTCCGCAATAATGAGTGTCCGTTCGAACTGTCCGGTATTGGCCGCATTGATACGGAAATAGCTGGACAGCTCCATAGGACAGCGTACGCCCTTAGGGATATATACGAAAGAACCGTCACTGAAAACGGCAGAGTTGAGGGCGGCAAAGTAGTTGTCGCCAATGGGGACTACCGAGGCCAAATATTTTTTTACCAAGTCGGGATGGTCTTGTATGGCTTCGCTAATGGAACAAAAAATAATGCCTAAATTGGACAAAGTTTCTTTGAAAGTAGTCTTAACCGATGTGCTATCCACAATGGCATCCACCGCAACTCCGGCCAACACCAATTGTTCTTCCAGCGGAATCCCCAACTTGTTGAAAGTTTCCAGAATTTCCGGGTCCACTTCGTCCAAACTGTTGTATTTTGGCTTTTTGGGTGCTGCAAAATAACTTATGGACTGATAATCGATATCGGGTATCCTCAGATGTGCCCACCGGGGCATTTTCATGGTTTTCCACTTGCGATAGGCTTTGAGCCTGAATTCAAGCATCCACTCCGGTTCGTTTTTCTTTTGCGAGATTTTTTTGATAATTTCTTCATTTAATCCCGGAGGGAAAATTTCTTCGTCAATATTGCTGACAAAACCGAATTCGTATTCGTTTTCGGTTACTTTTTTTAATATGTCATCGTTTTGGTTTGTCATAGTCTCTGTTTTTTATTCGCCGAAAATCTCTTTCAGCTTTTGTCCGAGACGCGGACCTCTCAAGTTGGTGGCAATAATTTTTCCGTCTTTATCGATAAGGAAATTGGACGGAATGGATCTTACGCCATATAGTTTTGCGGGTTCCGATTGCCAGTATTTCAGGTCGCTTACATGATACCAGCTACCGAGGTTATCATCTTTTATGGCTTTTACCCATGCATCTTTATTTCGGTCGAGTGATACTTGGAATATTTCGAATCCTTTGTTGTGGTATTTCTTATAGTTGGCTACGAGGTTCGGGCTTTCCATACGACACGGACGGCACCAGCTGGCCCAGAAGTCCAATAGCACATATTTTCCTCTCAGGTCGGAAAGTTTGTAAATTTTTCCATCCGGACCTGGATAAGCAATATCCGGAGCTTCTTTGCCTACCATGCCTCCTTGTTGCATCATTTTGGCTTTTTTGATTTGTTCTTTGGTTTGCACTACCAAACTGTGTAGCTGTTTGGTATGGGAGCTGTTGGGATAGTTTTTCATTAATTCTTTGTCCACCATTTCAAAATATTTGAGGTCTTTTTGGGGGTTAAATACCGGGTTTCTTTGGCCGAGTTGTTGGTACAGAGCCAGTAATGCGGCCAGCGAACCTTTATTGGCTTGTATGAATTGGATGAGGTATTCTCTTTCGTTGTTGTAAATGTCATAATATACCTTGTCCAATACTCTTTTTATTGAATCGAGCTTGGAAGGATTATTTTTGGCAAAATCCTGATAAATACGGCTTATGGAATCTACTCTGGCAAAACTTCGGGCGTTGTGTACAATCATCGGTTTGGCTATTTCCGATTGTTTGGAGCCTTTTACATCGTAGGTATATACAAGGTTGTTGGCGTCGCCTGTTATTTCTATGTTTTTGTCAGTAGAATCAACTAACAAATAAATGATTTTGTCATATTGATTGCCTATTTGCAAGATGTAAAAAGTAGGTTCTTCGTATTGAAAATGCAATTCGAACTTACCATTTTTTGATAGAACGGAGTCGATTTTAATGAGTTGATTGCCTGCTATTTTGTTTAAGTAAACCGGTTGGTTTTTGACATTTTTGATTTTTCCTTTTACGGTAATTCCTCCGTCGTTGCCGTTTGAATTGTTACTGCTGCAACTGAAAATTACAAGGCTTAAAATTCCTAAAATTAATGCGATTTTTTTCATAACACTATTTATTTAAAAGTTCGTTCAATAATTTGTTTGCTTCTTTAGGATTGGCTTTTCCTTTGGTGGCTTTCATTACTTCGCCCATAAACAAGCCGATTAGTCCTCTTTTGCCTTTTCGGTATTCTTCCACTTTGCCGGGATATTGAGCCAATACTTGTTCTATTATTTGCCTCAATTCCGAGGCATCGCTTTTTATGGTTAAATCTTGTTCTTCTGCTATTTGTGCCGGTGTTTTGTCGGGATGTTTGATTAGTTCGGCAAATATAATTTTGGAGGCAATGTTGTGGGTAATTTTCCCTTCGTCTATCATCTTGATCATTTCGGCTATTTGCACCGGCTTTACCGGGAAGTCGGTTATTTCCATGGCGTTTTGATTCAAATATGATTTGATGTTTACCATTAGCCAGTTGGCTGCCGCTTTATAATTGGAGGTATGTTTGATTAGTTCTTCAAAGTACAGGGCTATTCCTTTGCTTTCGGTAATAACCTTGCTATCATATTCACTTAATCCGTATTCGGAAATATATTTCTTTTTCAGTTCGCCCGGTAAGGGGGGCATTTGTTGGGAAATCTCGTGGATATATGCTTCGGATAAGGTTACGGGCATTAGGTCCGGTTCGGGAAAGTAGCGGTAGTCTTCGGCTTCTTCTTTGGTGCGCATCACAAAGGTTATGCCTTTTACGGGGTCGTATCCTCTGGTTTCCTGTACGACTTCGCCGCCGTTTTCTATTTGTTCGATTTGTCTTTTTATTTCATAATTTATGGCTTGTTCTACATGAGAAAAAGAGTTCAGATTTTTGACTTCCGTTCGTGTGCCGAAATAGTTTGCACCTTTGGGCCTTACCGATATGTTGGCATCGCATCTCAGACTTCCTTCTTCCATATTGCCGTCGGAGATTTCAAGGTACCTGACCAGTTTTCGTAACTCGGCCAAATAGGCATGTGCTTCTTTGCCCGAACGAAAGTCCGGAGCCGATACTATTTCCAACAGCGGAGTGCCGGCTCTATTCAAATCAATCAGCGTATTAAACGGGTCTTGGTCGTGAATGCTTTTTCCCGAATCTTCTTCCATGTGGATTCTGATCAGATTTATCTTTTTTTCTTTTCCGTCCATTTCAATGGTAATGTGTCCGCCGGTACATATCGGAGTGGTATGCTGGGTGATTTGGTATCCTTTGGGAAGGTCGGCGTAAAAATAGTTTTTTCTGGCAAATTCGTTGTACAGATTAATGGTGGATTGGCAAGCAAGTCCCAACCGCACGGCAAATTCAAACATTTTTTCGTTGATAACAGGAAGGGTGCCGGGATGTCCGAGTGTAATAGGGCTTACATTGGTATTGGGCATGTCGCCGAATTCGTTTTTGTCGGCAGAAAATGCTTTGCTCCGAGTCAGAAGTTGTATATGTACTTCAAGGCCTATTACGGCTTCGTATTTGGAAAAGATGTCTTCGTTCATGTCTTATTCCTGTTTTGACTTGCAAAGTTAAATCCTTTTTTTTGATTCTATCCCGATAGAATTAAAAATGCCTAATTGTGGGTAAGACGGATTCTATCTTAAGAAAGACAGCAAAACACCGCCGTCAAAGCGTTCTCCCGATAAAAGCGGTACTAATTCGGCTATTTTCTTTCCAAGGTAAATCCGAAAGTAGAGCCTTGTCCCGGTGTGCTTCGTACATTGATTACTTGTCCGTGGGCTTCTATGATGTGTTTTACAATGGATAAGCCTAATCCTGTGCCGCCCTCCATGCGTGACCTGTTTTTGTCCACCCTGTAAAACCTGTTGAATATGTAAGGCAGGTGTTCTTTGGGTATCCCAATGCCGTCGTCGGATACTTCCACCAATATTTTGTTTTCCATATCGTAGCATCCTACCAGCACTTTGCCTCCGGGGTTGCCGTAATTGATGGCATTGCCTACCAAATTAATCAACACTTCCTTTATTTTTTCACGGTCTGCTCTTACAGTCGCATTCAGGGTACAGCTTTTTTTAAATCCCAGTTTTATATTTTTCTTTTTGGCGGAATAAGTGAGCAAATCAAAAACTTCTTGAACCAACGGCTTAATTTCAAATTCCGAATATTCCATAAAGGTTTCGCCTCTTTCCAGATGAGATATTTTTTCGAGATCGCTGATGATGGAATTTAACCGCGATATGTTTTTCAAAGCTTTTTGCAAATAATCTTTACCTATGTGTTCGTCGTTGAGGCCTCCATCCAACAGGGTTTCCAAATAGCCTTGCACATTGAATATAGGCGTGCGTAGTTCGTGGGAAACATTTGCCAAAAACTCCCGTCTGAATTTCTCTTGCTCTTTAAGTCTTACAATTTCATCGCTTTTTTCTTCAATCCATTGTTTTACATCATTTTCCGTATTTTGCAATATGTCCTTTTTCAAATCGAGTTTTTCTTTCAATACGGTGTCTTTGGTATTTTTGAAGTCAAAAATCGTTTTGTAAATTATTTTGATTTTCCGGTAAATAAAATGTTTGAGTGCCGCTGTAAATATCACAAAACTTACCACAAAGGTTGATACGGGAAATACTGCGGCATAATACAAGCTGCACGGTACCATCGATATGATGCCCACAAAAACCGCAATTACGGCAGATGCCATAAATGCTAACATTCTCGGTGTCGGATTCTTCAAAGAAAACATACTGATCTGGTGCTTTTGGAAGGGCTAAAATAGTCATTCTTTCGCAAAGCAGCCTGATTATCCTACTGAAATTAGGTAAAATC
>CAYMVE010000018.1:0-23456 GCA_964393715.1 uncultured Bacteroidales bacterium | reverse complement strand
GACTTCAAAAACAATTATGGTGCAATAAAAATAAAAAATTAACTTTGTATGTTTTTTTTAAGATAGATGCAAAAACCATATTACCATGTCAGACAACACCATAACAACAAAAGATAAAGAAACCAATATAGAAATTACCAAAGAGATTCTGCATTTTCGCGGATGTTGTGCTCCCAAAGGCACGCAATTGCAATGCCGAAGTTTCAGTTATGACAGACTCCATGTATTCGATTGGCTCAAAGAAGTGCCGGTATTGCCGGAAGACAAGCAATATGTTGAAGTCAGATTTAAAAATACGCGCAAGGATTATTTTGAAAACCCCAATCACCTAAGGTTGAAACAGGGGGATATCGTTGCGGTAGAAGCAATGAAAGGGCATGATATAGGTATTGTTTCTTTAACGGGACCGCTGGTGTATTCCAACATGAAAAAAAGAAATGTGAATTATAAAAGCACCAAGTTGAAAAAAATTTACCGTTTTGCTACGCCAAACGATATTGAAAAATGGAAAGAGGCCATAGCACTTGAATACCCTACCATGCTTAAGACGCGTAAAATTATCAAGGAACTCGGATTAAACATGAAATTGAGCGATGTGGAATATCAAGGTGACAAGACCAAAGCCACTTTTTATTACATTGCAGACGAAAGAGTGGATTTCCGCGAACTCATAAAAGTCCTTGCCAAAGAATTCAAGATAAGGGTGGAAATGCGTCAAATCGGCGCCCGTCAAGAAGCCGGTCTTATCGGTGGTATCGGTCCGTGTGGAAAGGAGTTGTGTTGCACTACTTGGATGTCCAACTTTGTATCGGTGACTACCAATACGGCCAGAACACAAGAATTAACCATAAATATACAGAAACTTACCGGTCTGTGCGGGAAACTCAAATGTTGCTTGAATTTTGAATTGCCTGTTTACGAGGAAGCACGGGAATTTTTGCCGGATATTTCCAAACCGCTTGAAACGGAGGAAGGAAATGCCGTTTATCTCAAGTCGGATGTATTCAAAAAAATTGTATGGTATGTTTATGATACGGAGGACAATAAAGGGATATTCCCGTTAAGCTACGATTCGGTAGAATACATTCAGAGAAAAAATAAAAAAGGAGAAAAAGTGGAAAAACTCGAAGACTTTGCCATAAAACATGAAGAAGAAAACATAGATTTTGTAGTATCTCAACATACCGTAGAACAGATGGAATCAAAAAGAAAGCAAAACAAAAAAAACAAAAAGAGAAACAGGAGAAAAAGGCATTAACGGCGTGAAAAAAACACTATCGATTATATTGTCAATAACTTTGATAGGGCTAGTGGTCTCGTGTGGTGACAAACATTTTTACAACAAAGAATATCAAATGACAAACGGCTGGGACAGAGACTCTTTGCTTAAATTTGAAGTGGAAATATCGGACACTTTGGCTCCATATACCGTTTTCTTCATTATCGGCAACGATGATGCATACATGTACCGTAATTTGTATATGTTCGTAACCATTGACTTCCCCAAAGGCATACAACGAATTGATACGGTAGATTGTATGTTGGCCGATGCCAAAGGAAAATGGTATGGCAAAGAGGTGGAGGATAACCGGTACGAAAATCTTCTGTTGTATAGAGACAAAGTAAGGTTTCCGTTCAAAGGCAAATACATTTTCACCTTGGAGCAGGCCATGAGACATAAGGTGATGAACGGTATAAATAAAATAGGTTTGCGGATAGAAAAAGCAAAAAAATAGTTTTTTATGGTTAAAAAGCAGAAAGCAGCCCTAACTCCTTTGATGAAACAATATTACAGTTTTAAAGCAAAACATCCGGATGCTATTCTTTTATTCAGAGTGGGAGACTTTTACGAGACTTTTGAAGAAGATGCCGTTAAAACTTCCAGAATATTAGGTATAACGCTTACCAAAAGAGCCAACGGAAGTGCCGCTTATGTCGATTTGGCCGGATTTCCTTATCATGCTTTGGATACTTATTTGCCCAAATTGATAAAGGCCGGCGAAAGAGTGGCAATATGCGAACAGCTGGAAGACCCCAAATTAGCCAAAGGCATTGTCAAACGAGGCATTGTAGAACTGGTAACCCCGGGAGTTTTTTATCAGGATACCGTTGTGGAAGGCAAATCCAATGTGTTTGTAGCCAGCGTATATCAATCGAAAGGAATTGTCGGCATTGCTTTTTTAGACTTGACCACCGGAGAATTTTATACAACCGAAGGAAAAACAGACGAGATTCAAAAATTGATTTTTTCGTACAACCCGCGAGAAATTATTTATTACAGAAACCAAAAAGAATTTGTGGAAGAACTGACCCAAAACCGATTTTACACTTATCCGCTGGAAGACTGGGTGTTCAATTACGACACTTGTTACGAAAAACTTACCACGCATTTTAAGACGCAAAATCTAAAAGGTTTCGGTATAGAATTTTTGCAAAATGCCATCATCGCCTCAGGTGCTATTCTGCATTACCTTACCATTACCGAACATGAAAAATACGACCATGTTACGCGAATCTCCCGGATAGATTCCGGAAAATTCATGTGGTTAGACCATTATACCATCCGTAACCTCGAGCTGTTCGGGTCCATTGCCTACAACGGAAAAAATTTTTACGACACTATAGATTTTACGGTTTCTCCTATGGGAGGAAGATTGCTCAAACAGTGGATAACCTTCCCGCTGGTAAACAAAGAACAAATCATAAAGCGTCAAAATGCAACCGAAGCCCTGCTCAAGCATTATGATTTTTCTTACGAGATAAAAGAAAAAATACGGGAAATTGCCGACTTGGAACGATTGGTGGGACGCATTTCGTCGGGAAGAATCACCCCGCGTGAAGTGGTACATCTCAAAAACAGCCTTAAAGCCATTGAAGCAATAAAACTATTGTGGAAACAAGCCGATATACCGGAATTGGAACATCTGATAACCCAATTGAATCCTTGTGATACCGTGGCACAGAAAATAGAAGATACGGTGGTGGACGATGCTCCTACTTCCGTAGGAAAAGCCGCGGTGATAAAACCGGGTGCCAATGCGGAACTGGACGAATTGCGTGAATTGGTGTCCAATAGCAAGGAATATCTGAACAACTTGCTGCGGGACGAAATGATAAGAACCGGCATCCAAAACCTCAAACTCGGATTTAATAATGTGTTCGGATACTATTTAGAAGTTCGTAATACGCACAAACATAAAGTACCCGAAGATTGGATAAGAAAACAAACGCTGGTAAGCAGCGAAAGATATATCACTCCAAAACTCAAGGAATACGAGGCTAAAATATTGGGTGCAGAAGAAAAAATACTACAATTGGAAACCGATTTGTATCAAGACCTTGTTGCCTTCCTTATCGATTATATCCCGACCTTCCAGCTCAACTCCGCTATTGTGGCTCAACTTGATGTGTTGCTCTCGTTTGCAACCGTCGCCGAAAAATACCATTATGTAAAACCGGAAATCAACGAATCTTACGAATTAGCCATAACCAACGGAAGACATCCTGTCATCGAAAGACAATTACCGTTGGGAGAAGAATATGTACCCAACAGCGTCTTACTGAACAACGACAAACAACAAATAATAATCATAACCGGTCCTAATATGGCAGGTAAGTCCGCCCTATTGCGACAAACCGCCTTGATAGTGCTTATGGCTCAAATAGGAAGTTTTGTCCCGGCCGATAAAGCCAAAATTGGTATCATCGATAAAATTTTTACGCGTGTAGGGGCTTCCGACAACCTGTCGCAAGGAGAATCTACCTTTATGGTGGAGATGACCGAAACCGCCAGCATACTGAACAACCTTTCCCCCCGAAGCCTCGTATTGCTGGATGAAATAGGACGCGGCACCAGCACTTACGACGGAATATCCATCGCTTGGGCTATTACGGAATACCTCCACGAAAACCGATATGCCCGCCCCAAAACATTGTTTGCCACCCACTACCATGAACTTAACGACATGGAAAAATTCTTTTCCCGTATCAAGAACTTTCATGTATCCGTAAAAGAAGCCGGAGACAAAATAATTTTCGAACGGAAATTAAGACCGGGAGGTACCGAACACAGTTTCGGTATCCATGTGGCTGAAATGGCCGGAATACCCAAAGTGGTAATAACCAGAGCTAAACAGATATTAAAGCAACTGGAAAAAAATAAGGGAACCAAACCGGATATAAAAAAAGCGGTTACGCAACCTACTCAGGTAGCCTTGTTTCAGATGGAAGATCCCGATTATCAGGAAATAAAAATGTTACTCAAAGATGTAAATATCAATGAAACTACACCGGTGGAAGCCTTAAATCTGCTAAGTAAAATATGGGCTGTGGTGAAAAGAAAGAAGTAAAATCAAATAAGCGATCTTCCTCGTTTGTTTTTCTTTTTCAAATATATGCCAAGCACGATTTCATGAGATCCGCTATTGGATTTTCTCAATGGAGAAACAATGATGTCAAACGAATAGGCAATCATAAAAATTTCTTTGACTTTGGTACCCAACATTAAAATTATGGCGTCTTTGTACCGGTAAGTTAATGCGGCAGAAACCAGATTTTTGTAATCACCTTGGGCCATTACATCGAATTGTAAAGGACTGGAAAGTGTGCCGTGCATGGCTAGGGAAGGGGTCACTTTGAATTCGTCGTTTAATGCAATGCCGTAGCCGCTGAACAGATAAAAATGTTGTACCAACGGAACCGTGGCATTAAACGGTTGATTTTCGTACAAATGAACTCTTGCCGTTATCAATTGTATCACCGAAATGCCGGCATAGAAATTTTTGTTGTAAATCAGACCTCCTACAGAAACATCGGGTTTCCAACTTTTGTCGGAATATCCTTGGTAGATAGACGGATCATACTGATTGTAAAGCGTTATTTTGTTGCCATCTATGCCGTATTGCATCAAGGTTGCCATTAGGCCGAGAGATATCTTGGTTTTTCTGGTGATGTCAAAATGGTATGCATATCCCAGGTTAAATGACAACCTGCGTGTAGGTCCGGTTATATCATTCATGATATAGCCTCCCAATCCCATATTTCCATTGAAACTTCCGTTGTAAGAAATAAATTGCGTGATGGGGGCACCGTCAAAACCAATCCATTGGCTTCTGTGATGTAAAACGATTCTGTCGGAAGGTTTGGTGCCGAGACTCGAAGGATTAAAAATGATGTCGTCCAGCAAATATTGACTCATTTGTGGCAATTGTTGTCCGTATCCGCTGATCAAATGTAGAGTTAATATGAAAAAAGCGATTTTTTTTATCATAATTGATTTATCTTATTATGGTTACATGTCCTTTTAAAGGAGTAGATCCGTTACCCAAATCAAGGATGTAATAATAGGTGGCCGCAGGTAAATCGTTTCCGTAATATTTTCCATCCCATTCATTGGCGTATCCGTGTTTTTCATATACTTTCATGCCGTCACGGTTATAAATGACTAAATAATTGTCCGGATACATTTCTATTCCTTCAATATGCCAAGTGTCATTTACTCCGTCGTGATTTGGTGTAAAAGTATTGTAGATAATCAATTGATTTTCCGGTTGTTCTGTTACAAAAACGGTAATAGTATCGCTGTTGCTGCAACCGTTTGCGTCTGTTACATTTACTATATAAGTGATAGTGTTTGATGGAGTTGTGACGGGATTGGCAATATTGTTTTGCGACAGGTAAAGGTCGGGAGTCCAAAGAAATGAAGGCGTGTTGGCGTTGGTTATGGCTTGAAGTTGGAGGTGTGTCCCTTCCTCTATGGAGGTATCGTTTCCTGCAAAAATATAGGGTAAAGTATTTACGATAACCGTAACGGAATCTATATCCGAACAATTTCCGTTCGATACGATTACGGTATAGGTAGTAGTTGTTTGCGGATGTGCTGTGGTATTTTGCGAATAGGGATTATCCACACCGATTTGAGGTGTCCAGTAATAACTGCTGCCGCCTTCTGCATGAAGCCAAGCCGTTTCTCCTTGGCAGATGCTTGTGTCGTTTCCTGCAAAGGCTTCGGGAAGGGGAACTACCGTTACGGTAATGTTGCCGGTTGAACTACATCCGTTGGTTGAAGTTAATGTTACGGAATAGGTGTTTGTTGTAGCCGGGGATACCGTTATTTGAGCGATAGTGTCACCAGTGCTCCACTGGAACGATCCGTTACCGTATGCGGCAATACTGATTGAATCGCCGTGGCATATAGAAGTGTCGTCATCTACTTGAAGATTAGGGGCTGGTAAGACGGAAACGGTTATGGAGTCCGTGTCGTAACAAGCACCGTTTGATACGGTTACGATAAAGGTGGTGGTAGCGGTAATTGTGGTTGTCGGATTTTGTAGATCGGGATTGTTTAATAGGGAGGACGGTTCCCAGTGGTAGTCGGTTCCTCCGGTGGCGTGCAATTGCAAGGTGGTGCCTTCACATACCGAAGTGTCGTTACCGGCATTGGCTTCGGGAGGAGGTAATACATAGACGGTTACCGAGTCGGTTCCTTCACAACCTGAATCGTTGGTTACCGTAACATAGTAGGTGGTTGTGTCTGTGGGTGATACTGTAATGGATGATGTGGACTCTCCGGTGTTCCATACATAATTTGTGCCTCCGCTGGCTGTTAGAACGGTAGTGTCTCCTTGGCAGATGTAAACATCTTGTCCGGCATCTGCATTTACCGTAGGTGCTACATTGACGGTTATACTGTCGCTCAAAGAACATACGGAATCTTGAATGGTTATTGTGTAGGTTGTTGTATTGGAGGGTGTTACGGTTGTGGTTGAGTCGGTATCCCCGGTGCTCCAATAGAAGGAGGCATCGGTGGAAACATTTAATGTTGCACTGTCTCCTTGACAAATGGATGTATCGCCGTACAGGGTGTAATTTAATTCGTGCTCCGATACTTTTATGGTACCGGATGCTGTACATCCGTTTATAGTTGCCGTTACCGAATAAATGCCTGCCGTATTGACTATTATGGTTTGCGTGGTATCGCCGGTGCTCCACTGATAGGTGTCGAAATTGGCTCCTGCATCGAGCACGATAGAACTGCCACTACAAAATGCCGTATCATTTCCCAAGTTTATCTCCGGCTGAGAAACGGCGGGGAGGTACGGTTGGTTGATAAAATTACTTATCACACCGGTTGTTAATGTGTTAAAAGGTGTATTGGTAGTTAGTACAGTTCCGTTAAGTTTTATCCACTGATTGGTTTGCCAGTTCGCAACTTCATTCCAAAATCCGTCGTTACTTTCGTCGTAAAATAATCCCAATTGGGCACTGGTATTTCCAGCAAACCGTGTAATCATAAAATAATAGTCCGGTTCGGTAGAACACAAGGTAGTATCAATTATATTTCTATTGTAACCGTCCGTACTGGCATCGTGATTGACAAATCTTACGGCGAATTGAGCGGAATCTTGCGATAGCGGTTTTATGGTTACCGGTCTGTATCGTTGAGGTGGCACAGAAGACCCGGTAGGAAACAAATAGGGTAGCGTGTCGTGGGTGTATCTTATCAGATAGCCGTTTTGTAAAGAACTTACAAATCCTGTGGTGCGTTGGATGGCCGAAGTGTCGGTGTTTAGCAAGGTTAATAGGAAAGAGTCGGTTGCCAATTCAATATGGTTGAGATTCAGCATGTTTGATACAAAGGTGTTTATGGTAAGATATTTTATGCCGGTTCCATCCAATTCCAAGTTGTAGAAATAAGTGGAATTATTTCCCGTGATATGCTGTGTATCTCCTTCTAAAACTACCAAAGAAGTATCATATAAGAATACGGCATTATTTATCCAGTCTCCCGTAAGACGATAAGTACCATATCCTTGAACCGTATCTCCCAAAGTGAAATCTCCGTTCAGCCGGATTTCTCCGTTATTGGTAAAGATGCCGGCAGCATTTTCCGTATTTCCGTTTACTATGGCAACGGAGCCTTGTGAGAAAAACACATCGGCACCATTGTTGTAAAATATCTGCGCAAAATCCGGCATTGGAAATAATAAGAACAAACCGTATATCAAAAAGCGAAACCGCATAACATTAATGTTTTCTGTGTTGATCCAATTTCGTGCTATCTATAGTTTCCGGATGTTTAAGTATGGTTGCTTTATCATCCAAAACCTTTAAAGGCTTTTTATAAAGAATTCCTTTGGTGGCAGGTTGTCCCCATAATTCCGGATGCACATATTTGCCTTTGTATTTGCCGGTTTTGTCAGGTTGAGTTTCTCGTAATTCGGGATGTGCTTGCAAATATTTGTCGTTTCTTTCGGCATATACCACCCAATCTATTTCTTGTCCGGGAGTGCCGCCTGCAATAACAAACCGGCCGTTTTCAATCTTTTGTTTAATGTACAATCCGGGTGCCGGTGCTCCTATAGGCGTAAGGTTGTATGAAAAGTTCGTATTTATTTTCATGAAATAATCGGGCAATTCTACTATGGCTTCTCCGTTGTTGTCCAGTATGGCTTTGCCGCGGTAAACATTTAAGATTTCGTTTGACTCTATGCTGAAATGCACTAAGAATTTGTATTCGGGATTGTTGGGATTGTCTATCCGGAAACTTTTTGTACCTCCTGCATAAAAATTATTTCCTACATCCAAATTATTGTATATGCCGGCGTCGTCAAAAGAATACACGCCGTAACTCAAATTTAGATTCGTGCTCTGCCCTGCCACACCGGTAACGCCTACGCCTGCGGCACCTATTCCGGGGTCGCTTGTAGCAGCATTCGAACCCCATACGCCATATCCATCCGTGTAGGAACTTTCTCCGACTACGCCGTTTACTCCTACTCCCCATACTCCATGACCGCCGTCTGTTCTCGCATTTACCCCTTTGACACCTGCTGGTCCGTCTGATGTTTGTCCCCACACTCCAATGTTTCCGTCGCCTACTACGCCACTACCGTTACCGGATCCGGTGGAATGATAGTTTTGTCCCCATACGCCGGCACCTCCGGCATAGTTTGTTTCGCCTACGGTTCCGTTGAATCCTTGTCCCCATACGCCGGCACCTCCGTTGGTACGATTGTTAATACCAAATACGCCTGCTGGTCCCGAAGAGTTTTGGTCATACACACTGCCATATACACCTACTCCTTGTGTCGTGCCGTCATAATATCCTGCTATTGCCGATGTATATGCATTGGTACTGTTGGTTGAGGCTTCTATGGAATTATACGGATTTGACGAGTTGGTGTTTTGGGCATAAATACCGCCTCCTATCCCGCTGTTGGTTATTTGAATGCCTGTGCTTGGTGTGGAAGAGGAACCGTTTGCGGCGGTTACGATAAGTGCTTCGGTATTGGAGGCTGCCGTAGTCATATTTATTTCAACGGCTCCATAATCAGCCGTAATAATCCGGCCGGCACCAGGGCCTCCAAAATTATAGGCATCATCAAGTGTGCCGCCTCCCGAAGAACCGGTGCCAACTTGTACCCATTGCGAACCGTCCCAATACCAAAAACCGTGCGGTTCGCTTCCGTTGTAGTTGTATATCAACAGTCCCTCTGCCGGATTGTTGATTGGATCCGGCGTGGTATGGTCGTTAAGTGTAACACGGGGAATCAATACCCCTTTGTCCGAGGCTGTAATGTCCAAAACTGCCGAAGGATCCGGCGATGTTGTTCCTATTCCGACATTTTCTTGTGAAAAGGCTAATTCCGTAATAGTAAAGTATGTAAACAGAACAAGAATAACTTTTTTCATGATAATTTTATTTGGGGTTTCTTGCTTCGAAGTTATATAATTTTTTGATAATTGGTTGATTTTTACAAAAAATCTTTGAATACCCCATTGGTAGATAAGTTTCCGATTGTGGGACTCTTTGTGGTTTGGCCTTGTTGGGATGTTATTGGGTTGGGGGAGGTTGGTAAAGGGAGCAAATGTTAATATTAAAAAACCGTACCCCTTACGGAAATACGGTTTTAATTTACTTAAAGCTATGGATTTCAGCGGGTCAAAATCTAATAAGAATACAAATCTATGTGATGTTTATCAATAATTTTGCGAAGGTTTATCAACGCATATCTCATTCTTCCAAGTGCCGTATTGATGCTTATATCCAATTTTTCTGCAATTTCTTTAAAACTCATTCCGACAAATATTCGGAGAATTACGATTTCTTTTTGATCTTGCGGCAAATAGTCGATAAGGTTTTTAACCTTTTTTAGGGTTTGTTTTTTGATGAGTTGGGCTTCTATGGTTTTACCTTCGGATAACCTTACATCGTTGAACAAAGAGTATTCGGCATTCTCTCCGGATACTATTCCCATTTTGTTATTTCGGCGATGATAATCGATGATTAAATTGTGGGCAATTCTGAAAACCCAATTTTTGAATTTTCCTTCTTCGATGTAATGTCCATTTCTTAATGAATCGATAACTTTGAAAAAGGTGTCTTGGAAAATGTCGTTAGCGTCATCTTCGTCTTTTACATGAGAAACGATGTAAAGGAAAACATCGTCTTTTAACCTTGATAGCAAAGTGTTAAAGGCTTGTTTGTCTTCTTTTTGTTGAAATAGCCTAACGAGCTGTTCATTTGCCATTTTTTCGTATTGCATACCAATACCTCCTGTATGTTTTTAGTTTTTCACAAATATTTTACAGAAGGTAGTTTTGCTCGATAGGCTTTCCTCCGTTTTTTAGGTTGTAAATGAAGAGTTCTGATATTATAACGCAAAAATAATGCAAAATGTTGCACAGCACTTAACTTTTTTTGAAAAAATCCAAAAGCACTTTTGCTTTTGCTTTCCCCACAATAGCTGCAAGAGTTTCAAAATCAGCTGATTTTATGTATTTTATTGATCCGAATTTTCTCAATAGTTTTTGTTTGGTTTTTTCTCCAATCCCTTTGATGCCATCCAATTCCGACAATAAAAACGACTTGCTTCTTTTATCCCTATGAAAAGTGATACCGAAACGGTGGGCTTCGTCTCTTATTTGTTGTATTAGTTTTAATGTAGGAGATCGTTTGTCGAGGTAAAGCGGTAGTTTTTGTCCCGGAAAGAAAATTTCTTCCAACTTTTTGGCGATACCGATAATGGCGATCTTATCCTGAATCTGCAATTTTTTCAGGCTTTTCAATGCAGCGTTTAATTGCCCTTTGCCTCCGTCTATTACGATAAGTTGCGGGAGAGATTTGCCCTCTTCCATAAGCCTTTTATATCGCCGATACACAATTTCTTCCATTGAGGCGAAATCATTAGGTCCTTCCACCGTTTTGATGTTGAACTTCCGGTATTCCGATTTGCTGGGTTTGCCGTTTTTGAAAACCACACAGGAGGCTACGGGATGGGCACCTTGAATATTGGAGTTGTCGAAACATTCTATATGAACGGGTAGCTCTTTGAGTCTCAAATCATCTTTTGCTTGTTCGAGCAGGAGTTTTTGTTTGGATTTGCCTTCGTTCAGCAATTTTTGTTTCTTTTTGTCCAGCATGTAATATCGGGCGTTTCTTTCCGAAAGGTCCAGCAAATGTTTTTTGTCTCCTATTTTGGGTACGGTAAAAGTTACATTCGGCAATTCGGTTTCAAATTCAAAGGGGACTATTATTTCATTGGCCGTGCTTCCGAACCGTTCTCTTATATCCATGATGGCAAACATCAGCAAATCTTCTCGTGATTCATCCAATTTTTTTTTCAACTCCACCGTATAGGTTTGCATTATGGCTCCGTTTACGATACTGAAATAATTGACATAAGCGGCTTTTTCGTCTTCTACTATTGAGAAGACATCTACATTGTGTATAGAAGGATTGACAACCGTTGATTTGGCTTGAAATTTACGCAGCATTTCGATTTTTTCTTTTATTTCCTGAGCCAGTTCAAATTTTAATTCGGCGGCGTATTGTTGCATCATGGATTCCAGGCTTGTTATTACTTCGGTTATGTTTCCTTTCAATATGTTTTTAATTTGCCGGATTTGTTCCGCATATTCTTCTTCGGTTTGTAGTCCGGTACATGGTGCTTTACATTTTTTTATGTGATATTCCAAACAAACTCTGAACTTACCCTGCTTTATATTTTGGGGCGTCAGGTTGTATTTGCAAGTGCGGATGTAAAAAAGCTTTCTGAACAAATCGAGTAATGTTCTGGCTATACGAGCCGAAGTATATGGTCCGAAATATTGCGAACCGTCTTTTTTAACAGTGCGTGTTAAAAAAACTCGGGGAAACGGTTCGTTTTTGATAACAATGAACGGATAAGTTTTGTCGTCTTTAAGCAGCACATTATAGCGAGGCTGATATTTTTTTATCAGATTGTTTTCCAACAACAAGGCATCCGTTTCCGTATCTACCACAATGTATTCCAAATTACGGATTTTGCTTACCAGTATTTTTATTTTGGCTGTATCATGCGATTTGGTAAAATAGGAGCTGACGCGCTTTTTCAAGTTTTTGGCCTTTCCCACATATATTATTTTGCCGGAAACATCATAAAACATATAAACGCCCGGCTGTTCGGGAAGTATATTTATTTTGTTTCTTAAAAATTCCGAAACGGTCATTTTACGGAAACATTTATTCCTTTTGTATTCGATACAAATTCCGGACTATACATGCTCTGGGCCACGGAATAACCGCCGTTAAATACTCCTTTGTATTTCACATAAGCCTCATATTCCAAAGACAAGGTGCCTTTCGGGAAATTACGGAAATAAAACTCCGTACATTCGTCTTTTACCACCTTATAATAGCCTTTCCAAGAGTAATAATCGTAGCCGCTTTGTGTTTCCACCGGTTCGAATGCGGAGGGACGGAAATCCCTTACGCAGATATACTGCATTTCCCTGTCGGAAGCAACAACAAGGCGTATTTTTATCTTATCGCCGGGCTGCAATCGGGCGTTTTTTATTTGGGTATATACTTTTTTTCCGTTTTTTTCTACCTGCTTATATATTTCTCTGGTTATCCTAATCTTATCGCCCGCCGGATTTATTTTGCTTATGTCTTCGCTGTATTGCCAATATACTGCTCCCCAGGCCATATTTCTATTATCATGTTTAGTCACGGATATTTTGTACATATCGTTTTTTATTGCCGGTGCTTCCAGCGTGTATTTAAAGTATCCCGTGCCCGGGATTATCAGGGAGTTTTCTTTGGCGAGTTGTGTGATATCGGTCTGTCCCAGTTTTATTTCCACGGGAACGGAGGAGTTTAGGGCAAATTTTGCACTATCGGATAGCAGGGCTATTATGGCTTCTCTGGTGGCTATTTTAGAAGGCCACGAATTGGTTTGTTTGTGTTTTAGCAAAAAGATTTCCATAGCTTCCAGTTCTTTTACCGGTGCTTGTTCTTGTTTGAAAAAATCTATAAGTGTGGTTTGTTGTATAATGGTAGATGTTTGGAAATAGTACCCGCTGTTTTTTATAGGCCAGTACATTCCCAATTCGTTGTTGTACTTGGCATATTCTTTCAGCGAATTGTATATTTTACCGTCTATACCTTCGTCCGAAGCAAATTTAATGAGAGACATGCCTATCATGGCTTTGTTCACAAAGGACTTGTGAGGCCAGAATTTTTTCATTTGTTCCAGATAGTAGTCAAAAGCATCGTTTCTTACATTATCGTATTCTTCAAGCATCGATTTTACATACATGTATTTTATAGCCGTAGCAGAAAGATGATCGTTGTTGCGGTAGTCCTTGTCGTATTTTTTTATGTTTTCATAGGTTTTAAGCATTTTTTGGGCTGCATAAGACAATCCGCTTTGTATGGCTTTGGTTTCGGCAAAAGAGGGTGTATATCCCAATTTATTTATTAACTTACCGTATGTTTCCAACACATCCAGTGTGCTTGCCAAATCGGAATAATGACTGCGGCGATACCACAACCAGCCTCCGTCCGAAGCTTGAAACGACAAAAGTTGTCTGCTATAATAAGCAATGTTGTATTCGCAATTATTGGAATCGAAAATGTGTTTAAGTTTTTGTGCCCGTAAAGTTTCTTTGTCGGCTTCCGGTAGCCACGGTGAAGATTCGATGGAGAATTGTTTGAGCTCTTTGTTCTTTTGGAGTGCGGACAAAAACGGACTTTCTTGTGAAGGATGAGTTTTAGTCATGATTTTTATCATTTTTTCCATTTCCGGATAGCGTGTCGTTGCATAAGATACGGCTACCGAAGTAAAAAGATTGTTGAGAATGTCCGACACAAAGCGGTTGTCCGAGGTCATTATATCGGGTAATGCCATAACGGCATACCATAACGGATTGGCGGTTACTTCTACCGTAAGGGATTTGTCTTGGATAGTTTTGGATTGTCGCCCTTCTTTGAATTCTTTAAAAGTAAGTTGTTGGTTGCCTTTTCGATTCATGTAAAATGGTAACGATTGTACGAGTAGAGTCCTGTCGGACAGAACCGGTATGTAGCCTATTTCTTTGTCCGTATAGTTGTTGGCAGTGGCCGAAACTTCATAATTCAGCAGGTATGATTGTTCCGGTACGATCAAGGTAAATTCGCATTTTTCCGAATGGCCGTTTTTTACCGTTAGCGAAATGGTAGTATCGGTTACGGTTTGACCGCTTTGCGGATCTGTTATATTGATAGATAATTTGGCTGTTGCGGATTGCTGCGAAATATTGGCTATGGTAACCGGCAATACCACTTTGTCGTTTTGCCGCAAGAAACGAGGCATATCGGTAATAATCATTAAGGGTTTGTTGCTTACAATATCTTTTTCCTCGATATCCGTACGCCAATCGTTAGTGAATGCCAGCACTTTCAGGTGCCAAGTGGTAAGGGCGTCGGGGACGGAATATGTTATTTCCGCCGTGCCGTTACTTTTTGTTGAAATGGAAGGATAGAAAAATGCGGTAGGATTAAAGTTGATGCGTGGCTGGTCGCTTTGCGGCTGATGCTCCGGCGGCGGGGCTGCTCCTTTGGCCGTTTCGGAAACAGGCTCGGATTCGGCAGACAGAGGTTGGATTAATGATTTGCGGTAATTGTGTACCGACACAGTTTTTAGGCCTCTTTCCAAAGATCTGATTTGATAATTTGGGGTGGAAGCATATCCTTCAACTCTTCCTGTTCCGGGAGTAAAACTATATCGATAAACTTGCGGGAATCGTAAATAAGCTGTCAAACTGTTTTTTTGCGGTTGTGCTACGGCACGAATGTCGGGTATGTAACAACCAAAACTTTTTTCCCAATGATTTTTCCCGAATTTTTCCAGTGCCAAATCTGTCATTCCGGCTATCAAAGTTGCTTTTACCGGTTTGCTGTTATCATCGGTAACTTTTAGGGTTATTTTTTCCTGTTTGCCGGGAGTGGTTTTATCATTTATGCGAGTGATTTGCAAGTGTATGGAAGGTTGGTATTTTTCAAATGTAAAATGTTTTTTTATCAATTTCCCGTTGAAGTATGAGATAAAGATAGCTGAAATTTTATATTGAACGGTATCGGGTATTTGTATTTTGTATAACGCTTGTTTTCCATTGAGGTTTAGGATGGATGCATGTAAGAGTTTTTCCCCGTCGTATAAATAGACATTCACCGTCATTCCGTTAGCAGCGGAATTTAACAACACTTCTTTTACTTCGCCACCTTTTACGGGCTTGGTATCATGAATAGCGATGTGTAGTGGCGTGCCACCGAATGTTTTGGCAGATTGAGAGGTGGTAACAAAAAATGTTCGGGTTGTTTTCCGGGTTGTTCCTTGGAATGTTTTTTCGAGTACGATTTGGTAATAACCGGGTTTTATGTTCCCGGGCAGTTGGAAAGTATCCCCTTTGATGGTTGTTGATAGCACTTCTCGTAATATTCGAGGCCGCTCTTTGGGATAAGGATACAACCGGGTGTTTTTATACCATTGTTCCGGAGTGTAAATGGTAGTGTCGGCATGCAATTGATTTTCCAACCAAGGAGTTGACGGCGATTTCAATTCGTAAAGGGTGAGTTTTACGGGAAATTCCGCCGTTTCTCCGTTCAGCTCCTTTTTTATGCTTATGGTATTGTCCCAATCGGTCACCATTATTTCGGGCTCCACCACGCGAAAACTATACGGAAACGGCTCTATGGCAAATGTTTTTGTTTTTTCTTCCGTTTCTCCGGAAGGTAATATGGTTCGTATTACGACTTCGTAAGTTTGACGGGTAGTATCTTTTTCCGTTGGAAAGTCAAACCGGAAACTGCCGTCCGGATTTGCCGGAACAGTGTCTGATTGCACAAAGAATTTCGATGGAGCAAAATAATTCATCCAAAAAAACTTCACCTCGGGACGAACTTTCTTCCATACCGAACATATTACTTTCGTACCGTTTGCCGGCATCCCCGAATAGGTGGTTATGGTGCCTTTTATGCCAATGGTGTCGCCAAGCGCTTTCTTTTTATCGGCTATGTCGAAATCAAGTTTGTATTTGGGAAGTTTGTAGGTTTCTACTTTTATTCTTTTGCTGCCACCTGCAATACCTAATAGGTAATTCCCGGGTTGCAAATTTTCCGGCAAAATGTATTCGCCGTGGATTACACCGTTTTCATCAGGAGTTATCCGTGTTTCCCACAATGTTTTTCCAAAAGGAGAAGACAAAATTACAAGGGCTTTTTCCCCGGATGTGACTACTTCCTTTTTTCTTTTGTAACCTTTTACCTTTACCGCGGCAAACATAATTTTTTCACCGGGACGGTAAGTGAGTCTATCCGTGTATATGTAGGTGCGTGTTTGCGGGCGTGGTCTATGGTCAAAATGATACAAATAAGGTGTTCCGAATAATGCGGAGTCTTTATGATTGATTACCAATAGGTATGAAATGTTATTGTTGTTGGAGTTGTTGTAGAAGTCCATGGTGGAGGTGTTGGAAAACTTGATTTTGTTTGAGCGGTAGTCAACCGTAACTTCTGCTATTTTCAGTTTTTTTAAGGGTGCTCCGTCGGTTTTGCTGTAAAATCTGAGTAACGGTTTGTTTTCATCCATTTTTAAGGCTCCGATGTTGTTTACTTGAGTAAACAAATATTTGGAAATAGAGTCGGATTGTATGCTGATGAGATAAAATCCTTTTTTTAGGGGGGAGAGCAATAGGGAAGTAGTTTTAGGAAAATAGTCCGGATTGGGTGGTAAATGATAGGTTACCGTGCTGACAGGGGATGATTTTTTTATGATTTCTTGTGCCCATTCGTTTAATTTCCAGTCATTGTAAATATAATTTCCCAGTTGAATGTATTGTTGGGAGGATATCCTGTAAGCGGTAATTTTTACTTGTGAAACATTCAGATAGTTAAGGCTGACTAAAAGTTCTTTGCCGGGAACGATGTATTCTTTTATCTCGGCATCCAGAGTTTTAGTTTGTTTTATTGTCTTTGCGAGGGATGTTAGGTTCTTGGCAAACAGTGAATCTTCGGGGTGTTTCTGGTAAAATTTTTCGGCGATTTCCAATGCTTTGATACGGGCGTTTTTGTAGGACGAATTGTAATAGGCTTTGGCTAAATAATAAGCATATATTATTTCGCACGGTTTATCTTTGTTTTGTTCCAGGTAGGTTTCGAGGATGTCGATGAATTTTTTTTGTTTGTTTTTCAGGGAAGCAACGGAATAAAACAGGGTTAATCTGTCATAATCAATTTGGGTAAAACGTTTACATCCGGTATCTCTGGCGGCAAATGCCAAGTCCGTTTGATACAATTTCACAATTAAAGCAGCGGGATTGTTTGGCGAAAGAGCGGCTTTTAAATGTTTGAACCGGTTGTATGAGGATAGTAAGGTGTCGTTTGCCATCAGGCTGTTGTCAAAATAGGTTGAAAAATGTGAGTTTAATAATGAAGCTATCAGCGTGTTTGAAATTTTGTTGGCGAAAACATCCCATAGAGATGGATAAAATTCGTAATTAGGGGACAAGATTTTCGGGAGTTTCCGGGTGATTATTTTGTTAAAGTAAGCCGCATTTTCCAGTAAGTATCGGGCATGTGTAAAAATCTTGTCGGAAAATTGTTTTATCGGCCAAAATCTCATCTTTTCCGGAGTTTCGTCATATTCCCAAATGCTTGGATTAAAGTGTTTGAGGGCATCGGCATACACATTAGTGAGATAAAAATGTATGAATCCGGACACCAAGGTATCTTTTTGCTGCGTTTCCAATTCCTTTTCAAGAAAATCGGCATACTTCACATAGAACTCATCTCTATTGTACAGCCAATTGTAAGTATTGCTTTTTTCTCCGTAAGCATGCAGCAGGTCGAACAAAAGATGATTGGCTTTTGCCATATCTATGATTTCGTCCAGAATTGCATTGGCTTTTTGGGGCAAATCTTCCCGGTAATATTTATGGTAAAGTTCCCACAACTTATCTGTATCCGAAGGCTTTCCGCTTATCAATGCAACAGCTATGACTAAAACCGTAACAATTCCTAAAATTTGTTTTTTCATAAAGATATTTTTTTAACAAAGTTAATTGAAATAAAAATCATGCCAAAAAATCCTATTTTCAAGTTGGGGATAAAAAAGGGGGATTTGAAAAAGACCGGAAACGAACCCCAATGTGAAAACAGTAAAGAGGTTTAATGATGTTATTTTCAATAGAATAAGTATTTTCTCTCGAATAATTAGAATTAGAACATCTTTTATAATATAAGTTTTTCCCAATTTTGGAAAAATATTATTCTTTTGTCTTCTTTTTCAGTTCATTAATTTGTTCTTGTAGTGTTTTAATTTGTTGTTCCAAAGTCTTAATTTTTTGCTGTTGCTGTTGTACTACTGCAATAGTAATAGGAATAAAAGCATCGTATTCCAATCCTCTTGCTATATTATCGGGCATTCCTGCATTTACTACAATGTCCGGAAAAATTTCTTCCACTTCGTTAGCAATAAAACCAAAATGTCGTCTTTTGTATTCTATCGGATTTGCCTCTAATGTTTTAGGGTTGAAATTATAACTGACCGGTTTCAATTGCATAAACTTATCTATCAAATCTTTAGTTTTCAAAGTTTTGATATCCTTTTTGTATCTTTTGTCCGATCGTGTCAGATAAGTATTTTCATATATACCTGAACCACATATATCCCAAGTGGAAATACCTCCGCCCCAACCGTTGGGCCAATCATATTTTCTGCTGGAACCGTTACTTCCTGCCGGGATGATAGTTTCTGTTGCGGCATCCGAATTGTTGCCGTTGCCTTGTCCTGCCCCCGGATGGGTACCGGCAACATGTAAGACTGTTATGGGAGAAGAGGTGCCAATTCCTGTATTCCCCGAATTTTTTATTGTGAAAAATTCCGTGCCTGCCGTATTGATATTAGGTTGTCTGAATATTCTAAATCGATCATTATAATTATCGATATGCCAAGTAGGAGAAGTGGTGGTATTATCCGTAGCCATTGTAAATCGGTTTACGGCTACCACTTGCCCGTTTACATCGAGTGCCGCTCTCGGTTGGTTTGTACCTATTCCTACACCACCGGAACTATGTAAAAACAATTGAGCGGTATTCCATGGAGAGTTATCATCTTCTTTTGCGGAAAAATAGGCTCCGATTAAATTGTTTCCACTACCATAAATGCCGTAAGTTAATCCTCTATGCCTTGTGTTGTTGTCTTTTATAAACTGCAAATCGCCACCTCGTGCCCAGCCTCCTGAATAATAACCACTATTTACCAAACTAAATTGATCAAAAGCTCCATTGGTTATTACTGTTAACCTTGCATTAGGCGTGGTTGTGGCAATTCCCACTTTTCCTTGCACTAATGCCATATCTATTACATCGGGGTAAGCTACTGTAGTATAATTATCTCGTCCAAAATAAAGCGGTTCCTCCATATTGTCTCCGGTAACGATGTAAAATTCGCCGTGGTCGTTTGTTCCTTTTCCATGTATGGTTATATAGTCATTGTTGGAAGGTCCTGTTAAAGTTATTGCATTGTAGTTTCCTATCCTATTGGGAACAAAAGCATTCCCCAATATCAGGGCATCCACATTATTAGCAATTCTTATATCTCCATCCACTTCTAATTTTTTGCTTGGCGATGTAACTTCAATACCGACATTCGCACCTGTTATAGACAACATATCGTCGCCATTTAATTGAATTTTGGCATCTGTATTGGAAGCGTCATTTGAAAAGATAATAAAAGGATTTCCATTTGAAAGTCCCGACCTCAGGGTAATTCCGACATTATGGGACATTTCCACTCTAAAATAGTCATCTCCTCCATTAGAGCCGGGAGAAACATTGACTTCTAATCTGCCACCGGGATTGGGAGTGCCGATTCCAACATAACCAAGGGTATGATTGATTCTCATATTTTCCGTTCCATTGGTTTTGAAAACCAAATCTTGTGCATCGGTAGTGCCTATAAAATCTGTTCCGGCTGTAGTACCGGCATTGCCGCTAAGCAGCCATGGTTTTCCGTCATTTTCGTCAAACAGTTTCACCCATCGGCTACCGTTCCAGTAAAAATATCCGGGACCTGTAGTGGTGTTAGTATTGTAAACGATAAGTGATGTAGCCGGAGAAGAAATTGGAGCTGCGGTAGATAAGTCCGAAATATCCACTCGTGGTATCAAAAGTCCCTTGTTGTTAAAATTAACATCCAATCCGGCAGAAGCGTCCGGAGCCGTACCGGATGCGTTGATACCTACATTCTGGGAAAAAACGATACTTTCCCAAAATAAGAATATTGTAAAAAATATTTTTTTTAGTTTCATAGGAATATGTTTTTTGATTTGACTTACTAAAAATACTATAAAATAATATATTAGCCTCATTTTTTTTGATAAAAAAATATTATTTTTCCACTAAAAGTCGATAAAATACAGAATTTTAATTTTTGTTTTTCGTGTATAGTGTGTTTGTAATCTTTTGATTATTAGGTTGTTGTTTTCCAGATGCTAAAATTAAGGTGAAATATTGAGTTATTTATATTACTTTTTTGTTTGACCTCAACTTGTCAAGATGGATTTATCTCTACTATTGATATTCTTTTTTTGCCGTCCATTTTTACGGTCAAGCAATTGTCGAATTTTACATGCAAAATGTATTTTCCTCTTTTTATTATTGGGGCATTGTAAAGTTTTTCCCATTGGATAAATCCTTTGCCACCGGTTTGGTTTACCGAGAAATAGCCGACATTCATAGAAATCACATTGTGGAAAAAGTGTGACCCTAACGAAGCATCCAGAGGAAAGTCTTTCAGGTTGGTTTCCACTATAATTTTTGCGTTGGAAATATCGGACCATGTTACGGGAATTCCTATAAATTTGTCTCTGGTGCCCCAACGTCCCGGTCCTATTAGTATGTAAGATTTGTCTTCTTTTTTCATTCGTGTATTGAACCGGGCAATTTCTCGGGCGATTTCTTCCGTTTGGGTTTTGTCAAATTGGTTTATGTCCACAAAGATTACATCACACAGGTCTTTTATGATGCCGTTTCCTACGCTTTTGTCTGCGAGTAGGAGCAAATTGTCTTTTTTCAGTTCTTCGGGGTGAATCTTGTAATCTTCTTCGTTGGTTAGCAAGGGTTTGATTTGCAATAAATAGAATGAAGCCCTGCCGTTTTCGTCTTTTGTTAAGTCCACGGCGAATTCTATTTCCACAGGTGCACCCATGGCTTCTTTTACCACATCGAGCATGACGGATATGGTTTCTGATAGGGGTATATAGTTGTATTTTAGGATGTTGGCAAAATTCAACACGCGAGGTCCCGGATAGTTGAGCCCCGGCCTGATTATGTCGTTCTGATAATCGTAAACAGAGGCCAAATGTTTCAAGGTTCCGTGTTTTTCCGCTTCGGCTATATCCAACTTGGCCAGACCTGCTGTTTCACCTTCCAGCAGGTTGATGTGTTCCCTTCCCAAATCTACGGCATAAAAATAATTTTGTGAGTTTTGCAGCAGTTCTTCTTTTGTGAAAATATCAATTTGGGGGTCTTTGGGCGAAAAACGGAATGCTTTTTCACCGTCCACCACATATTGTCCCAGTCCGAGTGCGATAACGGCAAATCCATCTTCCGGTTGCATGTGCGAGATGGGATAAAAGTTGTACGATTGGGCTACACCGCTAATGTGCGGATAATAGTATCGGTCAAATTGGTGTCCTACCACTTCTTGTAAGACTACGGCCATTTTTTCTTCTTCAATCTTGTAATTGATGGCTTCTATGTAATTTTTAGATATAGGGGAAAATATGGATGCATACACCAGTTTTATGGCGTTGGCCAATTGTTGTAGTCTGATTTCGGTATTGTAATGGCTGTTGGGTACAATATAAGTCTCGAATACACCGGCAAAGGGCTGCATCAATGAGTCTTCAAACAGGCTGGACGATCTTACGGCAATAGGATTTTTAAGAGTTTCCACTACAATTCGCAATTTTTTCATCAGGTTATCGGAGAGTTTACCTGCTACGAATAGTTGTTTTATTTCTTCATAAGTTGCGGTGTCGGAGTAAACGGTTTCTATCAGTTCGTTTTCTTTCAGAAACAAGTCAAATTCATCGGTACCTATTATGGCGGTTCGTGGGCTCCGTATGTTTATATCGGATATAATGCTTTTGAAATCAAAGTTGTAGAGCAATGTGTTTATGAACAAGATGCCGCGTCCTTTACCGCCTAGATTTCCGGATGCGAGACTTACAATGTTGCTTTCTTCTTTCAGATCTCTTTCGGAAAATTCTACCAGTTTGCCTCTTTTGGCTTCTGTTCTGAATTTGTGGATGATGTGAACAAGGTATTCTCTCAGTTCTGCAATATCTTTGAAGTCGGAGATATGCACTTTCATCAGGAGTTTTCCCAGTTCAATTTCTCCTTGTGCCATAAGCCATTGGGAGAAATGGTTACGGGAGGCATGGTAATATAATGTTTCGTCGGGCAAAACCGACAATAGTTCGTAAAATTCTTCAAATGTTTTGGCAACTGCTATTTGTTTACCTTCCTTATTTCTGAAAATGAAGTCGCCGAATCCGAGGTATTGTTGCATAAATATTCTTATGTCGTGCATCAAGGTGTCGCTGTTTTTGTGGATGAAATAAGTTTTTAGTTTTTCTGCTCTTTCTTTGTTTTTGATGTTGGAAGATTGAATGATCACGGGAAGTTCCGGATTGTATTTGCGAAATTCTTCCGTAAGTAAGAACCCGGCTTCTTTATTGCGTTTTCCGTCTTTGCTGAACTCTACATCGGTTATGAGCGTGAGTAAGTCTTCTTGATATTGGTTGAGCACCTTTAAGGCATCTTCGTAATTTGTTACCATGAGAACGCGAGGTCTTGATCTCATTTTCAGGAGTTTGTATAGTTCGTCGGAATAGGATTCCGACAATACGCGCCGGGTTTGTTCCAATACCAAATGGTATAACTGTGGCAAATAACGCGAATAATATTTTTCGTTGTCTTCTACCAAAAGAATTACTTTTACGATTCCATTTCCGATTTTTATGTCGTTTTCTACATTCCGATCGTCTTCCAACAGTTTGATCATGGCGAAAAATATTCGGGAGTCGCCGTTCCAAACAAAAGTTCTATCCACTTTGTTTTGCGGTAGTTTTTCCCTGTAATAATG
>CAYMVE010000017.1:17158-23669 GCA_964393715.1 uncultured Bacteroidales bacterium | reverse complement strand
GGAAATCCCGCTTTTGAAAAAATTTTTATCGGACACTAGTGAATTAGAAATGCTATAAGTTTTTAAAATCAATTTTTTCTAAAAATACGGTATCCAATAAACCACTGTATTTATAAGCATAAAAGTCACTTTTATTAAATTCATACATTTTTGAATTTACATAATTTTTATACATTCTCGAAACAGAATCCAAAAAAACATATTTGTTTTTGACATACGGACTTTCTTTATAATTTATATTATATCTATCAAATTTAACGGTACTATAACCCGGTGCAGAAATACGAATATGAACAAATTTCCAGTCTGAAAATAAAAGAAACTTACCGGTAGAATCGGTATATGTATTAGTTCCCAATTTCCAGTCTTTCGTCCACCCCCGAATCACTGCACCATTAATAGGCTTTTTAGAATTGGCATCAAAAACATATCCTTTAATTAAAAACTTATGATAATCTCTCATATTAAAATAATTATTGGGCATTTGGCAAGGTTCTTCCGGTTTTATTTTTTTTAATTTTTTTATTATAAAAGCTGCCGGTTTTAGTCTGCCTTTTATTTTTACTCCGTTTATCGTCGTGTCTCCATAGAATGTAAACAGTCCTTTGTGTCCGGATCTCCAGCTTCCCCAATTAACATCTTGAAATTGCCATATTCCAAATCCAGCAGCACCACAATTTATGGCATACTGATATGTTTTTTCCATAAATTTTTTCTGCTTTTCAAAAGAAACGGAATCATTATCTGCAGCCAATCCGGTTTCACCGATCATCCAAACTTTATGGGCATATCTTGAATACCAGAAAATTTCGCTAGGTATTCGCAAAATATCATAAGTATGAAAAGATATAAAATCAACAGGAAGTATGGAAGGATCCCATTCAAAAACTTCTATGGGTTCGGAAAGGCCAATCGTTAACAATTGTTTTGGTGCATATTTAGACATCATATTCTTCCACTTTTGCACAACCTTATAGGCGTTTTTTTTGGGACGTTCCAGTATCTTATCAAAATATAGCGGTTCGTTAAAAAAATCGTAAGAAAAAATAGTATTATTGTTTGAATAATGCTTTAAGACTTCAATACGAAATTCATCGTAATCCGGAATTTCTATTCCATCGTTAGCAAATAAAAACATTACTTTTAATTCATTCTTTTTAGCCAGTTCAAATACTTGGTCTAACAAGACAAAATATTCATTTAATTTCCTCAAAAGAGGTGTATTTTTTTCATCTAAAATCTCATTGATATACAGTTTATTATTATCTCTTAAAAACCTAGTTACTCCATACAATCTTAATGAATTAAATCCTAAATCTTTAATAATTTTCAAATGGGCATCAATGGTTCTAAACATTTTTTTTTGAAAATCTTCAACATTGTGTATTTTTGAAGGGATTTTTGCATTGACATCTACAATCAACGGTGTTCCGTTATAAGTATATGTCAAAAGACCGTAATTTATCATCATTGGAAAAAAAACCGTATCATTCAAAAAAAAACGCTTATCTTTTATATATACAAAATTTTTATCGATTTTATTTTTGTGAACTTTACTTTCCTTCTCACTATTACAAGCAACCCATAAAAAAGGTAGCAATAAGATGATAAGATATATCCTGCGTTGCATCATTTTGATAAAATTATTTCATTTATATTTGTAGCAAAAGTAAATAAAAAATGTTTTTAAGCATCATAATTCCTGTTTATAATGAAGAACAAAACATTATCGAGGTTTTACAAAAGTTAATTGATTTGAATCTGGAATCATTCGTGAACAATTATGAAATTATAGTCGTAGATGATTGTTCTACAGATAATTCATATAAGATAATAAACCATTTTATTCATCGACAATCTTTTCACAATTTAAAATTAGTTAAGCACGACAATAATCACGGTAAAGGAGCGGCTATTGTATCCGGCATAAAACATGCTAATGGCGATGTTTACCTGTTTCAGGATGCAGATTTGGAGTTAGATGTAAAGGATATTCCCAGGATGATTGATGTAATGAAAAAAATGGATGTTGATTTTGTAAACGGCTCAAGGTATATGGAAGGCATCATAAGGCCGCTATCTTCTTATTGGCGATACTTGGGAAATAAAATTTTTACAACTGTCACCGCAATGTTAATAAATGTAAAAATAACCGATATTGCTTGTGGTTATAAACTAATCAGAAAAGAGCTTTTTGAAAAACTAACCTTAAAAGAAAAAAGATTTGGCTTTGAAACCGAAATCATCATCAAATCAATCAGAATTGCCAGAAACAAAGTGGTTGAAGTTCCGGTTAATTATTTTCCCAGAACTATATCGGAAGGAAAAAAACTCACAAACAAAGATGCTATTTTGATTTTTTTCAAAATAATAAAATACGGATTGTTAAGGTTAAAATAAAGATGCTCAAAAAAAATCTTTCATACCTATCAATTTTGTTTTCAATCATTGTTATAGTATGGGTAAACCATAATTTTAGCTTTTGGAAAGATAAGAAAAAAGTGATTGAATGGGATGTTATATCCTATTATTCCTACCTACCGGCATTTTTTGTTTATCACGATTTGGAATTAAAATTTCACACCTATAAAGAAGAAGATAAATACATAATGTGGCCTACCACCTTGCCTTCCGGAAAAAAAGTAATAAAAACAACCATGGGATTATCTTTTTTATATATGCCGTTTTTCTTAATAGCACACCTATATTCGATACTTACAGGATTACCCCCAACAGGGTACACTAGCATATACAAATATGTCCTGATATGGGGAACTATATTTTATTTGTTAATCGGATTGTTGGTTTTAAGAAAAATTTTAATCAATTATTTTAGTGAGCAAACAACTGCTATTATCTTGTTATCCTTACCATTAGGCACTAATATTTATTTTTTTTCCACCATGCATCCTTTAATGCCACATGTTTATTTATTCACATTGGTAAATTTATTTGTATTCCTAACTATTAAATGGTACTTTAACCCATCGGTCAAATTATCCATACCCCTTGGAATATTATATGGCCTGATTTCCCTTATCCGTCCAACGGATGCAATAGTCATCATATTATTTTTACTTTACAACATTAAGAGTATTAAGGATATAAAACAAAGATTTTACTTTTTGATTACCCATTCAAAATATGTGGCGATTATTATTTTCTTTGCATTTTTAATTATCTTACCACAACTTTTATACTGGAAAAAGATAACCGGTCATTTTTTATTTTATTCTTATGGTGACGAAGGATTTTTTTGGACACATCCTCACATTTTGGATGGTTTATTTAGTTATAGAAAAGGATGGTTGGTATATACACCAATCATGGTATTTGCCATTCTCGGATTTCCCTTTTTAAATAAATACAACTTGAAAAAATTTCTGCTTCCATTCAGTATCTTTTTTATATTAAACATATATATTATTTTTTCTTGGTGGTGTTGGTGGTACGGAGGCAGTTTTGGACAAAGGGCTTTAATTGACAGTTACGGTATTTTAGCCATTCCCATGGGTGCTTTTACAGAATTTGTGTTAAAGAAATTAAAAAAGGTGAAAATCTTTTATTTAATAATTTTATTATTCTTTATTTCATTAAATTTATTTAACACATATCAGTATAAAAGAGGCGTGTTACATCATGACGGTACAACAAAAGAACTGTATTGGAAATATTTTGGTAAATATAAAGTGGAACGAAACGAAGAATACTGGAAACTTGTAGATGGTCCCGATTATGAAAAAGCCAAAAAAGGCGAATACGAAGAATAAACCAAGTACTTACAATCTCATATTAAGGTTTCAATTGTTGTTTTCTTAATAAAATCTTTTTGCCACATTTTTATATTTACCCTCAATTTTAACACCATTTAAAAAGAGTGTAGAATGTTTTTCAATCAAAGAAAACATCACATAATCCGTTGCTTTAATATTATTAGCGATTACTTTTGATTCACCATATTCCGGTTTTTTCCTAAAAGCCGTTAATGCATACACAACATTTTTTATTTCTATATTATCCATCGAAACTTTCGACAAATCTTTTGAAGCAATTCCAATTTTTGCCCCATCAATTTTACAATTTTCAATATTTACAATTGAAGCCTCACCACCACTAACAGCCTTATCACCAGCATTTTTTATAGTGCAACCTTTTATATCAATCTTACTGGTAGATAAATCTATAGCATCGTTTCCCGTATTTTCAAAATAACAGTTTACTAAATTACCATTACAAAAATCCGAATCGTATGCATCTGAAAATGTATTTGTAAAATCAGAATTTTTTATTTCTATTTTACACCTTACCGTATTTAAATCATCTTCGGAAAAATTTTCAGTAAATTTACAACTATCAATAGTTACATTCGATTCATATATGGAAACTCCTCCTGTTAAGGTCCATCCCTTGTAATGAAAAGCATTCATATGATGAAAGTAGGCAAATTTCATTTTTACAAAAGGTGCTTGTAAGACATTGAAACCATTATTGTCAGAAGTGGTGGAGGTAATGTTTACCGGATTTGATTTGGTTCCATTAATTTCAACAGATGAATAAGATAAAATTCCTCCTTCTTTTTCAAAAATGATATTCGTTCCCGGTTCCACCACAACCTGGTACCCTTTTGGAATCATAATTATTTTGTTTATTTTCACGGTACCGTTAAATATTACTTTTTTGCCTTCTACTTTATAATAAGATTCATCAGGGAATTTATTATTCTTTTCCAACTCTTGTCTAGGAGTCAAAGTAATGGGTTCCGGCCAAGGTAAAACATCAACTGTAATTGCAGTATCATTATATTGAAAAACCAACTTATCTATTTTTTTATCTTTTAATTTTACAATACACTTGTATTTTCCTGTAAAATAAGGATTTACAAACACACTATTCATATCATAAACCTTGTCTTTTTTAATATAAGAAACTAAAGCCAATCGGGCAGGAGAATAATTAACTATTTTCAAAACAGTAGTATCTCCACTTAATTTCTGGGTATAAATATTTATATAGTCTTTTAAAATTTCCGGAATAACAGTATCTCTATAATCTGTTTGTTTGATTTCGGGTAATTCTATTTTTTTGTAAGCTCCATTTCTTATTTTTTCTTCCAATTTCGGTAATTCTTCTCTTATTTTTTCTGCCTGTTTATAATACATATCCTTATCAAATCTGTAATCCGGATAAAAATTCCGAATCTTAGACAAATAATTTTTCAGTCTGGTATCATAAACATTAAAAACACTATCCCAATATGATTTTTGAGAATATTTTTTTAAATACTCTAAATAATAATTTATAAAAATCGAATCTTTAAAAATGTATAAATTAGGTATAACTTCGGATTTTTGGGGTGGTGTGTTTTCTATATATGAAAGAGGAATAATATTACCATTAATAACCCTGTAAACTCCGTCTGACACATAATTATCATAAGCTACAAATTCCAGTTTCGAAATAATAGGATTGTAATAATAACGAATATTATGCCACCTCATCCCGTGATATCCCTGCATAACATTCAATAAAGCATAAAATTTTGCTGCTTTTTCAACATCAAACAAATCGGACATATCCGTCAAACCGTATTTATGTTGGTATAAAAGATTTTGAGCAATGAGAAACTCATTGCTTAATACCTGATTATTCAATGTTTTTTTCCTAAAAAAAGGTACTATTTTGCTCGCTTCAAACAACGGGTACTTTTTTAATTCTGTGGTTTGTTTGTTGTTTTTATTCTCCTTTATATTAATAATCATCAGATCCCAAAAAGAATCTTCCGTAAATTTCAAAATAGGTCCTTCTCTCCTTTTAAGAGACTCTACCAACTGCTTTTCAAAATGTTCTTCATAAGCATAAGCTCCTAAATATTTTGTATTCCTTTGAACATTTACAAATCCATAACGAGGGGCAAGCAAATCTTCATCTCTAAACAAGGAATATAAAAACCATTGTGCAAGGAAAAATCTGGTTTCCGGCTTCTGTATGGAAAACACTTTCATCCCCTTAAAAGAAGTATTATTTCTAATTTTTATTCTAAATGACCACTTATCACCGCTTATGTGGTCTAACCAATCACCTTTAAGACGAAGTTTGGTTTTAAAAATTTCATCTCCCCAAAAAATCTTAGCCTTCACCCAAGGGTTATCTCCTAACTCCAAAACCCCTTTATTAAAAGCTGTCTTTATTTGATCTTTAATTTTTTTAATTCCATCTTTATTGATATAAATCTGAAAAATAGTATCCTCATCGGAGGTTTCCCTTCCTAAAAGATTATTCATTTCAAGTTTAAAATCATCAACAAAAAGTTTTTCACTTCTTTCTTTATTCCATATATACAACTTAAATTCTTTCCCCGAAAACTTTCGATCAATAATAAAATTCAATTCCTGTTTCTTCCAACCATTATTATTTTTTTCAACTACTCGAGACGAAGCTTTATAAAAATCTTTTTTGTGTTGAACAACTAAGTAGGGTTTACTATGTCCCTTATACCATACTGTTAGTTTAT
>CAYMVE010000017.1:0-17148 GCA_964393715.1 uncultured Bacteroidales bacterium | reverse complement strand
TTTGGTAGTAAATCCGTAGATTTTCTTTTTTGATAATTTTAAAGAATTTGTGGGCGAAAAAAATTCTTTTTGAGACAATAAATTTACTCCTTCAAAAGAAACATCATGTTCATTATCATACAACATCCCATCTTTTATATTTTCTGAATCACAGAAAAAAATAACATGATCATTCTTTTCATTTTTACAACCTGTAAAAAAAATTGATGTTAAAAATAAAAGAATAAAACTAATCAACCATATCGTAAAAAATCTCAATGCCCGTAACATATTTTGAATTTTTTGTAAGTCTGAAAGGAAAATAACCGATACTGTCGGTAATACGATTGTGATCTTCGGAATCATATTTTAACTCAACGAGAACTTTGGAATAGTCTTTGGCTTCAATACTCTCAAAATCAAAAACATTTAGCAAAGGATAATATGCAATGTCCGAGTCTATGGTAACTCTGAATTTGCCGGATCTATCCAGAAAATATTTACGCCGGTAGCGATTAGCCAACACTGGTACTAAGTTCAAAAGTTTTACCCTAATATCATCCGGCAATTTCGCTTTTTTTATACTATTCACCGCATTGTTCAAATCTGCAGAAGATTGAAATTCAAAAGCCGGCAAAACAAACGATTCTTTTGTTCCTACCGTTCCGCTTTTCTTTTTTATTTCCAAGATGGGGGTTTCTACATTTCCCGTAAAATCTCCGTACCAGCGTATTCGTACCTTAATACGGTCATGCCGGCCTTCTACATTATCATAATAAAAATCCAATGCCGAGCTATCAAAGTAAATATTATTAACATAGCGTTCGGCATAAATTTCCCGGAAGCCGGCAGGATGAAGCAATAACAAAAACTCCGTTTCCTCTTTGCTCAATGGAGAAGCTATAAATTTACGCTCGTAGCGATATGTTTTCAGAAAAGTGTATGATTCGTTCGTATTCATCTAAAAGACTCTGTTATCGATAAACGAAATTTTGGCATGTTCCGATATTTTTTTCAGCTCATTCTTAAAATTTTCAAGCACCGAGGGTTTTATCCTGTCCAAAAGCAGTGTGGTTTCCATTCCGGATTCCGATTCGTCAAACCTTTTGATTTGAAATTTCAACGAATAATCTTTCAATAAATTTTCCAATGTTCCGATACTCAGTTTTTTATCCTTATCATTGATTGTCAAATAGAGGTTGTTGCTATAATCGGGTTTGGAAATAAAATGACGAATCCAAATAATAGCCATAACAATGGCAAAAGCAACTATCGTTATCAACCGCAAATTGGCACCCAACCCCAATCCGAAAGATATAACCAAAAACAAATAAGCCAACTCTTCCGGTTCTTTAATAGCGGCTCTAAACCGTATAATGGACAAAGCACCTACCAATCCTAACGACAAAGCAAGACTCGACTTCACTACCGAAATAATCAGCATGGTAGCAAATCCAATCAGAATAAAATTTGCAGAAAACGCCTTTCTGTTAGATAGGCTTCTGCCACATTTTCGATAAGTCAATTCGAGCAACCATGCCAATACAAACACAATAACCGAATTGATAATAAAATCAACTACCTGAATTTGTTCTTCCTGCGTAATCAAAAACTTCTGAAATAATTCCCATTTAGTATTCATAACATTAAAAATTTAAGTTTATACCAAAACAATCTTTACAAAATACCTAATCCGTTTAAAAAAATCAACCCGATTGCCAACGGCGCAATAAACCGTATAATAAAATAATACAACCCGAAAAGTCGGATTTTCAAATTACCGCCATTGGATATTTCTTCGGTAACCTCTTTCCGGGGCATTATCCAACCGATAAAAATAACAATAAACAAGCCTCCCAAAGGCAACATGATATTAGCCGAAGCATAATCCAACAAATCGAAAACCGTTTTTGAAAAAATCTTTACATCGTTTAGCGGCCCAAAAGACAAAGTAGCAAGTACACCCAATACCATAATGGAGGCAGTGGCAATGTAAGTCGCTTTCTTACGAGACATGTTTTTTTCCTCTACAAAATAAGCCACCACCACTTCCAAAACCGAAATGCTGGAAGTAAGTGCCGCTACCAAAAGTAACAAAAAGAAAAGTATGGCAAAGAAATATCCGCCGGGCATAGACTGGAAAATAGAAGGTAGTGTCAGAAACACCAATCCCGGACCGGCCGACGGTTCTATATGAAAGGCAAAAACCGCAGGAAAAATGGCAATACCGGCAAGTACAGCAATCAAAGTATCAAAAAACGAAACTTCAAAAGCTACATTCGACAAATTATTATCTTTTTGAATATAAGAACCGTAAGTAATCAGCACTCCCATCCCGATACTGAGCGAGAAAAAGGCTTGTCCCAAAGCTTCCAATATGGTAGCGGATGTTATTTTGCTAAAATCGGGATGAAATAAAAAAGCCAATCCTTCCGAAGCCCCCTTTAAAGTAATGGCTCGTATATCCAGCACAATAATAATCACAAAAAGAAGCGGCATCAGAATCTTCGTGTATTTTTCTATACCCTTTTCAATGCCAGCCAGCACAATTGCCGCCGTCAGCACCATAAAAACCACTTGCCAAAACAAAGGCATCACAGCGGAAGTATGAAAAGCCTCGAACATATTGTTCAGGTCTTTAATGCTCTTCCCTTCAAAAGCATTAGCTATGGCCAAATAAGTATAGTGCATGGTCCAACTGGCTACCGTACTGTAAAAGGCCAATATCATAAAAGCCACCACAACACCCATTACACCGACAAGGTACCATTTTGAACCGGGTTTGAGCCTGGAAAAAGCACCAATAGGATTAGCCATAGCTCTACGACCTATGGTAAATTCCGACAACATAACCGGAACACCTATAGCCACCACAAAAAACAAATACACCAAAATAAAAGCGGCACCACCGTTTTCTCCTGCTACATAAGGAAACCTCCATATATTGCCAAGACCTATGGCAGAACCGGCTGCTGCGGCTATCACTCCAAATTTACTGGCAAAACCGTCTCTCTTTTTTTCCATATCCCGCAAACTTTTTATTTTGGCAAAATTAAGTTTTTTCCTTCAAAACAAACCGATTTAAAAAACTAAATCATCTATGATACCTTCACAAGGTTTCCAAAAGACCTTTTCAAAATCAACCACCGTATCGTTTTCGACCTTTATACCTTCCGATTCCAAAAGTTCCTTCATCATATCAGGCGAAGGAAAATACTTTTTCCCGGTAAGGTTGCCATTGCGGTTTACCACCCTGTGAGCCGGAATAAATTCTTTGGAAGAAATGCTCTTGTTCAATGCCCATCCCACTGCCCTTGCACTCGATTTTATACCCAAACATTCGGCTATGGCACCGTAAGTGGTTACCCTACCTTCGGGTATCTTTTTGACCAACTCATACACCTTATCGAAAAAATTCTTTTCGACCATAAACTTCTCCTCACAACTCAAACTCATCTATCAAATTCAAAGTATCGGGATTCAGTACTTTTACCAAAATTTTTCCGTCTTTGTTTACATACACCAGCACCAAAGCATTTTCTGTGGAAAAAACTTTCACTTTATCCGACCAAGGCAAATGTTCTTTGGCATAATACGGAGCACCGGCCGCTCCGTTGTTAATTTGCCAAATAGTACGGGTTAGTGTTACCTTTTTTCCTTTCCAGTTTTCAGGATACATGTTAGTTTCCGGGCCTATTTCCAATCGACAGTAATTATGTTCGTCTCCGGTAAATATGGCTTTTACTTTTCGAGATTTGTTCACCAGCAGGTCTAATATTTCGTCTCTTCTTTCGATAATTCCTTGTTTGATTTTTTTGCCAACCTGCGGTCTGTATGCATTGTTGGCATGATACCACATATCGTTCTTTGCATGTCCTCCGTTAGGAAACAAAGGTGTGTGTAATGTTACAAATACATAATCGATACTTTTGTCTTTTTCAAAGTTATTAATCACATTTTCAAGCCATTTCATCTGTTCGTCCATAATGTAAGCATGCAAATTGCCTATGAAGTTGGCATCTTTTGTAAGCGAAGGATTGTAAAAATAATCGGCATTCAATACAATCATAGCAACATTGCCGTAGGTGTAATAATATGTCGTTTCATCATACGGAGGCAAAGGTTTTCCACTTACGGGATTCAGATATTTTTCCCTTTCGGGTCCGTTTTTCGGATTGGTAAATTCTTCTGCAAAAATGGTTTCGCCCGTTCTGCCTTTCAAATCCGTATAATTGAGAAAAACCGGTTTTTCAAAACCTGCAATGTGATAAATGGCATTGTAAACTTCGTGATTTCCCATTGTTGTATAAACCGGAAAATAAGAAGTAAACGGCATCACGGCAGAATGCCAATTGGAATATTCCAGTTTCATTTCATCGTAACTTCCCGTATATCCGTTTATCAAGTCACCGGAAAATTGCAGGAAAGCTACATTCTCAAAGGCTGCCAATGCAAAAATTTTTTTGAGGATATAAGCATTTGTTCCATACAAATTTCGTTCGCCACCCCCTTGTCCGGCTCTCGAATCACTAGCATACGCAAAACAAAATTCTTTTTTGCTACCTTTGACCGGTGCTGTCCTAAAAGAAAATTTCAAAGTATCTATACCGCAAATCACTGTGTAATTATACTTAGTATCCGGTTTCAATCCCGTAATTTTCTTTTCGTGCAAAATACCTTCCGTCTGGTATTCTTTTCCGTTTAGTTTGATAAAAGCCAAAGTCTTAATATTACTTTTAAACCGTATGGTAACGGCGTTCGGCTCCACAATATTTACGGAAGGTAATTCTTTAAGGTAAATATCCGGAATAAATTGTTCTTCTTTGTATCTGAAACCTATTCTGCTGTCATACAATAAATTACCTTTTTCATCTATCAGTCTGTATCCTATGGTTCCATAATGCTTGCTTTCCCAATCTATCATATCATATTTTCCCGATAACTCTCTCACCGGAATTAGTACTTTTCCTTCTTTCACCGGCGCAACATTCTTAAAATAAACGGGTTGTGCATACTTGTCATAATAATTTACAAAACCATAAGCCACGGTACCATTTAAGGTTTTGTTGTTAAAATTAATAATGATTCCTTCTTTTGAAGGCTGCTCTTCTATTTTGTCTATGGAAAACCGAAAGGACGGGTTATATACATATTCCTTTCCTTTGTAATGAATTACATACCCTTTTTTGGCAGGAAGTGGCCACACATATTTTTGCGAATCGGCACATGATGTAAAAAATAACAAAATTGCCAGAAAAATATTGATTTTCATAATATTATAGTTTTTTTAATTCTTTTTGAATCGTATCAAATATTTGATTTTCAATGTTTTCATAACTTATCTTATTGAAATTTTTACCGGTAACGGTTTCGTAAAGTTCTATGTATCGGTTACTTACATTTTCTACCATTTCGTCGGTAAACTCCGGTAACACATCACCTTCTCTACCTTGAAATCCTTTTTCCATCAACCATTCCCTCAAAAATTCTTTTGATAACTGTCTTTGAGGCAATCCTTTTTTGAAATTTTCTTCGTAACTGTCTTTATAAAAATATCTGGAAGAATCGGGCGTATGAATTTCATCTATCAAATAGATTTCACCGTCTTTTTTACCAAATTCATATTTGGTATCTACCAGTATCAATCCGTGTTTGGCTGCTATTTCCGTACCTCTCTCAAACAGTTTATAGGTATATGCTTCCAATAATTTGTATTCGTCTTCTGGAATGATACCTTGTGAAATAATTTCTTCTCTGCTTATTTCTTCGTCATGCCCCGTTTCAGCTTTGGTAGTCGGAGTAATGATAGGTTTGTCAAACTTTTGATGTTCCTTCATTCCGTCCGGAATTTCCACACCGGATATTTTTCTTTTTCCGGATTTATAAGCCCGCCAAGCACTTCCTGTCAAATAACCCCGTATAATCATTTCGATAGGATAAGGTTCGCATTTGTGTCCGATAGTAACCATAGGATGAGGTGAAGCAATCTTCCAATTCTTTACAATATCTTTTGTTGCATCCAAAAATTCTACGGCTATTTGGTTCAATACTTGACCTTTATAGGGTATGGCTCTGGGCATAACAATATCAAACGCCGATATTCTATCGGTAACTACCATTACCAAATAGTTATCCTCAATAGTATAAACATCTCTGACCTTTCCCCTGTAAAAAGCCGTTTGTCCTGCAAATTGGAAATAGGTTTCTTTCAAAGCTTCCATTTTCTGTTATTTTTTATTTTGCAACAAAAATAGCAATAAAGATTGAAAACATTTACCCAAAAACACCTTAATACTTTCATTTAATGTAACAGCCAAAAGCAAAATGCTTTACTTTTGTATAAAATTTTGGAAACAATGATGGATTTGAGTTATGATGTAATTGTAGTTGGAGCGGGGCATGCAGGAAGTGAAGCGGCGGCAGCAGCAGCCAATCTGGGTGTTTCGGTACTGCTAATAACCATGGATATGACTAAAATCGCCCAAATGTCCTGTAATCCTGCCATAGGAGGAATCGCCAAAGGACAAATTGTAAGAGAAATTGATGCCTTGGGAGGATATACGGGTATTGTAACGGACTATACAACCATCCAATTCAGAATGCTCAACAGGTCCAAAGGTCCTGCGGTATGGAGTCCGAGAGCACAGAACGACAGAATGGATTTTAGCATGGAGTGGAGAAAAATTTTGGAATCCATTCCTAATTTGTCCATGTGGCAAGACATAGTGGAATCATTAATAGTAGAAAACAATAAAGTAACAGGTGTTAAAACCAAAATAGGAGTTGAATTTCGGGCAAAAGCCGTTATTCTCACCAACGGTACTTTCCTGAACGGACTGATTCATATAGGAAAAACACAAATCCAAGCAGGTAGAATTTCGGAACCGGCTTCTTTACATCTCTCCGATCAAATTCAATCATTCGGTTTTGAGACAGGTAGAATGAAAACAGGTACTCCGGTTAGAATTGACGGGAGAACCATTGATTTTTCCCAACTCACGGAACAGAAAGGAGATGACGATCCCGGTACATTTTCTTACTTGCACGACCAACCTTTTTTTGACCGGCAAAAATCCTGTTATATCACTTACACCAATCCAACGGTACACCATATTCTCTTCAAAAATCTAAAATTTTCACCATTGTACAATGGCACCATTAATTCCATAGGTCCAAGATATTGTCCGAGCATAGAAGACAAAATCGTAACCTTCGCCGACAAAGACAGACACCAATTATTTTTGGAACCGGAAGGATGGTGGACAAACGAATACTACCTTAACGGATTTTCTTCATCATTACCATGGGATGTACAACTTGAAAGTCTGCACAAAATTCCTGGATTGGAAAAAGCCAAAATATACAGACCCGGCTACGCCATAGAATACGATTTTTTCCAACCAACACAACTCTACCGTACCTTGGAAACCAAACTTATAGAAAATCTCTACTTTGCCGGACAAATAAACGGAACTACGGGATATGAAGAAGCGGCGGCACAAGGAATAATAGCCGGTATCAACGCTGCCTTGAAAGTAAAAAAAGAAAAACCATTTATACTTACAAGACACGATGCTTATATTGGCGTACTTATAGACGACTTAATAACCAAGGGAGTAGATGAACCTTACCGCATGTTTACCAGCCGATCGGAAAACAGAATACTGCTCAGAGAAGATAATGCAGATGTCAGACTCACCGAAAAATCTTACCAAATAGGATTAGCTACAAAAGAACGATACGAAAGAGTACTATACAAAAACAAAATACTTAAAGAATTAAAAGTATTCATATCTACATACAAAACAAAACCCGAAAACATAAATGAATATCTGCAATCTATCAACAGCACACCGATTCACCATCCCGTAAAAATCAAACAAATACTGCTACGTCCTAAAACCAAACTGGAAGAAATGGCAAAATATGAACCTGAAATCCATAAAAAAATAACTAAAATAAAACAACAAAAAAAGAACATATTAAACACACTAAACATCATTATCAAATATTCGTACTACATAGACAAACAAAAAGAAATAAACGAAAAACTCAAAAAATACGAAAACCTGAAAATACCAGCAAACATGAATTACTATGAAATACACAATCTCACAACGGAAGCAAAACAAAAACTTTCCAAAATCAAACCGGATACCATAGCACAAGCATCAAGAATAAGTGGCGTATCGCCGGCAGATATATATAATTTGATTTTACATATAAAAAAATAATGTTTCACGTGAAACATTATATCATTATTCTGAAAAATTATGAACTATGAAAACAATATGCGGAAAAATAGTAAAGGTAACCGAAAAAGAGACTTTTAACGGTTGTATCAGTATCGAAAATGGTAAAATCGTCAAGATCGAAAAATCTGAAAAAGAATATGACAATTATATTGTTCCGGGTCTGATAGATCCTCATGTACACATTGAAAGTTCGATGCTTATTCCCGAAAAATTTGCAGAATTAGCCATAAAAAACGGTACGGTAGCCATTGTTACCGACCCCCATGAAATAGCAAATGTATTAGGACTAGAAGGCATCAAATTTATGATAGAAAACAGTAAAAATACGCCTCTGAAAATCTATTTTATGGCACCTTCCTGCGTTCCGGCTACCGGTTTTGAAACATCCGGCGCTGTTATAAATGCAAAAGATATTGAAACATTATATCGAAACTATCCCGAAATATTAGGACTGGCTGAAATGATGAACTTCCCCGGCGTTATTTTCGGAGATGAAGAAGTAATGAGAAAAATAGAAATTACCAAAAAATACAAAAAACACATTGACGGACATGCTCCCCTATTAAGAGGAGAGAATCTAAAAAAATATGTGGAAGCAGGCATAGAAACCGACCATGAGTGTTCCACCATAGAAGAAGCCATAGAGAAAATAAACCTCGGTATGAAAATACAAATAAGGGAAGGTAGTGCGGCAAAAGACTTCGACGCCCTGCATACCCTAATAGAAACACATCCCGAACAAATTATGTTTTGTACAGATGACTCGCACCCTGACGAACTCATAGAAAAAGGCGAAATCAACAAGATAGTCAAAAAAGCCATTCAAAAAGGACACAATATTTTTAACATACTAAAAGCCGCTTCAATAAACGCTATCCGGCACTATGGGTTGCCCGTAGGTAAATTGGAAATAAACGACCCTGCCGATTTTATAATTGTAAACAATCTCCAAGATTTTGAAATAATAAAAACTTATATAGACGGAGAAGAAGTATATAACAAAAACATTGAAAATCAATACAAAAACAACACTATTTCACATAATATAAACAATTTCAAAGCCAAAAAAATTACCGAAGCCGATATACAAGTAAAATGTAACAAAGAAGGTAGTATTAAAATAAATACAATATTAGCCTTTGACGGTAGTCTTTTGACAAAAAAAACAGTAGAAACCTCAAACTGTAAAAACGGCGAAATAAAGATTGACACGGAAAAAGATTTATTGAAACTGGTAGTCTATAACAGATATAATGAAAATTCCAAACCGAGCATCGCTTTCATAAAAGGATTCAACCTGAAAAAAGGAGCTATTGCCTCTACCGTAGCCCACGATAGCCACAACATACTGGCCATAGGTACCTCCGACAAAGAAATAACAAAAGCCGTAAACAAACTAATAGAACTAAAAGGAGGATTGGTGGTAAGCAACAATGAGCAAACGGATTTTATACAACTGGAAGTAGCCGGACTAATGACAAGCCACAACGGTAAAGAAATTGCAGAAAAATACTTGCAACTCAATAAAATAGCAAAAGAATTGGGTACCAATTTCAAGGCTCCGTTTATGACACTGGCATTTATGGCATTGCTGGTAATACCGGAAATCAAATTGAGTGACAAAGGTCTTTTTGACGGAAATAAATTTGAATTCATTAATTTGATTGTAGAATAAGTGTTGATAAATGTTCATAAATACCGACACGAAATGTTGATAAAAAAATTATTGAAAAATAATGCGCATGTTACAGGAAACAGACCAACAAACTTGTTAAAAGTATAAAGAATTAAAACCTGAAAAATCAAGAACTTACAAAGTTATTAACAAATCAACAGGATAATATACAGTAACAAAATTCCTTTTTCTTTAAAAACAAATTTATATTATAAAATTAAAGTATATTCGTAAAAAAGTTATTGAAGCTATGAAGAAATTTATTTTTCTGATTTTTAGTGTTTTATATTTGCAAGCAATTTCTCAGAACAACCTGATAGACAAGCCTGTCATTAAATTTGACACCACAACCTATACTTTCGGAAAAGTCAAAAAAGGAGAAGAAGTGGCCAAAAAATTTTTCTTTACCAATGAAGGTACCGAACCGCTGATAGTAATAAATGTTCAAACAACTTGCGGTTGTACGGTTACGGATTGGACAAAAAAACCTTTGGGTAAAGGCGAAAAAGGATATGTAACCGTAAAATATAAATCGGATAAAAAAGGTAAATTTTCCAAAACAGCCTATGTTTTTTCCAATGCCAAAAATTCTCCGGTAGAACTTAAAATAAGGGGAGAAGTAATAGATAACTAATTAAAAATAAAATAATTATGCCAGCAATATCGGAAAGAGGAAAACAAATGCCGGCTTCGCCTATTAGGAAATTGGTTCCTTTTGCGGAAGCTGCTAAGAAAAAAGGAATAAAGGTGTATCATCTTAATATCGGACAACCCGATATCAAAACACCGGAAGTAGCCTTGGAGGCACTGAAAAACCTCAAAGAAACCGTAATAGAATATAGCCATTCCGCCGGAAACGAATCGTACAGAAAAAGGTTAGCCGAATATTACAGGACGGTAGGTATTGATATAGATTATTCGAACATACTGATTACTACCGGAGGTTCCGAAGCCATACTTTTTGCTTTTTTCTCTACTTTGAATCCCGGCGACGAAATTATCATTCCGGAACCGTTTTATACCAATTACAATGCTTTTGCCGTACAGGCCGGTGTCAAAATAATACCCGTTACCACTAAGATAGACGACGGCTTTGCACTACCACCCATAGAAGAGTTCGAAGCGCTTATTACAGACAAAACAAAAGGAATTGTAATTTGTAATCCCAACAATCCTACGGGGGCATTTTATTCCAAAGAAGACCTGTACAAATTGGCCGATATTGTAAGACGGCACGACCTCTATTTGTACAGCGACGAAGTGTATAGAGAATTTGTGTATGACGGAAACAAACATTTTTCCGTTATGCAAATAGAGGGGTTGGAGCAAAATGCTATTTTGTTGGATTCCGTTTCGAAGCGTTATAGTGCCTGCGGTTTTAGAATAGGAGCATTGATTACCAGAAACAAAGCTATATTGGAAACAGCCTTGAAGTTTGGGCAAGCACGACTGAGTCCGCCCTCCTTCGGGCAGATAGCTGCCGAAGCCGCATTGGATACGCCGCAAGAATATTTCGACGAAGTATATGACGAATACATCAAAAGGCGAAATTTTCTGGTAGAGGAATTGAACAAAATAGAAGGGGTATTTTGTCCCAATCCGGGAGGAGCTTTTTATGCCGTAGTAAGATTGCCCATTGATGATAGCGATAAATTTGCCCAATGGTTATTGGAAAAATATTCTTATAATAATCAGACGGTTATGTTGGCGCCTGCTTCCGGTTTTTATGCTACCGAAGGCCTTGGGAAAGATGAGGTGAGAATTGCTTATGTGTTGAAGATAGAAGATTTGAAAAATGCAGTGGAGGTATTAAAACATGCTTTGGAAGAATATCCCGGACGAAAATAATGGATGAAAAATGATTTTTTTTGAAAAGGCGGCTTATTTTCAGTCGCCTTTTTTGTTTTCGGTTGGGAATTTGAAAAATGGAAAAGAAGGAAAACTCCTCCCACCCAACAGCAGTAAGCCTCCAGTCAAAAAAGGAAGTACAGGGCTGCGATACCTGACCAACGCCCCCAATACGGGAACGGTATAGCCTATTATCAGCATTACGACAACCGAAAACCATAAAGACATCAAGACCACATTGGCGGTTTTTTTATCGTTCGGCCACCGGAACCTCCGGAAGATGAAAATCATGAAAATCAACAAACCGATATTTTCTATGATGTTGGGCAATGTTATTATACCGCGATAATCTCCCAAAAAAGGCCGGAAAAACGAGTTGATAAAAGCTTGCGGAAGGTTCCGAACAAAATTCATAATACGGTTATTTAGCGGTGGGATGTCAATATAACTACCGGCATTCTCGGCAATAGCCATATTGATAAAATCGTGTTGTTTTTGCGACAGTTTGGTAACGACGGACCACTGCGAACCGCTCAAATGCAGTGCTATTACTACGATAGCCAACAGTGTATAAACCGACACATAGGCTTTGACAAGTCCTACCTTTTGGGCAGCCAGATAAGCAACAAGTGCCGGCAACAAAGCCAGAGCCAGATAAATTTTGGTAAAGAACAATAACACAAAAAAGACACTTGCATACAGCCACTTCCGTTTATTTGCAAAATATACCGTGAATCCCAAAAACAAAACCGCCAGCATTTCTTTCAGAAGGGGAGAGGTCCAAAAAACCACCGACGGAATGAGGAAACTCGTTATCAGTAAACCGTATTTTTTGTCGGGAGCCACCTGATAAAAAAAGCGAAAAATAGCAGCACTTCCCAAATAAGACAAGAAAACCGAAATCAACGAAAGTGCATAAATATTTTTACCGGTCAAAAACATCAGCAAGACAATGAATCTTATGATGGTTCTGTTTTCGTTGTAAAGCCCGTAATTGAATTTTTTGTACCAGAATTCCGTTTCTTTTTGTAAAAAGGTTTTGGTGTCCTTATCCTTGTCATTACCGGCCATCACTTTGAAAAAAAGAGCATGATTCCCTTTACCGACAAGGTCGTATATGGCAGCAGCATCTTGGTAATACTTCCACAAGTCGCTTTTGAACCGGAGGTTGTTGGAGTAGTAGTAAGTGTAAATGTAGAAGAAAGCCGCAGCCCCGGCAAGTTTCACCGCAAACAGGCCGTAGTGTACCACAAAAGAAAAGGGTAAGCCGCGTATAAAATTCCACCGGTATATCAGAAAGGTAAATAATATGAGCAATACTGCAACCGTTATCATTGATGGCAGCCCGATATCAGTTTTACTATGATTTTGGGATAAAAAACATATTCCAAATCGTGGACTTTGGAAGCAATATCTTCCGGTGTATCTTCCGGATTGATTTTTACGCTTTTTTGAAAAATAACGGTACCATTGTCAAATTTTTCATCTACATAATGAATGGTTATACCGGTTTCGGTTTCGCCGTTTGCTTTTACCGCTTCGTGTACCTTGCTGCCGTACATTCCTTTACCACCGTATTTGGGTAGCAAAGCAGGATGAATGTTAATAATTTTTTTGTCAAAGGCTTCGATAATATCGGCGGGAATCAGCCATAAAAATCCGGCAAGCACAATTAGGTCGGGTGATTCTTTCCGGAGAAAATCCAATACCTCACCGGTTTCATACAATGCCCTTCTATCGAACAGGAATACGGGTACATTCAGTTTTTCCGCCCTCTTTATCACATAAGCATCCGGCTTATTTACCGCCACATAAGCCACTTCATACTTTCCGGTTTTTCTTCCGTATTTGATAATGTTTTCGGCATTGCTACCATTTCCGGATGCAAAGACAATAATTTTTTTCATTGTATAAAAAACTTGTATGCAACCACAATCAGCGTATAAGTAAATATGGCGCCCAACACTCCTCTGGCACCATGCAATCTATTGCTCCAAATAAACAGAAAAAACAACAAACCGTCCGGTAATGCGGCTAAACTTACCAATGCGGAAAAAACCGTTGCTTCTACAAAAGTGTGATAAAAATAAGAAAAACTTACGGCATGCCAACGGGACAAATAAAATACATAAATGGCAATAACCGGCAATAGCATTCCCGTAATGTACCCGAACCCAACTGAATTGACCAATGATTTCGGTTTGGGCCTTGCATTAGCGTTCGAAAACAGCATGACTTTTTAATTTTTGTAATACATTATGGTTGGTCAAATCTCTTGAAAGAGGTACCACGGAAACATATCCGTGAGCCAAAGCCCATTCGTCGGTATCCGTAGCATCGGGTTCAAAATTCACAAACTCTCCGGTCATCAAATATTCCATCTCTCCGTCCACTTCGGTTTCAATAAAATTTTCTTGCCATTTTCCAATGGCTTGTCTGCACAATTTGATACCTTTTATTTGGTTTTCTGGCAAATTGGGAATATTGACATTCAGACATATACCTTTCTTGTCTTCCAGAGTCACAAACTCTTTAAAAATCTTTTCCGCATATTTAATGGCCGCCGAAAAATCGGCATCGGTATCATGGTTCAACAAAGAAAATCCTATGGAAGGAATTTCGTGAAAACAGCCTTCAATAACCGCTCCGACCGTACCCGAATAGTAAGCGCTTATGGAAGAATTGGAGCCATGATTGATACCCGACACCAAATAATCCGGCATACGCCCCAGCAACTTGTTAAGCGCCAGTTTTACACTGTCGGTAGGCGTTCCGTTGGTCACAAACATTTTTAATCCGGGTTCGTCTTTTATTTGGGTCACTTTCAGGGTACGCATAAAAGTTATGGCTTGACTCTGCCCCGATTTCCCGTCTTGCGGCACACATACGAACAAATCTCCGTAAGGCCTCAACATATCTATCAGTACCGAAAGCCCCTTTGATTCCATTCCGTCATCATTGGCCACCAAAATCAGCGGTTTTCTATTCATTATTCGTCAACTGTTTGATTCCGTCAAGCACAAAGATAAGGGAAAAATCCCAACGAAAGTCATAGTCATAAACTTACCCGTTTCTCCGGTAAAATTAAAAAAATTCAGGACACTTCTCGCACCTGTACAAAATATTTTCAACACAAAAAACAAATTGATTATCAATTTTTTAATTCACAAAAACTCCTATTGCATGTGTTACGCAACAATAACGCTTTGTGTCTCAATGTTTTTGATGAAAAAATCTAATCTGAAAAATACATTGTTTATTGTTGAGTTCAACTGTAAAAAATTGTTTTAGGCGAATTATTTTCTTAACTTTTTACAAATTGTTTTTATTTCATTTAAATTAATCGTTGTTTTATCAAAGTCTCTTGCAATCACAATTTGTCTATTATTTTTAAAAAGAAATAAAGAAGCTCCAAATAAATTATATTTCCTATTTAATTCAAAATTTTTTGTTTGGAGAGTATAAAATTTTAATGTATCCCATTTAAGTGGGTTCCCATATTCATTTTCTTTCATTAGATATTGGATTTCACGTTTTCTCCTAGAAAAAATAAAAATGAGATTAGAGGACGATATTTTTTCTTCTTTCTGTAAACACTTTAATAAACTGTCTATATACTCGAATTCCGAATGAACACAGCTCCTACAATATATTTCAGGAATGAATATTACCAAAACAGGCTCATCGTTACGAATTTCTATATTGAAATGATCAATAATTTGGTCAAGATTTGATAATTTTGTAAGCTTTGACTTTTCTGATGATGAATGATTTGAATTGCCACACGAAACATTAAATATAAAAAAGAATGTAATCCACACAAATTTATTTTTCATTATGATTTAATATTTTATAGATTCTAAAATAATAATTATCATTTTTTAAAAGAATAAAGATTAAATTATTTTTTGAAACTACACTACCTTTTATGCTATCAACACTTCCTACACATATTTTTTGACTCGGGTTAATTTTGTTAAATTCTTTGATGTAATATTTCCAGCGATTCATTGTTGCACAAACAAGAATATTGTTTGAATAAAAAAATGATTTTGGGCTTTCGAAACTATCTAATAAAAAATTATACTTTTTGTTATACATGAGATCAACAAAAGAATATCCATCATAATACACATTAGAAGTACTATATATCGGATGTGAAAAATGCAGATAATTGTTCATTACAAAAGGATAATTTTGGGGCTGATGCTCTCTCCCCATCTTTTGTTTGCTAAAGGAAACTGAACAAACACTATCTTTTTTAATATGATAAACAACAAATTCATACTTTTCTTTTCCTTCGTTTTTCAGAAAGATTCCGGGTAAATATAGAAGAGTATCTCCTATTACAGTAAAATCGGTTTGATTAAATCCCACAAGTCCTTTGTTGTGTAACTTTCTTAATGGTAAATAGGTTGTTTGTTCAATTTTCATGTTTTGAGGATTTAATTTTAATAAAAAATAGGAAAAAGGCTCTTGTTTGTTATTAGAATTTAAAACCGAAACAATTAAAAATAATTTTTTTGAATTTCCGGATATCAAAAAGAACTTACCTTTCAAAGATGTTGTAGGAATGTTTTGATTTGAAAAATAAGGCTTTAGTATCATTTCCAATTTTCTAACAAATTCTTTTGACAATGCAAATTCATTTAAAATTTCTCCATTTTGGTAATTAATAATTAAAACCTTGTGTGTTGTTATCAAAGCTAAAAGCGAATCATTAATAGAAAAAATTTTTTCGTTTAAAAAGCTATACTGTAAACTCAATGGAAAATTATTTTCGTTAATTTTTACATCTCTATTATAAACAATATGGCTTGATTGATTTTTGCACGAAGCATATATGATCAAAAATAGAAAAAATAAAACTACAGATTTTGATAGTGTCATAATTTTGCAATTATTGAAATAGGGAACTCTCCTTATGCGGAAAGTTCCCTAGCATTATTTATTACCTTATGATATGTACGACATAACCATTTTCTATAGGATCATTGCTATATGAAGTAATGTTTTCATAAATATACGGTTTATTTTTAAATGCCGCGATTAAATCGGTTGTTGTATTATTTTTGCTCTTTTTAGCTCTTATGACAACATAACAAACGGCAGGAGCATCTAAACAATTAAAATTATCTCCATAATCGGGTATCCCGTCTCCATCAGTGTCTGGATCTGCATATCCCAAATATTTACTAATGTCATCATCACCCCCTACTTGATATCCTGCTGCATCCAAAACACCTTTTACTGTTGTGTTATCATAACCCCAATCGGATTTAGCTACAACTTGTTCTTCCGGAGAAGAATTCGTATCCATTGGTGCTTGCATTTCTTCTTTCTTACAACTACTTACAAAGATAGCCATAATGGCCATACCCATAAAAATAA
>CAYMVE010000016.1:0-23674 GCA_964393715.1 uncultured Bacteroidales bacterium | reverse complement strand
TTATCTTTTTTATTTTTTTCTTTTTCCAGTCTTCTTTCTTCCAATCCTTCTTTTATTGCTTCCACCGCTTCGTTTACCAAAATGGCAATTGATTCGCTGGCATCATCATTACCCGGAATGGGGAAATCCACTTTGGTAGGATCCGTATTGGTGTCCACTATGGCAAATACCGGAATATTGAGTCTTATCGCTTCTTTAAGAGCAATATGCTCCTTGTTGATATCTACAATAAACAATGCGGAAGGAAGTCTGCTCAAATCCGCGATACTACCCAAGTTTTTTTCCAACTTGGCTCTTTGTCGTTGAATTTGTAATCGTTCTCTTTTCGACAAGTTACTAAAAGCTGGACTTTCCATCAACTTGTCAATCTGATTCATTTTCTTGATGGCCTTTCTAATCGTGGGGAAGTTGGTAAGCATACCACCCGGCCATCTTTCCGTAACATAAGGCATATTAACGCTTCCGGCTGCTTCTGCTACAATTTCTTTGGCTTGTTTTTTAGTAGCCACAAAAAGAATTTTTCTACCGGATTTTGCAATTTGTTTCAACGCCTTTTTAGCTTCGTCCAGCTTAATCAAAGTCTTGTTCAGGTCGATAATGTGAATACCGTTTCGCTCCATAAAGATATAAGGAGCCATTTTGGGATTCCACTTTCTTTTCAAGTGTCCGAAGTGAACCCCCGCCTTCAATAAATCTTCAAATGTTAAGTTTGCCATAACTTTTAATTTTTCAATCCTCAGGTAGCGGTTTTTCCGGTCCTGAGAATTTGGTTAAACATAAAAATAAAAACTTAAAGCGGGAAAATTACCCGCTCTAAGATGCTTTTGAATATTTGAATAAAAAATTAACGCTTGCTGAATTGGAATTGTTTTCTGGCTTTTTTGCGACCATATTTTTTCCTTTCAACCACTCTCGGATCTCTGGTAAGATAACCTTTTTGTTTCAGTGGCAATCTCCATTCTTCGTTAATCTTCACTAACGCCCTTGATATACCCAACCTTAACGCTTCCGCTTGTCCTTTAATTCCGCCACCTATGAGGTTTACATTGATATCGTACTTTCCTTTTACCTCTTCTATTTCATTGAAAGGTTGTTCCACAATATGTTGCAACATTACCGTCGGGAAATATTCCTTGTAATCCTTACCGTTAACGGTAATTTTCCCCGAACCTTCTTTAAGATAAACTCTTGCAACGGCGGTTTTTCTTCTTCCTGTAGCGTTTATTATTTCTGCCATAATTAAATTTTATTTAAATCCAATTTTTCTGGTTTTTGTGCTTCATGCTTATGTTGATCATCGGCATAAACATGCAAATTTTTGTACACTTGTCTGCCGAGTCTTGTTTTTGGCAACATTCTTTTTACGGCCAACTCGATCACCCTTTCGGGATGTTCTTTAATCATTCTTGAATAAGGTATGGCTTTTTGCCCACCGGGATAATTAGAGTATCTGATGTATTCTTTGGTGTCGTATTTTTTCCCGGTAACTTTTACTTTGGCTGCGTTAATAACAATCACATGATCACCGCAATCAACATGAGGTGTAAAATCCGGTTTGTGCTTGCCTCTTAAAACCTTTGCAATCTTTGACGCCAACCTACCTAAAACTTCGCCTTCTGCATCTACTATATACCAAGTTTTTTGTACTGTTTCTTTGTTGGCAAACTTTGTTTTGTAACTTAATGTATCCACTGCTTTAGATTTTTTTAGTTTCCGATTTCCAGAAAATTTTGGAGTGCAAAGTTACATTTTTTTTAATAAACAAAATCATTTTTCAATTTTTTATTTTTCCAAACATTCTAAATCACATACAAAAACGGTGTAGCAACCTCGTTTTTTCCGCAAAACACGCACGACACATTTTTCAACAACCAATTTCCCGTCCGGCAACATTGTGGAAAATTCTTCAATATTACTTCTTAGTATGTTCCCTTGGCATTTTTAATTATTTTTGGCCTGTAATTTGATTAACCTATAAAAACCGACTTTTTATTAAACACATTTTTATTTATGAAAAATATTTTTTGGACATTCGCTGTATTGTTGTTGGTTGTTTCCTGTTCGTCAACCGACAAACTTATTAGAGAAGGTAAATACGACAAAGCCTTTAAACGCTCCCTTAGAAAAGTAATCAGGAATCCCGAAAATGAAAAAGCCGTGATTAATCTGGCTACTGCTTACAATAAAGCGCAAGAAAGAAGCGACAACCTGATAAAAAATCTTGTTGCCGGCGGCACTCCCGACATCTGGGATAATGTATATTCCGAATATGTAAAAATGAATGAAAGATGGAAAAAAATTTCGCCTGTTTTACCTCTTAAATATAAAGGGAAAGAACTCAGAATAACCCAAAAAAATTATATGGAACTTGCCAATGAAGCAAAAAGAAAAGCGGCGGAATATCATTATGCTTTAGGTAAAAAATTGCTTGCTGCAAACAACAAATACAAATGTCGCGATGCATACTACGAATTTGACAAAGTTTTGTCCTATTTCAAAAATTATAAAGATGCGGCATCTTTGAAAAACAAAGCCTACAACTGCGGTATTTTTAATGTGGCTATTTATTATGACGACAAAAATGCTCCGGTAGCTCTTGTACAAGAAGATAAAAAGTTGCTGTTTGCTTTTGACGAGAATGATTTTAACTCCTTTTGGATAAGGTATGAGGCTTACCTCAATAAAGTACCGGAATCCGATTATTACATAGAAGTTTCGGTGGACAAAATAATGCTTTACCCGGAAAGGGTGGAATCCAACACCTATAAGGTAGAAAAAAGAATATTGGACGGAGAAGAATATGTGCGTGACGAAAACGGAAATATCCTTACCGATTCGACAGGACATCCCCTTACCCACTCTGTATATCGTAATGTATTTTGCATAGTCAAAGAAACTCACTTAAAAAAAGATGCGGAGATTGAAGCAACCGTCAAGATTATAGACGGTAAAACCGGAGAAGTGCTAAAAAAAGACCAGTTACATGCCGACCAGCATTTTCGCTATGAATTTGCTCAGGCAAACGGAGATTTAAGGGTGTTGGACGAAAGACAGAGAGAACTTATTTCTCACAAACCGGCAGGATTTCCACCACAAGAAGCATTTGTTACGGAGCTGATTAAAAATCTGTCAAAAGTGTTGTATGTGTATATAAAGGACCACAGGAGGCTTATACAATGAGTATGAAAAACCCAATATCTCCGATTGAAGCGCAAAAAGGAATTTTAGTAGGAACTTTTTCGGTAAAGCAACCGAGAGAAAAAGCAGAAGAATATTTGGAGGAATTGCAATTTTTGGCTTTGACCGCAGGAGTTGATACTAAAAAGATATTCCTGCAGCGTGTGGAACGACCGAATCCGGCTTATTTCATCGGAAAAGGAAAATTGGAAGAAATTAAAAGATATGCCGATGCCAACGACATCGATATCGTCATTTTTGACGATGAACTCACCCCTACCCAACAACGCAATATAGACACTTTCTTGAAAAGGAGAACCATCGACAGAACCAATCTGATTCTCGACATTTTTGCACGCAGAGCCAAAACCGCGCATGCCAAAGCACAAGTGGAACTGGCACAGTATCAATATTTATTGCCACGGCTTACGGGATTGTGGACACACTTGGAACGACAAAAAGGAGGTATCGGGTTAAGAGGCCCCGGAGAAAAAGAATTGGAGACCGACCGGAGAATTGTTCAAAAAATTATATCCCGTCTAAAAAACAAATTAAAGAAAGTGGACAAAGAAAAAACCGTACAACGAAGTAACCGGACCGGTTTTGTCAGAGTAGCCCTTATCGGTTATACTAATGTCGGGAAATCAACCCTGATGAAAATATTGAGTAAAGCGGATGTATTTGCGGAAAACAAACTCTTTGCCACACTCGACACAACGGTACGGAGAATAAATTATCAGGATACATCGTATTTGCTATCGGATACTGTTGGTTTTATTCGCAAACTGCCACACTTGCTAATAGAATCTTTCAAATCGACACTGGATGAAATAAAAGAGGCTGACTTACTGCTGCATGTTATAGATATTTCCCATCCGGCTTACGAAGAACAAATAGAAACGGTAAATAAAACATTGCTGGAAATAGGAGCGGCTGATAAACCCGTGTTATATGTTTTCAACAAAATAGACCTGTTGGAGAATTTTAATGAAAAATTACTGGAAAATCTGGAATCCTCATGGATGGCCAAAACGGAAAAAAGTGTTTTCGTTTCGGCTTATCAAGGTATAAACATTGATAAGCTTCGACAAGCAGTATATGACGAAGTAAACAAAATCCGAAAAAAAAGAAAATTTTAATGCAACCTTTTTTATTAACCAAAGTCTAACTCAACGAATTAAAAGCAGTACACTATGAAAAAAATTATTGTTTTACCGGTTTTCATCCTGTGGTTGGGAGTGGGGTTTTCACAATTAAATGCTCCTACCATTTTGGTACAACCGCAAGACCAAACGGAAGTATGCCCATACAATTATGTTCAATTTATTGTAAACGGCTTGAACATTGATAGCTATCAATGGCAAGAAAGTCAAGATGGCGGCAATAGTTGGAGCAACATAAGCGATAACATTGTGCCGTACATGGGCACCAATAATGATACATTGCTTGTTTTTGCCGATGTCAATGTAAACGGGTTTCAATATCGTTGCATCGTTTACAATTCCAGCGGGGATTCCGCGATAAGCGATGCGGCATTATTGAGTTTGGATAGCCAGCCTCCTCAAATTACCACTCAAAGTGCACCGGTTACCGTATATATTGATATGTTTGGCAGTGCAAACATCATGTTTTCCGATGTAATTACTTCTGCCACCGACAATTGTGCCATAATGGATTCCAGCGTGACCCCTTCTTCATTGGACTGCGGATATATCGGCGATACGGTGATGGTGCTTGTAACGGCTACCGACGGCTCCGGAAATAGCACTACCGACACCGCTTATGTTACGGTAGCGGATACTACTCCTCCTACGGGAACCGGATTGATCAGTTATGCTTATATCAACGATACCGGATATGCTTATGTAGATCCGGCCTCAGCCCTCCTCTACGCTAGTGATAATTGTGAAATTGCAGACACCTCGGTTTATCCCGAATATTTTACTTGTAGCGAAGCCGGTTCTGCTCAGGATGTCAATATTATATTGACAGATACTTATGGAAATACCGATACCGTAACCGTTCAAGTAATGGTAATGGATACGGTACCGCCTCAAATACAGTGTGTAAACGATACTGTCATCAACCTACCTCCGGGCGATACGGTATATACGGTTCAAGATTTCCAATTCGACCCTGTTGCCACGGATAATTGTGGAATAAACATTATTACCAATTCCTATACAATGACTTCTACTCTTTACGGAGCCGAGTTTGGAGAAGGTACCACACAAGTAATGTGGACCGCTTATGATAATTCCGGAATGGCAGCTACTTGTACTTTTACCATTACTGTAAACCTTTATGTTTCGGATGGTTGGACAGAACAAAAGCGTGTAAAGGTTTACCCAAACCCGGCAACCGACAAGGTATTTATCGATTTACCGGAAGATAATTGTACCGTTAAAGTGTACGATATTAGCGGAAAAGAAATACAAACTTATAACAATGTGAGTGGAACCGTAAAGGTAGATTTGAGCAAACAGCCGACTGGTATTTATATGATAAAAACAATCGGACAAAACTTTGTAAAGGTAAATAAGGTAACCTTGAAACAATAATATTTCTCAGTTTCTATAAAAAAGGGCGTCGTTAGTCGGGACGCCCTTTTTTATTTTGCAGCCGGAAAAAAATCGGAATCTTATTGCTCACAAAACTTTTGAAAAGGGAAAAATTGCTTCAATTCTGTCTTTGCTTATGTAGCGTTTTCCTGTTGGAATGTTGTTTTTTTACGGTTACCGGTTCCGCTTCGCTAGAAAATATATGGTTGATAATATCCTGATATTTTTGTACAATAACTTTTCTTTTGAGTTTCAGGGTATTTGACAACTCGCCGGTTTCGATTGAAAAATCGTTGGGCAAAAGTTTGAACTTTCTTATCTTCTCATGTTCACCTAAGCTCTTATTTATCTTTTTTATCTCATTATGAATAGATTGGTACACTTTACTAAAATTGATAATTTCTTTTCTATCATTTATTTTTACTTTTTCTTCTTTTTCCAGCCATTCTTCAAAAAACTCAAAATTGGGAGCAATCAAAGCAGCAGGAAATTTTTGATTTTCTCCCACTACCACCGCTTGTTTGATCAGGAAAGAGTCTTTCAACTTGTTTTCAATGGCCTGAGGGGCAATATATTTCCCGTTAGATAATTTGAAAATTTCCTTTTTGCGGTCTGTTATTTTTAAGAATCCGTCTTTGTCGATTTCGCCAATATCTCCGGTTTTGAACCAACCGTCTTCGGAGAATACTTCGGCAGTTTGCTCCGGATCCTTGTAGTATCCCTTCATTACGCCGGGACCTTTGACCCATATTTCTCCATCTTCGGCAATTTTCACCTGTACCCCATTCAATATAGTACCCACCGTTCCTATTTTTATTTTGCCGGGTTGGTCATAATTAACGGCAATGATAGGAGAGGTTTCCGTAAGTCCGTATCCTTCAAATATTCTAAATCCTGCCGCCCAAAATACCCGGGCTAATTTCGGAGATAACGCAGAACCTCCGCATCCTATAAAACGCAAATCGGGCGCCAAAGCCTTTCTCCACTGGGAATATACCAGTTTATCCATCAACTTTAACTGGAACTTGTAAACCGGATTGGATTTTTGGTAGGGATGATACTTTTCTGCAATTTTTAAAGAATATTCAAACAATTTGCGTTTTAGATAGGGTAATTTTTGAGCTTTTGAATTTATTTTTTCGAAAATAGCTTCCAGCAAACGCGGTACGGTTATAAATCCGTTCACCTTCAGCTCCTTAATGTTGTCTGCCACTTTGGCCACCCCTTCGGCATAATAAATACCGATACCCAAATACTGGTACATGTAATTGCTCATGTGCCCGAACACATGCGACAACGGCAAAAAATCCAACACGGTATCCCGGTAAGTAAGCGGTTGGATCTTACTGCTTGCAAGTGCATTACTCATCAGGTTCTTATGAGTCAGCATCACCCCTTTGGGTGTTCCGGTAGTGCCAGATGTATAAATAAGCGTAGCCACATCATTTTCGTCAATGGAATCTTTGAGGTTTTCAATTCTATCGTAATTATTTTCAAGGTTTTCTTCTCCCAACCGGGCTACTTCCCGCCAAGATTGGGCACCATCCACTTCATCGATGGTAAAGATATGTTCTACGGTGTCTATTCTATCTACAATGGGTTTTATTTTGTTGTACAACAACTTGTTAGCTACAAAAACGATTTTGGTTTCGGAATGCTTGAATATATATTCGAATTCTTCCGGAGCAATCGTTGGATAAACCGTAACATGAACGGCACCAACCTGCAAAATACCCATATCGATAAAATTCCACTGCGGACGATTATTGGTAACCGTCGCAATTTTATCTCCTTTCTTTATTCCCAACTCCAAAAATCCCGAGCTCAACTTCATAGCACAAGATCGATAGTGCTTCACATCATATTTTATCCACTTTTTATCCCTTTTTTCCGAAAGAAAAAATTTACCCACCGTATCGGGATGTTTTTCAAAATGTTTGAAAAGGTCAAAAATTCTCTTTGGCGTTTCCATATTCAACTGTTTTATATGAAAAAATCGATTTACCCTGAATTCTTCACAAAGTAAGTAAAAAATTGCATTGAAGATGTAGATTCGTAAAAATTTATGAATAGTCAGCCCATTTTTTTAATAAAAGTTTTCCTTATAGAAAAACCGAGAGTTATTATTCGAAATGACTTTTCTTGCGTTACAATTATAGGCAGACAACCACATAAAGAAGGCGTAAAGCGGAACACCGTCCGGTATTTACTTCATAAAATCACAAGTAAGCGGCACAAACCATAATGCATAAAACAGGAGTATGTGGCAAAACACACAATAGGCTGCCGGTAGTAAACGGACAAACTCTTTTTTAGGTCATAACAATCCCAGCATTTCCAAAAATTCTTCTTCACTGATTATTTTAATACCCAATTTTTCGGCTTTTTCTTTTTTGGAGGGTCCCATATTCTCGCCTGCCACAATAAAATCCGTTTTGGAGGATATACTACTTACATTTTTTCCCCCATATTTTTCTATCAGTTTTTTGATTTCATCCCGGCTATAACGCTTAAATACTCCGGAGATAACGATTTTAGCATGATTCAGTTTATTTTCCGCTTCCGCATCCGGTCTCTCTTCGGTTTTGATTCCTGCCTTTTTCAGTTTTTCTATGATTTTTTTGTTTTCGGGTTTCGAAAAATAGGCTATTATGCTATCCGCTATCTTTTCACCGATTTCCTCTATTGCCGTCAGTTCCTCTTTGCTTGCATGCATCAGCCGGTCCAGACTGGTAAAATGTTTAGCCAAAATTTTCGCAACGGTTTCGCCTACATATCTGATTCCCAAAGCATAGATCAAACGGTACAAATCATTATTTTTTGACTGTTCGATACTTTTCAGAAGGTTATCGGCAGATTTTTCGCCAAATCTTTCCAATTTTACCAAATCTTCTTTTCGCAAGTAATACAGGTCGGCAAAATCTCTAATTAAACCATTGTCATACAATTGCTTAATAGTGGCTTCTGCACCGGCAATATTCATAGCTTTCCGGCTTACAAAATGTTCTATCCTGCCCAGAATTTGGGGAGGACATCCCCATTCATTGGGACAATAATGTTTGGCTTCTCCTTCATTTTTTACCAGCCGGGTTCCACATTCTGGGCAATGCTTAATAAATTTTACCGGTTGGGCACCCTGGGGCCTTTTTTCTTTGACAACCCCCACTACTTGCGGAATGATTTCTCCGGCTTTTTCAACTATTACGGTATCTCCGTAATGTAAATCCAGTAGTTTTATTTGGTCTTCGTTATGCAAAGAAGCTCTTTTTACAACGGTGCCCGACAAATGTACCGGTTCGAGATTGGCTACGGGCGTTATGGCACCGGTACGACCTACTTGAAAATCTACGGACAATAGCCGGGTTTCCACTTGTTCCGCTTTATATTTGAAAGCAACCGCCCAGCGGGGGAATTTGGAGGTATAGCCCAAAACTTCCTGTAATTGGAACGAATCTACCTTTATTACGATTCCGTCTATATCATAAGGCAGCGTCTTTCTTTTTTCTTCCCATTCGTTAATATAGTGCATCACTTGGTCTATACCCTTAACCCTTCTCATGTGTGCCGAAACGGGCAAGCCCCACTCCTTGGCTTTTTGCATCAACTCATAATGCGAATCGCAAGGATACTTGTCCATAGCAAAATAATAGAAAAAGCACATAAGATTTCTGCGTCGCACCTCTTCCGTATCCAGTAGTTTCAAACTTCCGGAAGCGGCATTACGAGGGTTGGCAAAAGGTTCTTCTTCGTTTTCCATTCGCTGTTGGTTCAACTTTTCAAAAGTTGCATGTTCCATAAGTACTTCACCTCTTATTTCAAATTCTTTGGGCCAATCTTTCCCTTGCAATTTATGCGGAATATTGCGGATGGTTTTTATGTTTTCCGTAATGTCGTCACCTTCGGTTCCGTCTCCGCGGGTAAGTCCTTGTACCAAAACTCCGTTACGGTAGGTCACATTAACGGATGCTCCGTCAAATTTGAGTTCGCAGGTATAAAAAAGATTTTCCGTCCCAATGGTTTTTACTATTCTGCTGTGAAACTCATTGAGTTCCTCCTTGGAATAGGTGTTATCCAAAGACAGCATCGGATATTTATGACGCACTTTGGGATGTTTGCGATCTTTGTCGCTTCCTGGAAATTTTACCGGACTATCGGGCAATGCCAAATCCGGAAATGCTTTTTCCAACTCTTCCAGTTCCTTCAATAGCCTATCGTATTCGTAATCAGGAATAACAGGCGATGCTTCTACATAGTATTTGTAGTTATATTCATTCAGTTTTTCCGTAAGAAACCGTATTCGTTTTTGGGCTTCGTTTCTATCCATCATGGCTTTTTTTGTGCTAATATAGAAAAAAGATCAATAGTATTTCAAAAAAGTTTTTGTTAGGATGTTCTTTCGCTTTATTCGTTTTCTTTCTTTGTAATTAGAAAACGAATCCAAAGAAATGTCTCAGACAATACATGGTAGATTCCACTATCAAATTGTTTTTTTCGATTTTTTTCGTGGACATCCAACGAAACTCCGCCGTTTGGAATGGCTAGCCCGTCAAAAATCCCGACGGAGCTTCTTAGATTCCACAAATTGTTTGAAGCATGGTGTCTTTTAGAAGTTTTCTTATATGTATTTGCTCAAATCCTCCATGTCAATTATTTGTTCTACGGCACCGACTACTTTGCCGGTTTCATCAAACATCGGAACTCCCATATAAACAATCTCTCTTCCCTTAAATACCGTTTTGCCGAAGAAAGCCTTTTGGTGCTTCATTGCCATTGCCAATCTACAGTTTTCCGTCTTGCAATCGGGATTACTAAACATTTTATAGCACTTGCTTCGTAATGCCTCTTGCATGGTATTTACCAAAAAGGTTTCTACAGCTGCATTGTTGGCATACACCACATTAAATTCCGTATCTATTGCAATTACGGGAGTTGTCAACTTGTCCAAATAACTTTTCACTCGTTCCGCTTCTTTTTTGGCGGCATTCAAACTCTCTTGAGTAGCTTGCATTTCCTCCAAATTCTGTCTCATTTCTTCTTCTTGAGCAGCCAACTTTTCCGCTTGCTGCTTGGATTGTTCTAGTAACTCTTTGGTTTTGATATTGATACTTACACTATTGATGACCGCCGCTATACTTTCCGCTACTTTTTCGATAAATTCAACTTTATGAGGTTCAAACACTTCAAAAGATGCCAATTCGATCACCCCGAAAACCTTATCTTCCAGTTTAAGAGGCACAAGCAATATGTTTCTCGGGTTGGCTTCTCCCAAACCGGAGGTAATAGTAAGATAATCATCGGGAACATCCGTCAAAAAGATTTTTTCTTTTTCTATGGCACAAGTTCCTACCTGTCCTTCTCCCAGTTTAATATTTTTTTGCATAAACTTTTTCCGGTTATAGGCATAAGCCGACAGCAGATACAGTTCTTGGCTATCTTCGTCGTATATGAAAAGCCCCCCCTGAATGGCTCCTACATAGTGTACCAGATTTTGCAGGATTTCATCTCCCAACTTTTCCAAATCGTCATTGTTCTGTCGCAGTATTTCTGCAAACTTGGCCAATCCGGTCGCAATCCAATTTCTTTTTCGGTCTTCTTCTTTTCTTTGTTCTTCTTCTTTTTTGGCTTTTTCCAAATTATGCTTCATTTCAAGTAAAGCTTTTCCCAATATATCTTTTTCACTTACCTCGATACTGGTGTCAAGTTCCCCTTTGCCTATTTTTTTGGCAAACTCCGTGATTTTCTGTATTCTATTTACAAACTTATTGAAAGAACTATATATTACTCCGATTTCGTCATCCGATGTTACTTTCAATTCGGATACCAATTCACCATCCGCTATTTTCTGTAAGTTAGTTGCTATTTTACGAGTAGGTTCTCCCACCGATTTTTTGATAAAGAAATACAATACCGCAGCAATCAGTAACAGGATGATTATGGCCAAAACCATAAATTTTCGTACTTCATTTTGTAGTTGGGCCACTTGTTGGCTCAAATCGATCTGCACGGCAAAAACACCGGCAATATTTCCATTATAGTCGGCAACAGGAGAAATAACATATATTTTGTCACCTATAATCTTATATTTTATTTTGTCTTTATTAAAGAAGTCAAAGTCTTCGTTCGTTAGATTTTTTATTTTAAAACCCGGATCTTGTTTTAGAAGAATAAAGTTATTAAAAGACATAGACGATACATCAGTTCCTGCAATGTTTTTATTCAGCACATTCGCTTTGTCAGCACTTATCAACAAAGCAAAAGACTCACTATTTCCGCTTATCTCCTCGTGCAATTTATCTAAAATTCTATCAAAAGGTAAAAAGGCTTCTACGGACCCCAAATATTTACCGGACTCCTCCTCCAATATGGGAGCAATCCCTCTTACGGAGAAGCCTCCCCGCCCTACTTCTATCCCTTTTATCGGTTTATGGGTCGCGCTCACATCGAGTATGGAATACCGGAAGGCACTCAGGTCATCACCGGCTTTGTCTGTCCAGCATCTGCAAAATGATTGAGCCGGCGGTAAATGAAAGTGTATTTGGGGAGTTTCTCCTATTTTAAGACTAACCGACTTGATTACCGGTAAGATCTTTGATTTTAATAATGCGGAAGCAGAATCGAAGTTGTTTGAAGCATAATAAACCTCATAAGCCTTTTTCACATCTTCATTCTCGGAAAGGACAGAAGCTATAGACAGCACTTCTTTCGAAGTAGATTTTATATACAGCTTGACCATTTCCACCACTTTTTCTCCTTCTTTTTTCGCGGCTGTTTCATGTTTCTGTATCAGCGTGCTCCTCTTCGATATAAGATTCACAATCAACACGATAGCAACTATACTCAGTACAATGATTATCAGTTTTGACGACAGAGATCGAAACATTTTTGCTTTCATTTTAACACAGTTTCATTTTTTTGCAAATATAAAAAAAAATAAATAAAAGAGAAAAAAGTAAAACATTAATAACCGAGGAATAAAAAAGATTGGGAGACGGCCCTATTCTATAGCAATAAACTTGCCGCTTCTTTTGTGTATTTCATTATTATTGTCCGTATAAATCAAATAATAGTAGTAGTAGCCTCCGTTTACCTTCTTACCGCTTGGCAAAGAACCATCCCATCCTCTATTAGGATCAGTGGTTTCAAAAATTCTGTTGCCCCACCTGTCATATACGGCAAAATAGTATCCTTTCTTCTTTATAAAAAGCGCACTGGGCTTGAAAATAGAATTTACGGTATCGTTAACCCAATAAGGGATAAAAGCATTAGGCATAAACACTCTTGAGAATTCCGTTATACAGGCTTTATTTGATCGGGAATAATACAGTTTGTCAGCATGTTCGCTTTGTTCTTTTTGCTTACATTCCACATAATAACAAAAATGTCCTTCATAGAATCTTGTCCGGAAATCATAAGAGGTCAAATCATCCAAAAAATCGTTAAAAGCAATATCTTCCCTTTTAACGAGTTCCGGCACATATTGGTCCATTTGCCTGTACAACACGATAGAATCCACTCCTCCGTTCCACCATACATACGAATTCCATTGCAAAAAAAACTGCAAGTCATCCAAAAAGCGTAATGTTATCACTATGTTTCCGGCCTCTGCAGATTCCAAAACTTTGGTACCGCAACGGTTTATAACGGCGGCTTTGTATATGTAATGAACATTATCAGCAGCATTGTCTATCAAGTTGTATTCTCTTACTCCGTTTTTCAGCCTTGTTTTTGCTACCTGCCGGTACTTGCTATCATCTTCTTCCTCACGTTTACGATAAAGCACGATATAATTGGTACCATCGGTAGTTTCATCCGCTAATACCGTCACCTGTATTTTGTTTTTGTCTATGGTACTTACGGCTACTATTTCTATAAACTCCGGCATATTGGGAATATCCACCAAGATACAAGGTCTGTTGGATGCCGTCGTTATTCCCGCATCGGAAACAGCTCTTACATAATAACAATAATTGACTCCGTCTTGCAAATCGGTATCGATAAACTCTCTTTTTGAACCGGGCACTTCTCCGACCAACACAAAATTGGCACTATAATCGGATTTACGGTAAATCTTATATTTTTCTATAGACGGCCATCCGACATAATGCTGCCACGCCAACCTCACCCTTTTGCCACAATCCTGATCTTCCAAATACGGAAAAGCATAAATGGTAAAATGCGGATCCGTCATCAAGCTGACATTTTGAGAATAATCGAATGCCGCAATTCGGTAGCCTACACTAAAATAGCCGGCAAACGAATTATGGTCGATATACACGGTATTCGTTCTGCCCCATACCGTATCTTTCAACACCCAAATTACACTTCCGGCCACTGTGGAGTCGGTATAGATATAGTAACCTTCCACATCGGCGGAATCGCTTGGTTCCCAACCGAGAATCACATCTCCGTTTACATTGGATACATCCACACTCACGCTATCCAATACCGGAGGATCCGGTGCCCATATATCTTGAGCATTCCCCACCCCAAAACCTAAAAACAATAATATAAATAATACGCTCCGGTTTAACATGTACCTGCTACAATTTTCACCATTTTATCGAAATCCAGAAAACGGGTAACAACTTCCATAATGTCTTTTCCCGTAATTGTATCCAAATTTTCCAACAATCGGTCATAATATCCAAAATCCAGTCCAACCATTCTCAGTGAGGCATATAAAGAAGCCTGTTCAAAAACGCCGTCAAAACCGCTTAACAAAGTACCGCCGATATAGTTTTTTACCAGTTCCAATTCGTTTTCCGGAACCGGTTCGTTTTTCAATCGCTCTATTTCCTTCTTTACTTCCTTCATATACTCCTCCCTGTATTCGCTGCCTATGTCCGATTCGATTCTGAAAATACCAAAATCCTTTCTTTGGGTTATCGTGGAAAATACACCGTAAGTATATCCTTTATCCTCTCTGATATTCCGGCTCAATCTTGAACCGAAATAGCCACCCAATACCGTATTGGCCACCGCCAACTTAAAATAATCGGGATGCTTTCTGTTTATGGTTACACATCCGGTTACCACAGTAGATTGTTTGGCATTTTGTTTTTCAACGCATTTGTAAGACAGATTTACCCTTGGTAAGGGTTGCTTATCAACGGGAATTTTTTCTTTATTGGGGTATATTTGCAAAAAATTTCTCACTTGTTGCACATGCGTTTCCTCATAATGCCCCGATAAAACAATAACGGCATCCCTTATTGAAAAATATTGTTCATAAAAATAACGGCAATCTTCTATGGAAATTTTATCAAAATCATTTTCTTGCAAAACTTTGTATCCATCCAACAACGACCTGTAAAACTCCCGACGGGCTACATAATCAGTTTTTTCCATATTGACATGAAAGGAATACCGGCTTCTTTGGAGTTCTACCTCAAACTCTTTCCGGTCAATTACCGTACGGGTCATTATATCAAAAGCCAATTCCAGCATCGGAGTGGCAAACTTACTCAAAGCATAAAAACTGATTCCCGTATATTCGTCCCCTATGCTTACCCGATATGAAATACCGTAAAAATCTATTTTCTCCGCCAATGCTTCCGTTGAATAAGTAGCCGTAGTACGACCGAACAACCTTGCCAGCAACGCCGGCACCAAAACATTGTCTGACAGAAACTTATGAACCGGCAACAAAAATTCCAGTTTAACAATGGGGTGACGGTCGGAATACAACCCCGCCCATTCAAACATATCGCTACCGGAAGTAAAGGTTTCCGGATAAATGTAATTTAAACTCCTTATTTTTTGAATAGGTGGTTCTTGAGTCCTGTCTAGCATAGCTTCATCAGAATTTTTTACAATTTGACAAATTTACATCAAAAAATTTGATTACTATTCAAATAGATTATTACATTGTGCCTCCAATGTTTTTCAGGGCAAAAATTACCACCATTATCAAAAGCTTCATATTTTCTCATACATTAGCCATCAAAACCGGAAGCTCCGTTTGTAGCATTCATATTCATTTTTTTATTTCCTTTGCAAAAATATTTTCAGTTATTTTTCGTTACTAAAACTTAGCATGCACCTATTTTATGACACGCGAAAACCGGAATTATCTTCATAGACTTATCTACATTCACTCTTTGCTTCTGGCAGCAGTTGCTTTACCCGTATCCGAATTTCTATTGAGCCTATCACAATTTTTTTTAGCAGCCAACTGGTTGACAGAAGGGAACTTCAAAGCCAAATGGCAAAGACTAAAAACCAACAAGCCGCTTTTAATTTTTTTAATGTTATTTTTCATTCACCTTATTTGGCTCATAAATACCGTCAATTTTGCCTATGCGCTTCACGATATAAAAATCAAACTTCCGTTATTGGTATTACCTGTAATAATTTCCACCACCCCTTCACTGTCCCGGGAAGAATTTTTCAAAATCCTACGGTATTTCAACAATTCGGTGTTTGTAGCCACACTTATTATGTTTGCTTTGTATTGGGGATGCTGCGGTTTTGAATATACCAATGTACGAAACATTTCCGTATTTATTTCGCATATCCGCTTTTCTCTGATGCTGGTTTTTTCCATATTCATTTACCTGTATTTCCTGGTTACAAACAACGGATACTTGCAGCATCGCCATAAAATGGCAATTTATGCATTTTTTATTTTATGGCAAGTCTTTTTTCTGTTTTTGTTACATGCCCGGACCGGATTGTTGATTTTCTTTTTGCTGTTGCCTTTTTTCCTGCTTTGGGCTGGCTGGAAAGTGGCTTCCAAGCCGGTTTTCAGGATTTTGTACCTTTTGATTGTAATTACCGTCATTATTATTCCTGTATCCTATGTGTCTTATGTAGTAAAAAACTTTTATCGAACCGACTCGCTCAATCCGTCGGCACTTCCCGTCTACACCCCACACCACCATCCCTATTATCATAATCCTTCGTCCGGCATCCTGGAAAACGGACACTATGTATGGACTTATATCTCTTATCCGGAACTCAAGGCCGGTTGGGAAAAAATCAGCGAAATCCCTTTTGATAGCCTCGATAAAAAAGGGCAAAGAATCAAGTTTACCTTGATAAGATACCTTACCTCCAAAGGCTTGACCAAAGACGCGGAAGGGATAGCGCAATTAACTCCGGAAGATGTCAAACTGATAGAAAACGGTGAAACCAACTATCTGGCACAAAACAAATTCTCACTCTACTACCTTATCTACCGTATTGTGTGGGAAATAGATGTGTACCGCAAAACCGGCAATGCCAACAATCATTCGGTAACCCAACGCTACGAATTTTTGAAAGTAGCCTCATCCATTATCAAAGAGCATTTCTGGTTCGGAACAGGCACCGGTGATGTAAACGACGAATACTTAAAAAAGTACCAAGCCGGTCTGTCAAGCCTTCATCCGCAACATTGGCTGCGTGCCCACAACCAATTTGTCACTTTCTGGGTAACTTTCGGTATTACCGGACTGGTGTTGGCACTTATTGCAATTTTTCTACCTCCGGCACTCACCGGTACTTACCGGCTTTTTCTGTTTAACCTCTTTTTGGCCATCATCTTTTTTTCGTTTCTGAACGAAGACACACTGGAAACACAAATGGGGGTAACCTTCTTTTCGTTTTTTTATACTATTTTTGTATTTGGTTACCAAAATTCCCGTTTATGAACCCGTACAAAGAAAAATACATGCGTAGAGCCATTGAACTTTCCAAAGAAAGTGTAAAGAACGGCGGAGGCCCTTTCGGTGCAGTAATTGTCAAAGATGGCCAAATCATAGCAGAAGCATCCAATTCCGTAACACAAGACCATGATCCTACGGCACATGCCGAAGTAAATGCCATACGCCAAGCCGCCCAAAAATTAAATACATTTGATCTAAGCGGAGCGGAAATATATACCTCTTGCGAGCCCTGTCCCATGTGTTTGGGTGCCATATACTGGGCCAGACTTGACAAAATTTATTTTGCCAACACCAAGGATGATGCCAAAGCAATAGGATTTGACGACTCTTTCATATACGAAGAAATAGAAAAACCGTACGAGCAAAGAACCATTCCGACCGTCCAAATTCTCAGAAACGAAGCTTTGGAAGCTTTCAAAATGTGGGAAGAAAAAGAAGACAAAATAGAATACTAATCCGTAATGTGTGGTATAGCCGGCTTCTTGGGTAGCGCTTTTAACGAAAGCGACATAAAAAATGCTTTGTCCGTATTGGAACACCGCGGCCAAAATGCATCTACCTACATCAAAACCGGCAACGGATTTTTGGGACACAACAGACTAAGCATCATTGATTTATCAAACAAAGCAAACCAACCGTTTACTACTCTGGACCAACAACACCATATCGTTTATAACGGAGAAGTGTACAACTTCAAAGAACTGAAAAAAAATTTTTCGCTGACAACCCGTACCAGTTCCGATACCGAAGTGGTCGCCGAGATGTTGGCTCGTTACGGACAACAAGCCATAGCACATTTTGACGGCATGTATGCCCTTGCCTTGTGGAACTCAAAAAAAAACTCCCTGTTGCTGGCACGGGATCATGCCGGCATAAAACCGCTATTCTATTTTTATGACGGCACTCATTTGGCTTTTGCTTCCGAGATCAAGGCCTTGTTGGTATCTCCCTATATAAAACATCAGTTGAAAATATCACAACACGCCATATCATTATTCTTGCGTTTGGGATACATACCCGAACCATTTACCATTTTCGAAAACATAAAAAAATTTCCGGCAGGCAACTTGGCAGTATTTCAAAACGGGACTCTTACCTTTGAAAATTCCGCTTGTACCATCCCTTACGAAAAACAAGCCGAAAACAGCGATTTGGACAATACCCTTATTAAACTGAAATGGCTTTTGGAAGAATCGGTAAAAAGACGCCTTATCAGCGATGTCCCGGTCGGAATTATATTCAGTGGAGGTATCGACTCGTCACTTATTACGGCCATAGCCCAAAAATATTCTGCCTCCCGCATTAAAACCTTTACCATAGGATTTGAATTTGACGAACACGACGAATCCCGATATGCTCGGACAATAGCCGAATATCTGAATACAGAGCATTACGAATACATGGTAACCGAGAAAGAAGCCCAAGAATTTATTCCTCTGATACCGGAAATCTATGATGAACCGTACGCAGATTCCTCTGCCATACCGACCCTTATGGTATTCAAGCAAGTATCAGAACAAGCAAAAGTAACCTTGTCGGGAGATGGTGGAGACGAACTGTTCGGCGGATACGGAGCTTACCGATGGGTGCAAAGATTGCACAAAATCCCTTCCTTTCTATTTCCTCTGATAAAATGGGGCTTGCAACACACCGACCATCGCGGCAAAAGGGCTTCTGCCATGTTTGACACCAATGGTCTAAAAGACATCCATGCCCATATTTTTTCGGTAGAACAATACCTGTTTTCTCAAAAAGAACTCAACCGGATTATGCCACATACCTCCACATTCCCCATATCCGCATTTGTTAAAGAAAATTTCAAAGGTTATTCCGCAACGGAACAACAAATGATATTTGATTTTTGCCGGTACCTGCGTGACGACTTGCTGGTGAAAATAGACCGGGCTAGCATGTTTCATACGGTGGAAGACAGGATACCTTTCTTAAGCAAAGATTTGGTACAATTTGCTTTCGCTTTGCCCGAAACATACAAAACAAACGGACATTACTTAAAAAAAATCACTAAAGAACTGCTGGTCGAATACCTTCCCAGAGATTTGTTTGAAAGAGAGAAAAAAGGCTTTTCAATACCTTTGAAATACTGGCTAAAAAACGACCTGAAATATCTTATCGAAGACTTTATTACCGCAGAATTGCTAAGTGATTTCGGCATTTCCGAATGGGGCGAGATAGAAAAAATCAAAACCAAGTTTGCAACGGGACACGATTACTTGTACAACAAGTTGTGGGTATTGTCCATGTTGGGACTGTGGTATTACAACTTCAAAAACAAAACCAAATGAGAGACATTACACAAGTTACGAAAGACGAATTAAAAGAAAAACTGGACATTCAACAAGATTTTAGGATACACCAGATTTTTGAATGGTTGTGGAAAAAAGAAGTGGAAACTTTCGATGAATTTAGCAACCTTCCCAAAGAACTACGCGAAAAACTGAAAGCAAAATTCTACATACCTGCCATGAATGTGTATGAGATAAAAACAGCCAACGACGGCACTCGAAAAGTGGCTTTTGAACTTACCGACAAACAAATCATCGAAGGAGTACTGATACCGTCCGGTAACAGAGTAACTGCATGTATATCTTCACAAGTAGGATGTAATGTGGGTTGTAAATTTTGTGCTACCGGGAAAATGGGCTTCTTCCGGAATTTAAGCACCGGAGAAATCGTTTTTCAAGTGAAAAAACTAAACCGTTTATCCGAAGAGTTTTACGGACGGAAACTCACCAACATCGTGTTTATGGGAATGGGCGAACCGCTTTTGAATTACCACAATGTAATCAAGGCTTCCGAAATACTGACTACCCAAGAAGGTATAGGAATGTCGCCTCGCAGGATTACTTTGTCAACCGTAGGAATAACCGACAAGATTATACAACTGGCCAAAGACAAAGTCAAATTCAACTTGGCCGTTTCCTTACATTCTGCCGACGAAGTCATCAGGACCAACCTCATACCGGTCAATAAACAACATAATTTGAAAAAACTACAAAGGGCCATTTTCTTTTTTCACAAACAAACCGGCAACCGTGTTACCATAGAATATTTACTCATAAAAAATGTAAACGACAAAATAGGCGATGCCAAAAAACTGGCCACATTTTGTAAAGCCTTTCCCTGCAAAATAAACCTTATTGAATACAATCCGGTAGAAGGCATTTCGTTCAGGAAACCGGATGCCATCACTACGGAAGCATTCAAAGCCTTTTTGGAATCGAAAAACCTTGTTGTAAATATAAGACGCAGCCGAGGCAAAGATATAGATGCCGCTTGCGGACAATTGGCTACCCAAATAAAAAATAGGAAAAAACATAGCCACTACAATTCAGGTTCGTCCTAAAAAACTTCCGGAATAAACAGCGATTTTCTCCCCAAAAGATTTTCCGACAGCAAACTTTTTACTAACTTTACCAAAAAATTTGCTTTATGAAAAAGTTAGTTACGTTGGTTGTTGTTAGTGTTTGTACGCTATCTCTTTTTTCACAAACCTTGTATATGGATTTTGAAAAAGAACCTGCCGGAGCATTGCCCAACGGTTGGCAAGCATTCTTTAACGGAAAAGGTTCCGGCACTCATTGGGCAGTAATCCGGGACGGAAACAATAAAGTCATGGCTCAACTCTCGGATCGCAATCCGAACAATCACTTTAATGTAGCCGCATACCAAAACTATGTAATGCAAAACGGATATATCGAAGTAGCCCTCAAAGCCATAAAAGGACATTACGACCAAGGTGGCGGAATTATTTGGCGCATGCAGAATGCTGAAAATTATTACATTGTCCGTTACAACCCTTTGGAAAACAACATTGTGCTTTATAAGATGCATAATGGCGTTCGTACCGATTTGCCTGTTTTGGGAAAAGGACGCACATACGGCATAAAAATACAAGCCGATGGTAAAAAGTGGAATAAACTGGCCGTGCGAATAGACAACAATGTTTTTACCGTATTTTTTAATGGCAAAGAAGTGTTTAAAGTAAAGGATAATACCTTTGAAAAGGAAGGCAAAATCGGACTTTGGACCAAAGCCGATGCAGTAACCTACTTTGATGATTTGAAAGTGGAAAAAAGATAAATTGGAGGAGAAGAATATCAAAACTTTAAAAATCAGGATTTCTTGGATGAGAAAATATCAAAAAAGGGATTTCTTAAAAATGAATGATCATTCAACAACGAATTACAAATGGTTATCAAGTTCGATAAGATATAATTTGATATAAAATGAAAAATAAAATTTTTTACTGTATATTATTCTTTTTTCTGTTAGGACAGTTAAACACTTTACATTCCCAAAGTTTTAGGTATGGTATTCCCCTTCACCAAACTTTCATGCCCTATGACTACAAAGGATTTCCACAAGTATTCTCAATGGATGAGATGCCAAATGGAGACATGATTGTAGTTAGTTCGTATAATGTGTATTCCTATGACGGTAATACTTTTAGTAATATTATTCCTTCGGTATCATTTGTTACAAGAATAGCTAAAGTGTATTCTGATGATAAAATTTATATTGGGGGAGACGGTAAATTCGGATATTTGAAAAAAGATTCTGTAGGTAGATTTCATCAAGTTTTTTTATCGGATTCATTGCCTGATAGTATAAATGTAAGAAGTATTCTTAATATTTTTATTCAGGGGGATACGGTATTATTTGGTGGCATTCATGGAGGCTATGAATACATAAAGGATAGATTTCATAATTTTTTAAAAATTTCAGATTATGTATCGCTGATGCATGTTGATAATAAAGCTCATGAGACATTTTACTACCATCATGGAAAGATCTATAAATACAAGGGAGGAAATTTTGTTTTATTAAAAGATTTTAAAAATGTAATAATTTATGGTTTTCAGACAATAACAAAGAGTAACAAAGACTTATTATTTGTAGGCAAATCTCCTATTCACAATGGAATTTTTAGGTATTGTATTGAAAAAGATAGTTTAATTCCCATTAAAACATCGATAGATTCCATTTTTGCTAATTATGATGCTACTATATTTTATAAGCTTAATGATGGTAGATATGTGGTATCGTTAATAGGGTTAGGGATAGTCTTTTTGAATAGTGACTTTTCTGTTTATGGTGTTTTTGATAGAGAAGGAGGGTTGCCTGACTCTTATTGTAATTGGATTTATCAAGATCGTAATGCCAATATATGGGTAGGTACAAGCAACGGTTTTTCCATTATTTATTACGGCACAAATATTTTTTATTATCCATCTAAAAAAATGAATTTCAATACCGTTTTAATGGGAGGGATAGTAGTTAATAAAAACAAAGCTATTGTAGGGACAGGAAATTCTTTGTATTCTTTTTTGTTGAAAAAAAATATAAAAACAGAGAAACAATTTACTTTTCATAAAAAATTGATTACGAATATCACTATTCAAAAATTATTAGATATTGGAAATAATAAAGTTTTAGCAGCAGGTCCCGGGAAAATTTTATGTGTAAATACGGAAGAAGATAAAGTTTCTGATTTGTTTCCTAACGGTTTTATGGCTTTTAATGTATTCCCTTCTTTTTTTCATGATAACACTTATTATATACAGAGACTTTTAGGAGGATTGGGGGTGGTAAGAAAAGATAGTAACGAATGTGCTTTTTTAGGCCTCATAAAATTCCCCCAAGTGGCAGATATTGCAATAGAACTAGATACCAATAGAATTGGTATTTATAATAACATAAAAGGCTTGTATTCTGTATCTTTCGATAGAAAGACATTGGAAGTGAAGAATACCAAACTATTGGATAAAGACGGATTTCATTGGGTATTTAGGCTCAATGATACGATTTATGCTATAAAATTTGAGAAATTAAAAGATACCGCCTTAATTAAAACATATTATTATTATTCTAAGCGGGACACTTTCCTTCCTGCTCCATTTTCCTTTAATTTTATAAATATGCAAGAAGACGAGAGTGTACTTGATGGGTATATAACATTCAAGAGAGATTCTACATATTTGGTGTCAATAAACACATTTCTTCATTTCGTAAAGATATCAGGCAAAAATATTTATCTTGATAAAAGGGAGTTTTTATCTGTAAAGACTTATAAAATATCCCGATATTATTACGATACTACTAATAAATTATATTGGTTTTACACCCCTGATGTGATTTATAATATTCCTTATGATTTCCGATTACCGAAACAAAAAATGCAAGTATTTGTAAAATCTGTTGTTATTGGTAACGATAGCTTGGCTATCACTAATGGAGCATCATATTCTCTTGCATTGGATTATAAAT
>CAYMVE010000015.1:16311-23771 GCA_964393715.1 uncultured Bacteroidales bacterium | reverse complement strand
GTTTGAACAAGTCGGTTATTTTCTTCAACCCTTTTTCTTCTGCAATATCCCATGCGGTTTTTCCCGTAATGCTATCTTTTATTTGTGGATCGGCTCCGTATTCCAACAAAAGAAAACTCATTGCATAACAATTATTCTTAACCGCAACATTTAGCGGTGGTGCCCAGAATGAGTTATGATAGTTTGGATTAGCCCCGTGTTCCAATAATGTTTCGGCAATTTTCGTATTACAATTTCTTACGGCAACCAAAATAGGTCTTATCCACTGATTAAGATACTCCATAGAGTTATTAGGATCTGCTCCATTCTCCAATAAGAGTGAGACTATAGAATCATTATTTTTTTCTACTGCTATATTTAATGCCGGACCAGCAGCTTTGTAAACAACATTGGGATTGGCTCCATATTTGAGCAATAATTTGACAACTTTATACTGTCCTCCATCACTGTACCATCCTCCATTAACAGCATAAAGGAGTGGAGTTGCATAACAATCTGTCACAAAAGGACCGTCGGGATCGATGCCACTTTTCAACAACCGTTCAACTATATCATAATATCCCTCCATAGAGGCAACCCTAAGTAAAAATCCGGGGGTACATTCGTTTTTTGTAGAACCGGGAAGCGGAAAGTCGGCACCATAATCCAAAAGTAGTTTGGATGCATAGGGATTTTCAACATCCCAACAAATAGCCAAAGCATCAAAAGGAGTTTTCCCTGCCGTATCTTTTGCATTGGGGTCGGCTCCATGTTTTAATAAAATTTCCATTATATCTGCATCTGCATAAAACGCCGCCCTATGCAAAGGCGTTTCTCCCGATGCATTTCTCACATTAGGATCAACCCCTTCTTCCAATAATTGTTGCACTCTACATACATCTCCTTGTTCTGCCGCCTTGATCAATTCCGCCCCTTTGTTCCGGCAACCGGTTAGCATAACCCCAACGAAATAACAACGGGAATAATAACGAATACTTTAATTTTAATGTGGTACTCATGGCATAAAATGTTTAAAGTTAAACAATTCTACAAAGTTATTGCATGGCATCCTCGATTACAAGAAATAACACAAAAACAGCACGAATGAATTTGTAATAAAATCATTATCAAACATTTATAATTAAAAAAAATTTCTCGTGGGCATTCCAAATTTATTTTTTCGACCATTTTACGGTTGGGTAACATTTCATAATTTTGCGAAAAAAAACAGTATGAAAAGTTACAGAAAAGAACTTTGGTTCAACACACCGCACCGTCGGGATTTTATCAACATTACGCCCGATGTGGAGGCTTGCGTAGCCGAAAGCGGCATCAAAGAAGGACTATGTTTGGTAAATGCCATGCATATTACGGCCAGTGTGTTTATCAATGACGATGAACCGGGATTGCATAACGACTTTGAAAATTGGCTGGAAGAATTGGCTCCGGAAAAACCGTATTCGCGTTATATGCATAACCGTACAGGTGAAGATAACGGAGACGCTCACCTCAAACGGCAAATTATGGGGCGGGAAGTAGTAGTAGCCATTACCAACGGGAAATTGGATTTCGGACCTTGGGAACAAATTTTTTACGGAGAATTTGACGGAAGACGCAACAAAAGAGTATTGGTAAAAATTATTGGCGAATAAGTCAGAAAAGGTGAGGGAGAAAGCCCTTATACGACTTTCTCCCTCCTGAGTATGTTTATTGTTTCAAAAAGGTATTGAAATAATCGGTAATCTTGGTTAACAGGTGTATTCTATCGTATCCTCTTACATTGTGCTCTGCTCGCGGATATACAAAATAGTCCACAGGCACATTGTTTTCAATACATTTTCTGATAAATAGCAAACTGTGTTGCCATACAACCGTAGCATCCAATGCTCCATGAATTATCATCAGTTTACGGCCTTTCAAAGTTTGTATTTTTTCATCGTTGAGCAATGACACTTCTTGGTAACCTTCCGGATTTTCTTGCGGCATATCCATATATCTTTCGCCGTACATTACTTCGTAATATTTCCAATCGATTACGGGACCACCGGCTACCCCCACTTTGAAGGTTTCCGGATAATTCAGCATCAACGACACCGTCATAAAACCGCCGAAACTCCATCCGTCCACCCCTATTCGTGTGGTATCTACATAAGGCAATTGTTTCAAATAAGCAATGCCTTTCATTTGGTCTTTCATTTCCAACTGTCCCAAATGGCGATGCACGACACTTTCAAAGTCAAAGCCCCGGTTCGCCGAGCCGTGATTGTCCAGCGTAAACACGATATAACCTTCTTGCGCCATGTAATAAAGCCACAATTGGGCTCCGCCCAACCACGAGTTGGTTATCAACTGTACATGCGGGCCTCCGTACACATAAACCAATACCGGATATTTTTTGGATTTGTCAAAATCCGGCGGAAAAATGATTCTCGAATAAAGATCCGATCCGTCGTCGGCTTTTAAAGTGAAAATTTTCATTTTTCCAAAAGTATATTTTTGTGTGTAGTCTTCCGATTTTTTTACGATCTTTAACAATTTGCCGGAGAAGTCTTTGATGGTATAAATTCGTGGCGTAACCGTATCGGAATAATTATCAAACAACAATCCGGCCTCTTCATTTAATATGGCGGAATGTGTACCCGATTCGCGGGAGATTTCTACTATATTATCGTTGTTCAATGAGGCTTTGTAAATCCGGTTGTCCAACGGAGAAGCCTCGGTTGCCGTAAACAATACATCCTTGCCGGCCTTGTCAAAACCTAAAAATTCGGTTACCACCCATGGACCTTTGGTTACTTGACGAATCAGTTTGCCTTCCGTATCGTACAAATAAAAATGATTGTATCCGTCCCGCTCACTTAACCACAAAAACCGATCGTTTGTTCCGGGCACAAAAAACAATGGATTCTCCGGTTCTACATACCGGTCATTTGTTTCTTCGAACAAGGTTTTTACTTTTTGTCCCGTAGCCACCTCATATTTGTTAAGCCACAAATGATTTTGCTCCCTGTTCAATACTCCTATGTAAATATATTTTTCTTGCGGTCCCCATGTTACGGCAGTAAGATACTGATCCGACGCACCGTTTTCGATATAACGGATTTTTCCGGATTTCAAATCATATACGCCCAGCCACACAATTTCACTGGTCATACCCGCCATAGGATATTTTTTGGGTTCCACCGTTGCCACCCTTTGGGTTATATCTACGAGCGGATAGTCGGATACTTTTCGTTCGTCTTTCCGGTAAAAAGCCAGATAGTGTCCTTGTGGCGACCAAAAAATACCTTTGTTAATACCGAACTCATTTCTACTAACTATTTGTCCGCAAACAATTCCTTCCGGTTCGTCGGTTATTTGTACCGTGTTTCCATTGTTCAAAAGCAAAAACAAATTGTTTTTTACTGTATAAGCCACGGCATTTGCCTTTTCGTTGTAAACGGCATTTTCGGCATTGCCCGGTAAAATGAATTTAGACAACAGTTTCTTGGTTTTGATATTTACAATGTATATTTCGGTATCCGCCTTGAATCTTATCAGCTCCTTATTAAGCCATTGGTAAGAAGGTAAATGTGTTAAAGAATCGTTGCCTGTAAGTTTTTTTATATCTTCCAAAGTCAAAAAGACTTTATCTTTTTTAGAGGTAGCGGAAGACATCTTAATGGAAGAAAAATCATCCGACACAAAAGTATAATTTTTAGTGCCCGGTTGCCATTTAAGACCGTAAATGTAATCTCCGTACAACTTATAATTGGTGACGGCATCTCGAATGGTCAAATTTTTCTTTTGTGCAATTGTTGGAAACGCTAATAAAATGCTGATAAGAAAAATCCAAAAAATATTATATTTTTTCATGGCATTGTTGTTTTCGGACAAAATTAACCATTTTTTCCGACTTTTTGCTTTGCCGGATTTTTTAAGATCGATTGGGCAATATGGAAAAGTCTTAGTAGATTTGTTATGGTAAAAGTGACTGCCCGCTTTTAAAAACGGTATTCCCTCGGGACAAGAATAAAGATGTAACTTTGCAGGAGTCATGTATGAAATAGGAATTCACATATACACATTGTTAATACGAATAGCGGCTGTAACGGGAAACAAAAAGGCTCGGCAGTGGATAAAAGGTCGCAAACAATTGCTGCAAAAAATAAAAATAGTCGTTCCGGCCGACGAACCGTTGATTTGGTTTCATTGCTCCTCATTGGGAGAGTTTGAACAGGGACGCCCCGTTATGGAGGTGGTGAGACAACGGTTTCCTTCTTACAAGATACTGCTTACTTTCTTTTCACCTTCCGGTTATGAAGTCCGCAAGAATTATCCCGGTGCAGATTATGTTTTTTATTTGCCGACAGATACCCGTCGTAATGCAAGTGTTTTTGTCGAGATGCTGAACATTCGGTTGGCTATTTTTGTCAAATACGAGTTTTGGAAGAATTATTTAAAGCAACTTTACCGGAAAAATGTGCCGATTATCTTGGTTTCGGCCATATTCCGGCCGGGGCAATTGTTTTTCAAGTGGTATGGAAAAGGGTATGCCCGTTGGTTGGATTATTTTTATCACTTTTTTGTCCAAGACCGGACATCCGCAAAGTTATTGCAATCGTTGGGGAAGACCAATATTACCATTGCCGGAGATACCCGTTTGGACAGGGTATATGAAATTTATGAATCGGGACAGACCGATGCAATTGTTTCCTCATTTGCGGAAAAAGAACGGGAAACGCTTATAGTGGCCGGTAGCACTTGGGATAAAGATGAGGATTTGCTGATAAAATTTATCAATATCTCCCGGCAATTTCGTATGGTTCTAGCACCACATGAGGTAGATGAGGCACACATTCGCCGGATTACGGAAAAACTTACAGTGCCTTACTCGCTTTATTCCCAAGGAGATAACAAAGGGACAGTATTGGTGCTAAACACTATCGGGGTGCTGAACAAGGCTTACCGACATGCCAAGATTGCTTATGTGGGTGGCGGGTTCGGTGCCGGCATCCATAACATATTGGAAGCGGCCGTGTATGGTATTCCCGTAATTTTCGGCCCCAACTACAAAAAGTTCAAAGAAGCCCATGAGCTGATTGCTTGCGGAGGCGCTTTTTCCATAACATCGTACGAGGAACTGGAAAGGTTGATACATAAATTGAATGAAAACCAAGAGTTTTACGAAAAATCGGCCTTGGCGGCTCGTCAATATGTAGAAAACAATCGGGGGGCTACGCAAAAAATAATGGATACAATCATAAAAATCTTGGAAAATGGCAAAGAAAAAAGGTAATGAAATCATAAATATCAAATACAAAAAGGCTTATTTCAATTACGAATTTATAGAAAAGTATATTGCCGGACTTGAATTGAAAGGGACGGAAATCAAGTCAATACGCGAAGGAAAGGTAAATTTTAATGATGCATATTGTTTTTTCAAGGACGGTGAACTTTTTGTCAAAGGTGTGCATATTGCCGAATATAAAATGGGAAATATTTTCAATCATGATCCGGCTCGCCTCAAAAAATTGCTATTGCACAAAAAAGAACTTATCAAACTCAAACAGAAGTCGGAAGAAAAGGGACTGACCATTGTTCCAGTGCGGATTTTTATCAACGACAAAGGTTTGGCTAAAATGGAAATAGCCTTGGCAAAAGGTAAAAAACTCTACGACAAACGCCAATCGATCAAAGAAAGGGAATACAATCGCAATCTGAACAAAAAGAATTGGTCAAACTTATGAAATTCGGACACATTGATATTGACCAACCCGTATATTTGGCACCCATGGAAGATGTTACCGATATCCCGTTCCGGAAATTGTGCAAGCGATTTGGTGCCGACATTATGATTACCGAGTTTGTGTCGTCGGATGCCCTTGTCCGTAATGTGCAGAGAACTATGGAGAAAATGAAGATATTGGACTACGAACGCCCAATAGGCATACAGATTTACGGACATGATTATGATACCATGGTGGAAGCAGCCCGGATTGTGGAGCGTGTAAATCCTGATTTTATCGATTTGAATTTTGGGTGTCCGGTAAAAAAAATTGTCAGAAGAGGAGCCGGTTCGGCTATGCTTAAAACACCCGATTTGCTGATAAAAATTGCAAAAGGTGTAGCTCAGGCTGTACAAGTGCCGGTAACGGTAAAAACCCGTATCGGTTGGGACAGCCATTCGGTAAATATTACGGAAATTGTTAAACGCCTGCAAGATACAGGTATCAAGGTAATTACCATTCATGCCCGCACCAGAGAGCAAATGTATGCCGGTAAGGCCGATTGGTCTGTAATTGCGGAAATTACGGCATTGCCGAATCTGAAAACTTACATAGTAGGCAACGGAGATATTATATCGGCAGAGGACGCAAAAGAAAAGTTTGACCGCTACGGCGTAGATGGTATTATGATCGGAAGAGGTGCTATCGGTGCTCCATGGATTTTCAGGTCGGTAAAAAAATATTTGAAAGAAGGGATATTGCTTCCGGAACCGTCTTTGACAGAAAAGGTTTCCGTAGCCATTGAACATCTCAACGAAAATGTGAACTTCTACGGAGAACGAGTAGGTGTATTGCTAATGAGAAGGCATTATGCCAAATACTTCAAAGGATTGGATAATTTTCGTGAAACCAAAATTAAACTGCTTACTTCACCCTCTTACAAAGAAAACCTTGAAATTTTACATTACATTGCTGACAGATGGGGGAATTAGAACCAACCGTTAATCTTTACAATTAGGTTCCTGCCGGGTGCCGAAATGCCGGAAGCAAATACCCTGTAATTGAGATCCGTGATATTTTCTACGCCAACGGATATATCCAAGGCTTTTAGCGGTCTTATGGTTATCATGGCATTCAGTGTACACCATGCCGGAGTACCGTAGCGTGTGGCATATTTAAAGTTGTCTTCGCCGTACATGTTGTAATCTTTGAGATGTTTCCAGCCGTTGTACAACAGATAAAATTCGGCATTAACCCAATTGGTCGTATAAGAAAGAGAAGTTCTTCCGTAGAAAGGAGGAATGTGATCCAAAGGATAAGGCAAACTGTCCGTTTTGATTCTTCCGTAAGTGTAGGTAGCTACCGAAGTCAGTTTGAAGTGTGCCGACATTCTGATTAAGACTTTACCGGAAATACCGTACAGGTAAGCATCTTTTACATTCTGATTGGCAATAACCCGGCTCATTTCACCGTCGTACAAGATAGAGTCTTGACCGTTGAAAGTAAAAGGTGCCGGAGTAATGGCTCCCGTATAGAGGGTATAATACGGATTCAGTGAGATATAAAAGGTTTTTCGGAAACTTTTTTCCAATATCAACTCGGAAGTGTAAGTGCGTTCGTTTTTTAAGTACGGGTTAGGCACAATAACCAAGCCCGGTTGCGACTCAAAGACTTTTGAAATATCATCAACATTGGGCGTACGATATCCCGTAGAAAAATCAATGGCAATTCTGCCGTCTTTTATCTTATAGACAATACCGGCATTTCCGGTTA
>CAYMVE010000015.1:0-16301 GCA_964393715.1 uncultured Bacteroidales bacterium | reverse complement strand
GGAAAGAGACAGGCTTGTAAACGGAAAATGCGTAAGAGAAGTGTCTGAGAAATGAGCTTTTAACGCATTGTAATTGAAGCGGATACCCGTATTGAAAATAAAATGTTTTCCGGCTTCTTTGCTTACCGAAAGGTAAATGCCTGCGTTGTCGGTATAAGAGCCTCCATCCGGATAACGGGTGGTAGTAGGCAATACAGCTTGAGAATCTATAAAAGTTATGTTTGCTTTGGAGGAGACAAAATCTCTGTAATATTCTGCTCCGTAACGCACTTCGAATCCGCCGATTTCTTTTTGAAAGTCGGCATTCATTCCTAAAATATCCAAATGCTCTAACCGGTTTGTTTTTCTCCTTTGTCCGAATTTTCTTTTATGACGACTTTCATCATAACTTTGATAAGAGGCTGTTATTTGGGCTTTGTCAAACAACAGAGAGGTCCTGTCCCACAAAACATGATAAGCGGCAATTAACCATTTTTGGGGTCCATAGTACCATTCGGCATATTTCAGTGTGTCCGGGTTTTTGTAGGTATTCAAGCGGTCGTAACGAGGAATATTGGTAGATGTAGTATAGTACAAGCTAAGAGTATGTGTAGCGGCACCGGTGCGAAACGATAGTTTTTGAATGGTATTCAATTGGGAATATGCGGAAGGTGTTTGCAAATTGACATCCGTATTGCGTATCATAGTATCTTGTCCGTTGATACGAGCTACATAATAGTACCGCTTGCCCCAATCACTATAAAACGGGTTTCTGATATTACCTTGTCGCAAGTCGCCGAAATTGGAAAATGAAAGCATTCCGGTATAAGCCAACTTCTTGCCGCCTATATTCAAATGTACGCTGTTCATAGAACCATGGTCGGCAGTAGTGTATCTGGAAATCACATTACCGGAAACCAGTAATTTCCCTGCCGAATCCGAAAAAAGCGGGTTGTATGTGTGCATGTGAATCACGCCTCCCAATGCATCGCTCCCATAAATAACCGCTCCGGGACCGTAAACAATTTCAATCCTTTTCATTGCATTGGGGTCTGTCATGATAATGTTTTGCAAGTGTCCGCCTCTGTAAATGGCATTGTTCATACGAATCCCGTCCAGCATCAATAGTATTTTGTTGGTTTCAAAACCTCTGATTACGGGACTACCTCCGCCTTGCTGGGATTTTTGCACAAACAACTCCCCGCTTTTTTGTAATACATCCGCTGTGTTTTGCGGATTGGTGGCAGCAATTTCTCCGGAAGGCAATACGGCAATTTCAATAGGCACATCTTCTTTGATTTCGTTGAATTTACTGGCAGATACCACAACTTCTTGCAGATTTTCCATGCGTGGTTGGAGGTAAAGGTAGCATTCGTTATCCATTACCGGACATATTTCTCCTGCAATGATTTTTTTGGTTTCGTAGCCGATGTGTTTGAATAGCAAGGTGTCGGAACTTCTCAATTTGGCTATGGTAATTTCACCTTTGTGGTTGGTATGTCCGACAAAAGTACTGTTTTTAAAAACGGAAACACCAAAAAGATCACTGTGGTCATAATAGTCTTTTATCCGGAATGTCTGGGCTTTTGTCTGGGTGACGGATAACAAAAGCAGGAATATGGTGAAAATTTTTTCAAGCATTTTTTCTTTTTTTTGCAAAAAAAATACATTTTTCTATAAAAAGGCTACTATTGCAACATTTTGTGCAAAAAAATAAATCAAGTTGGTTCCTCATATAAAAAGTCCGTATCGACAACTTTTAACTTTACCACGGATAAAGTTCGTGTACAGTGTTATTGGTAACCCGTTTATCTTTTTTCGGCACTTTGGAGGGCAGATAAACATTTTGTAATTACTTTTGCAGTCAAATAAAAAATTATCCGGAATGAAAATCTCATTAAATTGGCTAAGTGAATTGATTGATATAAAAGAAATTCCCGAAAAAGAGATCAAAGATGTATTGACTTCAATAGGATTGGAAGTGGCCTCCATGGAAAAATTTCATCCGGTACAAGGTGGCTTGGAAGGATTGGTAATAGGGGAAGTGTTGGAGGCCGAAAAAATAGAGGGTACGAACAATTTGTCTGCCACCAAAGTTAATGTGGGGGATAAAATACTTGATATAGTTTGTGGTGCTCCCAATGTAGCCAAAGGCCAAAAAGTAGTAGTGGCTACCGTAGGAACAACATTGTACTATAAAGGGGAAACCCTCAAAATCAAAAAAGTGAAATTACGAGGTCATGTATCGGAGGGTATGATATGTGCGGAGGATGAAATAGGACTTGGAGATTCGCACGAAGGTATCATGGTGCTGGATGATAAGGCTCCTGTCGGTACTCCTTTCAAAGAATATGTAAACATAGCTGAGGATACCGTTATAGAGATAGATATAACTCCCAACCGTGTAGATGCTACATCACATTACGGAGTAGCAAGGGATTTGTTTGCTTATTACAATGCCCGCGAAAAATATCTGAAACTGGAAAAACGCAAGGTGTCTTTACCGGAACCGACTGAAATTTTGCCAATTGATATTAGAATAGAAGACCAAGAAGGTTGCAAAAGATATACCGGTATCACAATAACGGGTGTCCAAGTTAAAGAATCCCCCGATTGGCTTAAATACAGGTTGATGGCAATAGGTCTTACTCCTATCAACAATATTGTGGACATCACCAATTTTGTTTTGCATGAAACGGGACAACCGCTACATGCTTTTGATGCCGACAAAATAGAAGGGAAAACCGTAAAAATAAAAACCTTGCCGGAAGGGACCCTGTTTGTAACTTTGGACGGAGTAGAACGAAAACTGTCTTCGGAAGATTTGATGATTTGTGATGCCAACGACACACCGCTTTGTATGGCCGGAGTTTTCGGAGGTTTAGACTCCGGAATAACGGAGAATACCGTAAATATTTTTCTTGAAAGCGCTTGGTTTAATCCCGTATATATCAGAAAGTCGGCCAAGCGTCACCTGTTGCATACCGATGCATCATTCAGATTTGAAAGAGGCGTGGACATCAACAACACCGTTTATCCGCTTCAATTGGCCGTTTCGCTTATATTGGAATTGGCAGGAGGCAAAATTGCCATGGATATGAAAGATGTATATCCGGAACCCGTAGAAGAGACCTTGGTTGAATTGGAATACGACTACATCAACACACTTATAGGCAAACCGTTGGACGAATATGAAATAAAAAACATGCTGGACGGTATGGAGATGAAAATAGTAGCCGAAAAAGAAAAAAGCCTGCTGGTATCCGTTCCGTCTTACAAAGTAGATGTTACGCGTCCTGCCGACATAGTAGAAGAGATATTGCGAATATACGGTTACAACAATGTAGAAACGCCGGAAACCGTTAAGTCGGTACTTACTTACAGAACCAAACCCGATAAATTTGCCTTAACCAATCTTGTAGCGGATATGCTTACGGCACGAGGATTTAGGGAAGTAATGAATAATTCGCTGATGGCTTCGGCTTATTATGAAAACAACAATGTCTATCCGGTTACCGATTTGGTAAAGTTGAAAAATCCGCTTAGTAGCGAACTCAACTGTATGCGCCAAACTCTTATGTTCGGAATGTTAGAGTCCGCCCAATTGAATATCAACAGACAAAAAAAAGATATTCGTTTCTATGAATTTGGCAACACTTATAAAATGGTTGGTAAAGACAAAAATACTACTTCATCGTATGTGGAAACATACAAATTGGGACTCTTGGTTGCCGGGCGACATAAAGAAAACTTCTGGGACGGAAAACCTTATGAAAACGAATACTTCCTCCTAAAACAACATGTAGAGCTCATTTTGAAACGACTGGGGATAAAGGTAACGAAAAAAGAAAGCATTTCTAACGATACGGTAGATTTCGGAATCAGATATCTTTCCGGCGATACCGAAGTATTTTTCATTGGAAGGGTAAATACAAACCTTGTGAGAAAGTTTGAAATAAATTATCTGGTTTATTTCGGCGAGGGCAATTTTGAAAAGTTGATGCAAAAGTCTGCACAAAACCATATTGCATTTGAAGAATTACCCAAATTTCCGGAAGTCCAAAGGGATTTTGCTATCGTGATTAGCAAAAATATTTCTTTCAACGAAATAGAAGCTTTGATTCAATCGGTAAAAAGCCGGCTGCTCAAAGAAATCTTCCTGTTTGACATATATGAAAACGAAGAAAAACTGGGTAAAGGTAAAAAGTCTTATGCTATAAGGCTTATTCTGCAAGATAAAATGAAAACGCTAAAAGACGAAGAAGCTAACAAGTTGATGTTCAAGATTATAAATAAACTTGAAAAAGAACTGGGGGCTGAGGTAAGAAGTTAATAAAAAAGCCGCCGTCGGCGGCTTTTTTTATTTCAGAACTCAAACTCTTCAAGAAATTTTGTCGTGTATTTTCCTTTTATAAAATCTTCGTTTTCAAGCAATTTGAGATGAAAAGGTATCGTTGTTTTCACACCTTCTATCACAAATTCTTCCAAAGCCCTTTTCATTTTGGCGATGACTTCTTCCCTGGTTTGGGCTACCGCAATTAATTTGGCAATCATGGAATCATAATACGGCGGTATCACATAACCTTGGTACACATGGGTATCCACTCTGATACCATGCCCACCCGGAATATGTAAAGAAGTTATCCTGCCCGGAGAAGGTCTGAAATCATTAAACGGGTCTTCCGCATTAATGCGGCATTCCATAGCTACCATTTTGGGAAAATAGTTTTTGCCGGATATCTTTTCTCCGGCCGCTATTTTGATTTGCTCCTTAATCAAATCATAATCAATCACTTCTTCGGTTATGGGATGTTCTACCTGAATTCGAGTATTCATTTCCATAAAGTAGAAATTCTTATGTTTGTCCACAAGAAATTCTACGGTACCGACACCTTCGTAATTGATAGCTTTGGCTGCTTTTATGGCGGCTTCTCCCATTTCGCTTCGCAAAGTAGGAGTCATTATAGGAGAAGGTGTTTCTTCCAACAATTTTTGGTGTCTTCTTTGGATAGAACAATCTCTTTCGGACAGATGACAAACTTTTCCGTATTGGTCCCCGGCTATTTGAATTTCGACATGCTTTGGCTCCTCAATAAACTTTTCCATGTAGATGCCGTCGTTGCCAAAAGCAGCCAAGGCTTCGTTTTTGGCCATGTTCCATGCCGTTTCCAAATCATCTTTTTTCCAAACAATACGCATTCCTTTGCCACCACCACCCGCAGTTGCCTTCAATATAACGGGATAACCTATTTCTTCGGCAATTTTCTGAGCCTCCTTCAGACTTTTGAGCAATCCGTCGGACCCGGGAATAGTGGGAACGCCTACCTTCTTCATGGTAGCTTTGGCGGTAGCCTTGTCACCCATAGAAATTATCATCTCAGGTGTCGGGCCTATAAATTTGATGTCGTTTTCTTGGCAAACCTTGGCAAAACGGGCATTTTCCGCCAAAAAACCGTAGCCGGGATGGATGGCTTCTGCATTTGTTAGTTCGGCTGCTGCGATAATAGCCGGTATGTTCAGGTACGAGTCTTTACTATTAGGAGGACCTATGCACACGGCTTCGTCGGCAAATTTCACATGCAAACTGTCTTTGTCCGCCGTTGAATACACAGCAACGGTGGCAATACCCATTTCTTTGCATGTCCTTATGACTCGAAGTGCTATTTCTCCCCTGTTTGCTATTAGTATTTTCTTAAACATTACAATTGTTTTTAAACCGGTTCAATTAAAAACAACGGTTGGTCAAATTCAACGGGAGTAGCGTCATCAACCAATATTTTCACAATTTTACCATCGACTTCGGTTTCTACTTCGTTGAACAATTTCATGGCTTCTATGAGGCATAATACTTGTCCTTTTTTCACTTCATCGCCTACATTTACGAAAGGAGGCTTATCCGGGGCAGGTTTTCGGTAGAATGTTCCTACCATTGGAGATTTTACCACATGATATTTTGATTCGTCTATAACATCCGGTTCGTTATTTTCTACCGTTTTTTGCGGTTCTTGTGTTGAAACGGTTACTTGCGGTTGAGGTGCTACAACAGGTTGTGCCGCAATATGCGGTGCTGCAACGGTATTAACCGGCAACTGTGTTCTTACTGTGATTTTCAAATCTTCGGATTCTACTATCACTTCGGCTGCACCTGTTTTTACAACCGCATCGATAAATTGTTGTAATTTTTTGTAATCCATAATAATGGTTTTTTGTTGGTTTATTTTGTATCATATCCCCAAACCACATACATTGCGCCCCATGTAAAACCGGCTCCAAAAGCCGAAAGTATCAATTTATCTCCTTTTTTCAGCTTTGGTTCCCATTCCCACAACAGCAACGGTATGGTGGCTGCCGTGGTATTACCGTATTTATGTATGTTTATCATGACTTGTTCTTTGTTGATACCCATTCTTTTGGCCGTTGCTTCTATAATGCGCATATTGGCCTGATGAGGCACCAACCATGCCAAGTCATCCGGGGATATATTATGTTTATGCATCATTTCGGCGGAAATGTCGGCCATATTTGATACTGCATACTTAAATACCGGTTGTCCTTCCTGATAAATATAATGCCACCGTGCATCTATGGTGTCATGTGTAGGTGGGTTTAGCGAGCCGCCAGCTTTCTGATGTAGCCACTTGCGACCGATGCCGTCAACATGAAGCATTGAGTCCATTATGCCAACTTTCGTATCTTTTGTTGCTTCTACCAGAACTGCGGCTGCTCCATCTCCGAAAATAGGACAAACTGTCCTGTCTGTATAGTCAACTATTGTTGACATTTTTTCGGCGCCGAGGACAATGGCATTTTTGACAAATCCGCTTTCGATGTATTTGGTGGCAGTAGTAAGGGCGAATAAGAAACCTGAACATCCGGCATTGATGTCAAAACTAAAAGCATTTTTGATGCCCAACATATCGCTAATGATATTGGCTGTGGCAGGAAAAACCATATCCGGTGTGACGGTTGCACAAATCAGCAAGTCAATTTCATCAACGCTTTTACCGGTCTTGGCTAACAATTGTTTGATGGCTTCGGATCCCATGTAAGCAGAGGCTTTATCCCGATCTTTCATAATGCGCCTCTCTTTTATGCCGATACGGGTCATAATCCACTCATCGGAAGTATCCACCAGTCTTGCCAATTCATCGTTGGTCAGCACATCTTCCGGTAAATATGCTCCTACTCCTGTTATGATAGCGTTGATATCAGGCATTTTCAAAATATTCTTTAAACTTGGTTCTTACATGAGATCGTGCAATCTCATCTGCATGAATAATCAAATTCTTTATGGCTACCGGACTGGAATGTCCGTGTCCGATTAATACGGTGGCATTTATTCCCAATATGGAGGTGCCTCCGTAATTTTCGTAGTTAAATATTTCGAAGAAATCGTCTTGTACTTTTCGTTGTTTTATCAACTTGTAAATGGATTCGGCTTCTTTCAAAACGATGTTTCCTGTAAATCCGTCCGCTACAATAACATCGGCTTCATGTTCGCAGAATAAATGATTCGGCTCCAGATTGCCGATAAAATTAATGTTCGGATTGTTTTTAAGCAATTGGTGGGTTGCTTTGGTCAAAAGGTTACCTTTTTCCGGTTCTTCTCCTATGTTCAGTAATGCTACTTTGGGGTTTTCCACATGTTGTACTTCACGGGCATAGATAGAGCCTAGTATGGCAAACTGTTCCAAATATTCCGGTTTGCAGTCGGCATTCAACCCGACATCAAGTAATACCCCGTAAGTACCGTTAAATTTAGGCATCGGACTGGATATACAAGGTCTGAGTAACCCTGCAATTGGCTTGACGGTACTCATCACGCCAGCCAGTAGGGCACCCGTATTTCCGGCACTTAAGAAGGCATCTATTTCGCCTTTTTGGTGATATACGATTCCTTGTACAATTGAGGATTTTCTTTTTTTGGCTATTGCTCGTGTTGGACTTTCGCCCATTTCCACATCATCCTCGGTTGGTATAACTACCAGATTATACTTTTCCAAGTCGTTTTCAGCCAGATACGACTTTACAACCTCTTCGTTTCCAAATAAATAAAGGGTTGTCGATCCGGCCAGATCCGTTTCGGTGAGGAAAAGCTTTACACCATCAAGCACGGCTTGCGGTGCAAAGTCCCCACCTTGAACATCCACTCCGATTTTCATAACAATACCTCAAATGTTTGAAAAAAGACTATGCTTCTTCTTTGGAAATAAGAATTTGCCCTTTGTAATAAAGGTTTCCTTCGTACCAGTGTGCTCGGTGTCTCAAATGAGCTTCACCGGTTGTGGGATCATAAGATATTGTCGGTTTTTTTGCTTTGTAATGTGTCCTTCTTTTATCTCTTCTTTGCTTTGAAATTTTGTGTTTTGGATGTGCCATAACTTAACTTTTTTCAGGTTAAACAATTAGATTATTCTTTATTTTAAAAGCTTTTTCAATTCGCTCCATCTCGGATCTTCAGCCGGTTCATTACCAGTCTCGTCTATTGCATATTTATCCAGTATTTTCAACATTTCGGGGTTACATGTACTGTTTCCGTTTGCATCCAAAGGGTGTACTTTACGATACGGTATCGTTAATGCTGCATCTTCATATAACCATTGTGCCACATTAACTTTTTGCCACGACGAAGGTATCATAATGGTTTGCTCGTCAATCTCTTTATAGGCATCCCCTATTTTTACATACTGTACATTGTTGATATTAACAGGATGCATAAATGTATCCAAACATCTGTCGCAAACCAGTTCAATTGCTCCTTTTACGGTGTAAATAAATTCCAGTAACTTATTTTTTTTAATTAACTCCAAGTTTACTTCCAGCCTTCCGTGTTCTATTAAACTTTTTTCAAAGAACGCAAAAAAATCATCTTCAAGGATATAACTAAACCGGTATGTTCCGTTTTTTCTCCCCTCTATCTCAATATCAAAGTCACTGTACTTTACCATTTTTTGAAAAAAAATCGTACAAAATTAACCATTTTTTTATTGTTAAAATTCTTTTTGAAAACTTTTTTACTTAAATAAATTGGTAAGATGTTGATTGTCAGCAGTTATTTGATAGGATTTTTCTGACGATTACGATGTCGTCCGGATAGGTTATTTTTATATTCATTTTTTCTCCCGGCACAAAATGCAAGTTAAATCCTGCTGCTTCGAAAACGGATGCATCGTCCGTAAAACTGCTGTTAAATTCTTGTTCGTAAGCTTTTTTTAGCAAGGAAAGGTTAAATCCTTGCGGAGTCTGAATTTGTATATATTCGTTACGGTTTACCACTTCCGTATCCATATCGTCACTAAGGACTCTTCTCAGAGTTTGCTCTACCGGCACATAAGGAATAGCTGAAGTATTATTTATTGCTTCGTTGGTTATGTTATTAATTAATGTGGGAGAAATAATCGGTCTTACTGCATCATGAATCAAAATCACATCATTGGTTGGGTTGTCTGGTATATGGGCTAATGCGTTTTTTACCGAGAAGAATCGTTCTTTGCCTCCGCTTACCGTATTGAGTTGGAAGGAAGGAAAATACTTGGCGGCCAAATCCAGCCAGTAATTTTTCCATTTGTCGTTTATTGAGACAAAAATTTTAATATTAGGGATAGCCCTATAAAAGGCTTCAATGGTACAGACTATTACGGGCTTTTCCTTGACGGGACGAAATTGCTTGGGGAGGTCACCGCCAAAACGTTTTCCGGTGCCTCCCGCCACAATTATAGCATAAACATTGTTTTTTTTCCCGGTCATTATTCCACTGTTACCGATTTGGCAAGGTTTCTGGGCTGATCCACATCACATCCGCGCAAAACAGCTATGTGATAGGCCAACAGTTGCAAGGGTACCACAGTAAGCAACGGGGCTAACGATTCGTGAGTTTCCGGTACTTCTATCAAGTAGTCGGCCATATTGGCTATGGTATCGTCGTTCTTGGTTACTACGGCAATTACAATACCGTTTCTGGCTTTTATTTCTTGTATGTTGCTTACTATTTTTTCGTAAGATTTATCTTTGGTGGCAATTACTACTACCGGCATATTTTTGTCTATCAAGGCGATAGGGCCATGTTTCATTTCCGCTGCGGGATAACCTTCGGCGTGGATGTAGGAGATTTCCTTCAGTTTAAGAGCACCTTCCAGAGCCACCGGGAAAAGTACGCCTCTACCCAAATACAAAAAATTGGTTGCTTGTACAAACTTTTGTGCTACATTGTAAATATAGTCGTTGCTTTTGAGCACTTCGGTAATTTTGTCCGGAATTAAATAAAGTTCTTTTAGCATTTCACGGAATACATTTTTGGGAATCATACCTTTTTTATAGCCTAACAAATAGGCTAACATGGTAAGAACCGTTACTTGTGCCGTAAACGCTTTGGTAGATGCCACACCTATTTCGGGGCCGGCATGGGTATAAACCCCGGCATCCGTTTCACGGGGAATGCTGGAGCCTACCACATTACAAATGCCCAATACCGTTATTCCTTTTTCTTTGGCAAGTCTTATGGCGGCTAATGTGTCAGCAGTTTCGCCACTTTGACTTATTGCTATTATTATATCATCTTCATACAGTACGGGATTTCTATATCTAAACTCCGAGCCGTATTCCACTTCCACGGGAATTCTGGCATATTCTTCTATCAAATATTCTCCCACCAATCCGGCGTGCCAAGATGTTCCGCATCCTACAATAATGATTCTTTTGGCTTGTGTCAATTTATCCATCACGGAATGCAATCCGCCCAAAACGATATTATCCAGTTCCGTAGAAATTCTACCTCTGAATGTATCCTTTATAGATTGTGGTTGCTCAAAGATTTCTTTTAACATAAAATGATCATAACCGCCTTTTTCAATGGAGGCAAGATCGATATCCAGTTTTTTTACTTCCGGAGTTATGGGTTCATTGGTTATGGTTTTGAGAGAGAATCCGTTTTTGCCCACTACGGCAAAATCTCCGTCATTCATGTATATTACACTTTTGGTATATTCTACGATAGGGGTTGCATCGGAGGCAAAATAATATTCATTGTGTCCCAAACCTATAACAAGCGGACTGCCGTTTCTTGCTGCAATCAGTTGTTGGGGTTCATCCACACTCAAAACAAGGATTCCGTAAGTTCCTATTACCTTGTGAAGAGCCAGCATTACGGCATCTGCCGCACTAATCTTCCTTCCGCTTTCGTTGCCTTTTATGTAAATATATTCAATGAGATTGGCAAGCACTTCGGTGTCTGTTTCCGTTTTAAATTTATATCCCCGGTCTTCCAATCTTTTTTTCAAACGGCTGTAATTTTCTATGATACCGTTGTGGATAATAATAAATTTGCCGTGCATGGAAGTATGGGGATGGGCATTGGTATCGTTAGGCTCACCGTGTGTAGCCCATCGTGTATGTGCAATTCCTATGTTTCCGGAAACATCTTTTCCGGCTACAAAATTTTCCAAATCCGACACTTTGCCTTTTTTCTTATAGACCTTGGGTTGCCCATTCATAAGAGCAATTCCGGCAGAGTCGTATCCTCTGTATTCCAATCTTTTAAGGCCTTTTATTAGTATCGGATAGGCTTCTTTATTTCCTATATAACCCACTATTCCACACATGACCAGTTGTTTTTTTAATTACTAAAATTTTGTATAGTAAATAAGTAACTTAAAATCATTTTTTAGAATTACTCTATTAACGGAAGTTTTGTTGGATTGTGGAAAAACTATCAGTTCTGTTGGCTGATTGCTTCCTTTCAATAGTTCTTGTACATATTGGGTGATTACGAATTTGTACTTACCTTCCGTTTTGTCGTAATATCCGTTAAAATAATAATCGTTCATAAAATAATCGACAGGGGCATTAAATGTTTCGTCATTGTCTTTTATTTCGAGTAATAACCTGTCCGGAGGTTGCAGACCGTTTATTTTTTCGGTATCAACATCCACTACCAACTCCGCTTTGTTGATTCCTACCGGCATACTATCAATAAATGTTTTTATGCCGTCTATATCAATTTGCGTCATTACTCCGCCACCGGATTGCACATAGCAATAAGTTCCGGCAGCAGTATCGTTGATGAAGTTTTCCACATCGGTGCCGGAATAATCATGGGCAAACAAAGTGAAATAAGCCGATTTTTGCGTTACATAATAACTGTAAGACAGCGAGTCCAAAGAATCGTTGCTAAAATATACCGTCATCATCACTCCGTCTTCAACCAGCGGAGAAAAATAATATACGGCACCTCCGGCAGTTACATCGCCGGCTTCTACATACAGTCCCGGAAAACCTTGTGTAAATACTTCATTATCTTCATACAAAGCTGTATCTGTTAGTAATTCGTTTCCGAATTCCTGTGGCAGAGGTATTTCCAAATACCCGCTGTTGGGATTAAAGGCTATGGTGTATTCCGCCAAAGGATTGGACAAGTCGGCCAATTCCGACATATCGGTATTGGAGTAATAAGCGGTATCCCTGTTTAAGGGTTCCGTAAGTTTGTAAATTCTAAAAGTTTGTTGTACCGTAGTATCCGGACCATAATATCCTACGCACTTCAACAATAACTTTACGCTGTCTGTTTGCGGATTGTTTCCAAAATCCACATGGAAGGAAGAAAGCAGAAATTGTACGGCAAAACCGGCTTTTACTTTGCCAAAATAAGGATCTACATAACTTCCCAATAGAATTTTGGAACGCTCATCGGTAGTTGTGGAATCCCGATAGAAAGCCTTTGTTTTATTTATGCCCAACGAATAGGTTCTGACATTCAAGTCGTTGCCATGATAAATAGACAAACCGATATCCGTTTCTTCTTTGTTACAGCCGATAGCAATTAGCAGCAATACCGGTATTATTAATTTACGCTTCAATATATTCCGTAGAAAGAAGTTTCTTATAAAACTCAAGATACCTGTCTGCATAATCTTCGGTATTAATATCTGTTACACCTATCGAAGGCAATTTCAATTTATCTATATACTTGACAATTTCGTCGTCTATTCCGTTTTCCATAAAGGATACCCCGTCTGCAAAATTCAAAGCCAGCTTGATTGTATTTAAATAATTGGCTGGTTGCAGAATTTTGAGGGTGCTGGACGGGATGTTGTCAAATTTTAATTTTTCTTTGAATTTTTTGTCCATTTCTCCCTCGAACTTATCGTTGTACAGGGAATAGACAATTTTGGCATTTTGAAAATAGGGTTCGTCTTTGTAAACTTGTTTTATGTACAAAGGGAATAGATGTCCTATCCAGCCGCTTATATGTATGATATCCGGTATCCAACGTAATTTTTTTACGGTTTCCAGTACCCCTTTGGTGAAAAAGATAGCTCTTTCATCGTTATCGGGATAAAAATTACCTTGTTCGTCGGTAAGCATTGCCCTGTTTACAAAATAGTCTTCGTTGTCTATAAAATAAATTTGCATTCGGGCAAGCGGTATCGAGGATACTTTTATGATTAATGGATTATCATTGTCGTTAATCACGATGTTAGTACCCGATAATCTAATCACTTCGTGCAATTGGTTTTTTCTCTCGTTAATAATCCCGTAAGAAGGCATGAAAGTTCTTATTTCTCCTCCTTTTTCTTGGATTTTACGAGGAAGCATGTGACCTAACAAGGATCTGTCGTTTTCTTCTACAAACGGGGAAATTTCTTGAAAGATGAAAAGCACCTTAATGTCTTCTTTCTTTTTCTTTTTCATAAGCGGAATGTATTTTTTTGCAAAGATAATAAAAAAAATAGCTTGTTTTTTTGTTTAGAGGCTCATTTTATCAAGTGATTGGAATTCATTATTAAACTTTGTCAGTTTCCATTTTATTGTGTAAAAAATCATTTTTTTTAATTTTTTGAAAAAAAATAATGGGAGTAAAAAAAAAAATATACCTTTGCAACGAAATTTTAATCCTAAAAAATCTACAAAAAATGAAAAAAGTAAGATTAGCATTAATGGCATTTGCAGTTTTCGGTTTTACAGCATTGTATTCATGCGGTGGTGGTGAAAACGCAGAAAATACGGAAAACACCGACACTACTCAAACAGAAGCAGTAGAAAACGAAGCTAACGAAGCTGTAGAAGAAGCTACTGAAACCGAAGAAGTGGCTACCGACTCAACAGCAACCGAAGAAGTAGCTACCGATTCAACAGCAACCGAAGAAAATGCTGCTGAAGAAGCCGGTGAAGCAACCGAAGAAAATGCTGAATAATTAAAAATTCCTTAAAACGGATCTAAAAAAGACTGTCAAATATTGGCAGTCTTTTTTTTTGGGGTTTTGAAATCCTTACTACAGTGAATAAAACATTCAAAAACAAAATAACTTTCGTAATAGCATCGGCTCTTATATATCTTAATATGCTATATTCCGTAGCAGCTATTTATTTTTTTGTAATATCTCTAAAAAAACGAAAGCAAACAAACATATTCAATATACAAAATCTCCCTTTATTTGCCATTATTCTATATTATTTAACAACATTTATCAGCCTTTTTTGGTCAAAAAACACACATGCAGGATTATTTGATTTGCAAGTTAAATTGTCACTTTTGGTTATTCCTATCTTTTATTTGTTTTTTAATATTGATAAACAAACAATTATATCCTTTGCCTCAGGTTTTGTATATGGCACAATCATAATAAGCATAGTTCATTTATTCCATTTGATATATCTGTTTATAACATTAAAAAAATACATTTTATATTACTATTTAGAGTCCCGTTTTGTTTTGTTTTTACACCCCACATACTACTCAGTATTGCTTGATATAGCTATTGTGTTAGGAGTTTTTTTATATAAAAATCATCATTTGTCACTAAAAAGTTTCATAATTCTCCTTGTTATTACTTATATAAACCTCTTTTTTGCCATGTCCAAAGCAGGTATAATAGCATCCGGATTATTATTGCTATTTGTTTTATACAATATTATACCCAAATATAAAATTATAACAATGTTCGGCATCTCTCTTGTTTCATTGCTTTTTTTAGCAAACAATTTCCGTTTCAAAGAAATGAAATACAGCATAATTCATTACAAAGAAACACTTGAAAAACCTGAAAATAAAACATCAAGCACATCATCCAGAATACTTACTTGGAATGCTGCATATAATGTATGGAAAAATAACAAATATACCGGAGTAGGTACTGGAGATGCAAAAGATAGGCTTGTTTCATATTATAAACAACATAAATACACACATCCTTATCAGAAAAAATTAAATGCACACAATCAATATTTGGAATCTCTGGTAAGTGTCGGAATAATAGGAACTTCCTTTTTAGTATTATCATTAATATTGGCTTTGGTCAATGCTTGTTTTTATAAAAATTGGATACTCGGCATAATAACAATTATATTTGCATTAAATTTTGGAGCAGAGAGCATGTTAAACACTCAAATGGGCGTATTATCGTTTGCTTTTTTCATAACGATATTTAACAAATATTTGCCTGACTAAATATTTTGAGATATGGAACAAGAAATAAGCCTTATAGAATTACTGATAATGACAATAAGATTTTTCAAAAGACATTTTAAGAAATATTTAATAACTCTGATACTTTATGTAATAGCAGGTTCAATATTACTCATTACTTATAAACCCCAATATGAAATAAACATTCCAATATACTCATCATTTTTTTCAAAATCAGAGTTAAACGACTTGGTAAATCTAAAACTCTTAAACTATACAAACAAATCGCTTGAAATAGAAAAAGATACATCTACTTTGTCTCAATTCATTTTGGTAAAAATAAACACAACAGATACTACGATATTGCCACAAATAATTACAGGAATAACATCAAGAATATTAAACAACCCCTACTCTCAAAAACAAATAGAAAAGATGTGCAAATACAACAGGTATTTGTATGAAAAATTATCAGATTCTTTACTGTCCTTTTTTTACCAAAACAAAACTAAAATAGACTCTTCTAACCAACAAACCGTATACGCAATAAATCCGGTATATACATACGAACAAATTTTTCAAGCCAAACAAAAAATTAATAAATGTAAAACTAAAAAAGGTATAATAGAAATCTACCCATCTTTAGTAAACATCAAAAAAAATTCTAATCTGATAAAAAATGAGGCATTGGCATTCTTTTTTATGTTTTTTCTTGCTACAATGATTTTCTTTTTTGAAGATTTATTCAAAAGGATTACTTAAAAAACAAATTAGAAGAAAATATTAAATACTGTTTTTATAATTATTTTCACATCAAGCAACAAACTTCTTTCTTTTATATATTTCATATTCAATTTCAGCTTGGCTGGCATTATTTTTTCCACATATAACCTTTCCGGATCATTACTACCCGCCAACAAAT
>CAYMVE010000014.1:20681-23808 GCA_964393715.1 uncultured Bacteroidales bacterium | reverse complement strand
AGAATATCGTCGATTTTGTCGTAATGCATGAAAATGATAATCAATGCGGCGGTAACATACAATGCGGCCATAAACGGAACAATCTTATCGGTAACCTTGGCAATGCTTTTGATGCCTCCTATTACCACGATGCCTACCAATATAGCCATAATGATTCCGAAATATGCACCGTAAGGCGCCAATGAAGGAATCATCATTTTAACTTGTGCAAATGATTGGTTGGCCTGAAACATGTTTCCTCCGCCAAAAGAACCGCCAATTACCAACAAAGCGAATAACACAGACAAAATTTTGCCTAATCCTCCGGCACCGTATTTTTTCAAACCGTCTCGCAAGTAATACATCGGACCGCCTCTTACTTCTCCGTTTTCGTCTATTTTTCTGTATTTGAGCCCCAGAGTACATTCCAAGAACTTGGAAGTCATACCGAGAAAACCGGCTAAGATCATCCAGAAAGTAGCACCTGGTCCTCCCAGTGTGATGGCTATGGCTACACCGGCTATGTTACCTAATCCTACGGTGGCCGAAAGTGCTGTGGTAAGAGCCTGAAAGTGGGAGACTTCTCCTGCATCTTCGGGATTGTCGTATTTCCCCGCGACCAATTGTAAGGAGTGTTTGAAGCCTCGTATGTTTATAAACTTAAAATACAGAGTGAAAATAGTGGCTCCGGCTACCAGCCAAAATACTACCAAAGGAACTCTTTTCTTTTTCGGCGTTCCGTCTTCATTGTAAATGATTTTTCCATTTTCGTCTTTTACAACCGGATCGTATAAGCCTGCTGCTGCAAACGGATCCCAAAATAAGATTTTATCCATTAAATCAACAAGCGGCACAAAAGCATCGTTGATTTTTTCGCTTAATGTCTTTTTTTGTATTTCCTTTTTAGGTGATATAGTTGCTGTTTTCAGAGTATCTGATGCCGATAGATTGACGGCAAACAAAAAGAAAACACCATAAAAAAATATCAGTTTTTTCATGCCTGATTATTTTAGCATTCGCAAATGTAATTTTTATTTTGATATGGTATTCGTTTAATATGATGAAAATCTTGCTTAAAAATAAGAGTGTTTTATCCTTATTTCAAGTTGCTTGGTATATAAATTTTTACCTTTGATTGATAGAATACAACTTTTGCACAATATGAAAGTCTTATTAATAAGTTGTGGAAAAAAAAATGATTAACTTTGTAACTTTGTAAGTAGAGTTTCGTATTTAATAAACATTAAAATTCATAGACTTATGCATAAAAAGTACCCTATAAAGCATTTTATATCTATATTTTATTTTTTGTTCTTTTCTACTTTGGCGGTTTTTTCTACAGATGTAGTTTGGGTCGGTTCCAAAAATAACGATTGGAATAATGCTTCCAACTGGTCTCCTTCCCGTATTCCTTCTGTTGATGATAATGTTTATATAAATGATAATGCAACAATAGAGATTAAAGGCGATGTAGAAGTCGCATCTTTGTTTGTGTCCGGTAGCGTAACTTTTTCCGGTAAAGGGATAATAAGTTTATCCCGGGATTTAGTGGTGGAAGGCAGATTAGTTTCCAAACCAGAGCTAAACTTGCGAACTCCTCGTAATTTCGTTTCTTCCATAAAGATTCACTATCTCAAAGGAAATTTGACAATCAGGGGAAACGGAAAAATAGAGCTTTCCGGAAATCTTGTGCTGGATGGCCAGCTGATAATAGTTTCCGGCGAGTTTAATACGGAAAGTTTCGGAGTGATTGCGGATGAAATACTAATTGCTCCGCAGGAACATACAGTGATTCTTTTGAATGAATCGTTGATAGAAACTAATAATTGGGTAGTAAATACCTCGGAAAAATTGGAGTTCTATCCGGGTGATTCGCACTTATATGTAAAGAAAATCAATGGAAACCGGTTTCTTTTTGATAAATTGCAATACCATTCGTTGTCTCATAAAGGGACAAAAGCTTCTTTTTCCACCGATTGTTCTTCTACCGATGCAAGTTGTCACGGTGTGTGTGACGGAACCATTACGGTTGATTTGGCATCAGGCAGTCCTAACTATCCTGTAACTATTCGTCTTTATTATCCTTCGGATTTGGGCGGTGGGTATGTGGATTACACTAATATCAACAGCCTTCCTTATACTATAACGGGGCTTTGTGGCAGTTCCCAACCCTATACCGTAAAGGTTACGGATGATGACGGAGATGCAAAATGGTGTAATGTATATGTGCTTGAGCCCGGAGAAATGATTGTAGCGGATGATGATGTGCAAAATGTTAGCTGTTTCGGTAAGTGTGACGGTTCAGTACAAATAAATTATATTCAAAATGCGCATTATCCCGTTAGTTACTTATGGAGTAACGGAGATACTACCGATAAGGCGGACTCCCTGTGTGCCGATAGTGTGTATGTTACGGTTACCGATGATAACGGTTGTCAAAAAGTTTTCGGGTATCTGATTACACAGCCGGATTCATTTTATTCCAATATGTCGGTAACCAATCCTTCTTGTAATGGATCTTGTGACGGAGAAGCTACCGTAACGCCTCACGGAGGAACCGAACCCTATTCTTATTCGTGGAGTAATGGAGCTACGGATTCTACCGTTTCCAATTTGTGTGCAGGCCAATATACCGTAACTATAACGGATGATAACGGTTGTGAAATTTATGATACGGCTAATGTGGTTGAACCTTCGGCTTTGTCTATCTCAATGTCCGGAAACGATCCTTCGTGTAATGGATATTGTGATGGCGACGCAACTGCAACTCCTTCCGGAGGAACGACTCCGTATTCTTATTCGTGGGACAATGGAGGAACTACTCAAACCATATCGAATTTGTGTGCAGGAACTTATCATGTTACGGTAACCGATGCCAATGGTTGTACCGCGGTAGATAGCATTACTTTAAATGACCCGCCAGGTATGACGCTCTCTATGTCCGGTAATGATGTTTCTTGTAACGGAGCATGCGACGGAGATGCTTCGGTGAGTGTAAGTGGCGGTGCAACTCCTTATACTTATTCATGGAGTAACGGAGCAACTACTTCATCCATAAATAATTTGTGTGCGGATACTTATACGGTGACGGTTACCGATAATAACGGTTGTCAAAAGGTTGATAGTGTGACCATAAACGAACCGTCGG
>CAYMVE010000014.1:0-20581 GCA_964393715.1 uncultured Bacteroidales bacterium | reverse complement strand
ACCGATAATAACGGTTGTCAAAAGGTTGATAGTGTGACCATAAACGAACCGTCGGCTATTACTACGAGTATGTCAAAAACCGATCCTTCTTGTAACGGTTCATGTGATGGTGATGCTACGGTGAATGTGAGCGGCGGTACCTCTCCGTATTCCTATTCGTGGAGTAATGGTGGTACCACTCAAACGATTAACAATCTATGTGCAGGCACCTATACGGTAACGGTAACCGATGCCAACGGTTGTACCGTTCAAGATACCGTGGAGTTGATAGATCCTACTCCGGTTACGATTTCTATCACTTCTACGGATCCTTCTTGTGACGGTTCTTGCGATGGAGATGCTACGGCCAATGTAAGCGGCGGCACTTCTCCGTATTCCTATTCGTGGAGCAATGGTGGTACCACTCAGACGATTAACAATCTATGTGCAGGCACTTATACGGTAACGGTAACGGATGCCAACGGTTGTACGGCAACCGAGTCCGTTACCCTTACGGCTCCTCCGGCTTTGTCTGTGGATTTTGATTCTACCGATGCATCTTGTAATGGCAGTTGTGACGGTAGTGCCACGGCAAATGTAAACGGCGGTACTTCACCGTATTCTTATTCGTGGAGCAATGGTGGAACCACTCAAACGATTAATAATCTATGTGCAGGCACTTATACGGTAACGGTAACGGATGCCAACGGTTGTCAGTTTGTAGATAGCGTTACCATTTCCGAACCTTCTGCCATATCCATATCTTTTTCTTCAACCGATGCTTCTTGTAACGGCTCTTGTGATGGTAGTGCTACGGCCAATGTAAGCGGCGGTACTTCACCGTATTCTTATTCGTGGAGCAATGGCGGTACCAGCCAAACGATTAACAATCTATGTGCAGGCTCTTATACGGTAACGGTGACTGACGCCAACGGTTGTACGGAGACGGACAGTATTACTATAAATGAACCGGCAGCATTATCCTCTACTATAACCACCCATGCTCCTCAATGTAATGGAGGTTGTGATGGTGATGCTACGGTGAATGTGAGCGGCGGTACCTCTCCGTATTCCTATTCGTGGAGTAATGGTGGTACCACTCAAACGATTAACAATCTATGTGCAGGCACCTATACGGTAACGGTAACCGATGCCAACGGTTGTTCTATTACGGATACGGCAGTAATAAATGACCCACCGGGAATGACTTTGTCAATGTCCAAGACGGATGTAACCTGTAACGGGGCATGTGACGGTTCTGCTTCGGTGTCGGTGAGTGGAGGAACTTCTCCTTATTCGTATTCATGGGATAATGGTTCAACAGACAGCTCGGCTGCTAATTTGTGTGCGGGGTGGCATTATGTTACGGTAACCGATGCCAACGGATGTAGCAAGAACGATAGTGTGGAAATTGATGAACCACCAGCCTTAAACAGTTATATTTCGTCTTATACGGAACCTTCTTGTTATGGAGCTTGTGATGGTAGCATAACGGCAAATGCAAACGGAGGCACTGCGCCGTATTCATACACTTGGAGTAATGGAGCAACTTCTCAAACAGCGAATAATTTATGTACCGGATCTTATACGGTTACCGTAACGGATGCCAATGGTTGTACGGATCAGACTTCTTTGACTTTAAATCAGCCGGATTCTATTGCTATAACTTTGAATATCACGGATGTAACTTGTAACGGAGATTGTAACGGCAGTATAGATGCAACCGTTTCCGGTGGCACTTCTCCGTATTCTTATTCATGGAGCAACGGCGCTACTACGGAAGATATAAATAATTTGTGTGCGGGAAATTATACAATAACGGTAACCGATGCCAATGGTTGTCAAAAAACATTAAGTGATACAGTAAACGAGCCGGATGTTTTGCAAGATTCGACAAGTGTGCTTGATGTTTCTTGTAACGGATCTTGTGACGGTTCTGCGACCGTTTATCCGTATGGGGGCACTTCACCGTATTCTTATTCGTGGAGCAATGGCGGCACCACTCAAACGATTAGCAATCTTTGTGCAGGTACTTATACGGTAACGATAACCGATGCCAACGGTTGTTCCATAACGGATACCGTTATTGTAAATGAGCCGGCTGCAATCACATTAAGTGCAGGAAAACAAGATGCTTCTTGTAATGGTGCTTGTGACGGAATGGCTTATGTTTCGGCATCCAACGGTACACTTCCGTATTCTTATTCGTGGAGTAACGGTGGCACAACCGACACCATTACAGGGCTGTGTGCCGGAACCTATTCGGTTACGGTAACGGATGCCAACGGATGTTCGGAAACGGATTCCGTAACTGTGGATGAGCCTGCTACATTGAATGCTTATATTTCGGCTTTTGACCATCCTACTTGTCCGGGTGATTGTGACGGGGATCTTACCGTGAGTGCCAATGGCGGAACTTTGCCATACTCTTATGCTTGGAATACCGGAGCCACTACTCAAACGATTGATAGTTTATGTGCAGGTACCTATACGACAACGGTAACCGATGCTAACGGCTGTTCGGATGTTGTTACATTTGATTTGCAAGATCCGCCTACAATCAATACCACAGTTACAACAACGGACATAACTTGTAATGGCCTTTGTGATGGAGATGTGGATTTGGGAGTGTCTGGAGGTGTATCTCCGTATTCTTATGCATGGAGCAATGGTGCTACTTCCGAAGATCTTCATAATGTATGTGCCGGGCATTATATGGTGACCGTTACGGATGCTAACGGCTGTACGGCAATGGATAGTGGAGATGTTGCCGAGCCCCCACTGTTGACGGCGGATCTGACCATAAATTCACAACCTACTTGTAACGGTTTATGTGATGGAGATGTTACTGTTTCCGCCAATGGTGGAACACCTGGATATTCATACATTTGGAATAATGGGGTTACTACAGCTAACAATGACACCCTTTGTGCCGGTACTGTTTCGGTTACGGTGACCGATACCAATGGATGTCAAGTAATCAAAGATACTACGTTGGTAGCTCCTCAGGTAGTTACCATATCCTTGGATACTTTAATAGAACCTTTGTGTAATAATAGTTGTGACGGTATTATTTCCATTACGGCAAATGGTGGAACGCAACCTTATGCTTATAATTGGAATAATAGCGAAACAACCGATTCTATTTTCAATCTTTGTGCCGATACTTTTGCGGTTACGGTAACCGATGCCAACGGTTGTTTTGAAACGGATACTTTTGTTTTGAATCCTCCGAATCCTCTTGAAGATAGTATAAATGCCATATCACCGTTGTGCTACGGAGAGTGTAACGGAGAAATACAAATGTTGGTGTCCGGAGGTACGCCTTCATATACGGTAAACTGGAGTACGGGTGATAATACGGATACTATTGCGGGATTGTGTGCAGGCGTGTATTATGTTACCGTTACTGATGCCAACAATTGCCAAATAACCGATACCGTACAATTAATCCAACCGGATACCTTAACGGGAGTATTTTTCGCGGTAGAACCTACCTGTTACGGCGAATGTAACGGTAGCCTATCGATAAATGTAACCGGAGGGACTCCTGTTTATTCCTACTTGTGGAGTGACAGCAGTACTTCATCGTCTATTTCAAATATTTGTTCCGGAATATTTTCCGTTACTATAACCGATGCCAACGGGTGCCAAATAACAAAAGATACTACAATAGCACAACCGGATTCAATATCTGTACAGTTTAACAATGTTTCCGCAGTAACTTGTTTTGGAGCTTGTAACGGTTCGGCTTCGATTACGGTAACGGGTGGTACTTCGCCTTATGATATACAGTGGAGCAACGGCGATTCGGGTAATAGTGCGGATTCTTTATGTGGCGGATGGGCTTATATTACGGTTACCGATGCCAATTTGTGTTCAAAGACGGATTCTGTTTGGATTGATTCTCCGGATTCGTTTTATGTGAATGTTGATACGGTAACGGAAGCTTATTGCGGACAATGTGTTGCCTACACAACGGTTTCTGCACAGGGTGGTACCCCGGGATATTCTTATTTGTGGAATACGGGTGCTACTACCGATTCTATTGGCGGATTGTGTCCGAATATTTACAGTGTTACGGTAACGGATGCCAACGGATGTGAAACAAGTACGCAAGTAACGGTTGTTGATACATCTGATATGAACTTGTCTTTGGATGTAACCGATATTACTTGTAACGGATTCTGTGACGGGAATATTGATGCTATTGTAACCGGAGGAACGCCACCTTACACTTACGCTTGGAATACCGGAGAGGTTACTTCCTCTATCGATAGTTTGTGCGAAGGGTTGTATTCCGTAACCGTAACGGATGTGAACAATTGTATGAGAGTGGCTCAAGACAGTGTCCATCAAACCGATGAATTGGTGGATTCTACGAATATACAAAATGTTTTGTGTTACGGGGAATGTAACGGAAGTATCGTGTTGCATCCTTACGGAGGGACATCCCCTTATAATACCCTTTGGGAAACGGGTTCTACCGATACGGTGCTGACTTCTTTATGTGCAGGATATTATGCTTATACCATAACCGATGCCAACGGATGTTCAAAAATTGATAGCATTGAAATCATTCAACCGTCCCAATTGACCGATACCATATTCCAAACCGATACTATTTTGTGTTTCGGATATAATACCGGCACCGCAGTAATACAAGTTTCCGGAGGCACTGCTCCATATACTTATTTGTGGAGCAACGGTCAAACCGACGATACGCTTTCTAATGTTACGGGTGGTTGGTATTATGTGACGGTAACGGATGCTAACGGTTGTCAAATGTATGACAGCATAGAAATATCACAACCCGATAGCGTGGATATTGATTTTACCGATGTAAGCATAATTCCTTGTGCTGGTATTTGTACGGGACATGCCCAAGTGTCGGTAAGCGGCGGCACATTGCCGTATGTTTATAATTGGAGCAACGGAGATACAGGAGCCGTAGCGGATAGCTTGTGTGGCGGATATGTTTATTTAACCGTAACGGATGCGAATGGCTGTATGTATCAGGATTCTGTGTTGATTACGGATACTTCTAACCTTGCTCTTCACATTGACAGTATGGTTGCACCTACTTGTTACGGAGATTGTGATGCGATGGTACAAGTGGTGGCAACAGGAGGTTATCCGCCTTATACTTATCAATGGGATACTACCGCAGGCGGACAAACCGGAAATGTGGCCGACAGTCTGTGTGCAGGAGTTTATACCGTGACGGTAACAGATGATAGCGGCTGTTATCGAGTGGATACGATAAATGTTGCTAATCCTATTCCGGTAACTATTTCTCTCGACACTTCCCATACTTCCCATTTGATTACCTGTTATATGGAATGTGACGGATCGATAGCCGTAAGTGTGACCGGAGGTACTTCGCCGTACGATTATAATTGGAATTATAACGGTGCACCTGATACTTCGTATGTGGACAGTTTGTGTGCCGGCAATTATTCTCTTACGGTAACCGATGTCAATGGATGTACTGCTACATTTGATACCACCATACAATCCGACGGAGAGATTGTTTTGTCGTTTGATGTAACTCCGCCGTTGTGTGAATACGGTAGTAATGACGGTAATATAATAGTAACGCCTTCCGGAGGTAGTGGCGCTTATACTTATGTGTGGAGTACGGGCAGTACGGCGGATACATTGATGCAACTTGGCGGGGGAGTGTATTATGTAACAGTAACCGATAGTATCGGTTGTGCCAAATCCGATTCGGTATTTTTGAACCCTCAAATTCTTGTAGTTGCCAGAGCGGATACCGATACGACCATTTGTCCCGGAGACACCGTGATGATATACGGATATACCAATGGAGATAGGTTTGTTTGGAGCCCTACAACCGGCATGATTGATTCAACGAGTCTTACACCTATGGTATTCCCTGCTGATACAACGGTATTTTATTTTACGGCATTTGACAGTATTTGTTATAATTGGGATTCGGTTACAATAAGTGTATATCCTCCTATGAATATTGATGCGGGAGAGGATGTTTCCATTATGAAGGACCAAAGTGCGCAATTGGCTGTTTCTGGAGGTTTTTCCGGATGTACTTATCATTGGTTGCCGTCTGACGGTCTTTCAAACGATACCATATCCAATCCGGTAGCGAGCCCTGAAGAAACTACCACTTATTATGTGTTTGTTACCGATGAGCATGGTTGTACAGCTATGGATTCCGTAAAGGTTATTGTTATTCCGCAATTAGTTATCCCGAATGGCATTACACCGAACGGGGACGGTATCAATGATGTTTGGGTAATTGACAATATTGAACAATTCCCGAATGTTGAGGTGGAAATTTATAATAGGTGGGGTGAACAAATATTTTACTCAAAAGGTTATCCGCCTTCAGAAAGGTGGGACGGCACCTATAAAGGCAAGAAATTGCCGACAGGAACCTATTATTATGTTATCAAATTGCATGATTCTCAAGTGAGAGATCCGGAACCGGGACCAATAACAATTGTTTATTAGAAAGAATAATACAGGCATGAAGAAGTTTGTAATAATTATATCGGCAATAATAATTTCATCGGGCGGTGGAGTTGCCCAGCAATTGCAACATTATAGTCAATATACTTTTAACGAGTATGTTTTGAATCCCGCCAATGCCGGATTTGAAGGGTACTATCAGGCAAGGTTGGACAACCGTACTCAATGGGTGGGAATTGTTGATGCTCCGAAGACTTTTATTTTAAGTCTATATGGGCCTGACAGGAAAAAGAATGTAGGATATGGTGGTTATGTTTACAATGATGTGGTCGGTCCTACTTCCAAGATTGGAATTTATGGTTCGTACAGTTATCTTATGCGAATTGATGGAGTTACTTCCAATGATATGTTGAGCTTGGGCTTGTCTGTCGGGTTGCAGCAGTTTAAAATAGACGGATCTAAAATTGTTCTACATGATGAAGGCGATCCTTCGTTGGGTGATCAGATTTATACGGCTTACATTCCGGATGCCAATTTTGGCGTTATGTACAAATCCAGAGATTTTTACGGGGGATTGTCCTTTTTTCAGCTGTTAAATAATGTGATAAATTTTAAAGATTTGGGAAATGTGGGGGTGAACAGGGTTAGAACCCATTTTTTCTTGGAGGGAGGATATTTTTACGAGATAGATCAGAATTTTATGTTAGCACCAAGTTTATTGCTTAAGTTTATGTGGCCGGTGCCGTTACAAGCAGATATTAGCTTGCGGCTGATTATGCAGAAGAAAGCCTGGTTTGGTCTTTCGTATAGAACTATGGATTCTTTTTCGTTTATGGTAGGCTATGAGTATAATAAGCAAATCATGTTCGGTTATTCGTTTGACCTTACTACCAGTAAATTGGCACAGTATAATCATGGTACTCATGAAGTGGTAATCGGTTACAAATTTAGTAAGATAAAAACACGACAAACGGCATTGAAGATTGAATTATAGGGGTGGAGCATGAAGAATATTATTGTGATTTTTGTATTGTTTGTAGTGTTGTTGGTTTCCTGTAAGACGGAGAGGGATAAGATTCATGATATTCAATCTACTTCCGAGCCGGAAATTTCGGAAAGGCAAATGGTAGATTTGTTAATAGACCTACATTTTGTCGATGCTTATTTGGGAAATTTTCAGAAAGATTTTATCGAAGCGTCTCAAACTCGCTTACATCTCTCAAAAGATAATGCTTTAAAATCTTTGTATGGCTCGGTTTTTAAGAAACATGGGATTTCTCAAAGAGAGTTTTATCAAGCATTAAGATATTATTCATTCCACCAGGAGGAACTTTTGTCGATATACGAAAAAGTGATTGACAGATTAAATATGAAAAAAGATTCCGTACAATTAGCGATCAAAAAATTAAAAGAGCATGGCTAAACAATTGTCGAAAGTAGAAGTAAAGGGCTTTGAAGCAAGATTTTATGATACCTTAATGGATATCCTCACATTAGGTAAATATGCAAAATTTATAAAGACAGCATTAGACAAAGTAGAACTTCATGATAATTTCAGGCTTATTGATTTTGGAGCCGGGACCGGCAGAAATATAATGTTGATTAACCGCAATGCGGAAAAGAAAGGGATAAAAAATATTGAGTTGTACGGCGCGGATATTGGAGACATAATGTCTGAAAAATTTAAGAAAAAAACCGCAGCATATTCCCATATACATTTTCTTAAGCATGATATACGAAAAGATTTTGATTTTGAAGACGGATTTTTTGATGCAGGATTTATTTCTTTTGTGCTTCATGGGTTTGTGCAAGAGGACAGGGATAAAATTCTTGCCAATTTTTCGAAATTGATAAAGCCGGGAGGAAAACTTTATATCTTGGATTATAACGAGATAGATGTGGATAAGGCAAGTTGGTATGTAAAATTCTTTTTTCGGAAGTTGGAATGCCCGTTGGCCGAAGATTTTGCAAACCGTAATCTTGAAGAAATGCTACAGCCGTTTTATTTCAAAAAAGATAATTATTTCTTGTTTTTCAGAGACATAATAAGAATGGCGGTGTTTGAAAAAACAGTGTAATCTTTGTGTTTTGTATAAAAAAATTAGATTAACTTTGCACGCCTAATATTTTTCAAATAATAAAAAGTAAAAAATTATGCCAGTAAAAATCAGATTAGCGAGAAGAGGAAAGAAACGCTACGCTTTTTATCACATAGTAGTAGCGGACAGCAGGGCGCCACGAGATGGCCGTTTTATTGAAAAAATCGGTTATTACAATCCAAACACCAATCCAGCCACTATTGAATTGGATTTTGACAAGGCATTAGATTGGTTGCAAAAAGGTGCTCAACCTACCGAAACGGTGAGAGCTATTTTGTCTTACAAAGGGGTGTTGATGAAAAAACACTTGCTTGACGGAGTAAAAAAAGGTGCTTTTGATGAAGCCGAAGCAGAAAGAAGATTCCAAGCATGGTATGAACAAAAGATGAAGAAGATTAGCGAAAAAGAAGAAAGAATACGCAAAGAAAAAGAAGACAAGAAAAAAGCTCAATTGGACGCCGAAAGAAAGGTGAAAGAAGCAAGAGCTCAAGAGTTGGCTAAAAAGTATGCGGAAGAAGCTGCCGAAAGCAATGAAGAAAATACGGTAGCCGAAGAAAGTACCGAAGAACAACAAAATACCGAAGAATAAAAACTATGCCTGCCGATGCAAATAAAAGCAATAATCTGGTAGAAATAGGTTATTTGCAGAAATTGCACGGCATCAAAGGCGAAGTTCAGTTAAATCTGAAAGACGAAATTTACTCGGAACCAATTGAACAAAAGGGGTGGATATTCATCAAAATAAACGGTGAATTCATCCCCTTTTTTGTGTTGGAGTTTTATGAAAAAGGAGCCAATACGCTGGTTCTTTCCCTACAAGATGTTTACAGTTTGCAGCAAGCCGAAAATATAATCAAGCATCCTGTATTTATTGAACTTGCCGACCACGAAAAAAATCGTTTTTTGCCCCAAGAGGAACTATTTGAAACTTATATCGGTTATAAAGGAGTTTCTGTTGCCGGTACTCTTGTTGGAATGCTTACCGATGTGGAGCATTCGCCCTCTAATCCGCTTTTGGTTTTTGAAAAAGAAGGCCGACAAGTATCCATACCTGTTTATAGTGACTTTATAAAAGTAGTGGATACGGAAAACAAACAAATAATATTAGACTTGCCGGACGGTTATTTGGAAGTTTTTTAAGGTATGGACCAACCGATGAGGACATTTATTGCATTGCCGGTTGTTTCACCGGAAATAAAAAAAGGACTTGAAACATTAGTCAATCAGTTAGTCGGGGAAAAGATAAAATGGGTAGATCCGGACCATCTTCATATTACTTTACAATTTATCGGAGATACTCCGGAACCAATAGTAAATAATATCATAGCCGCTTTGGACCGTTTGCATTTCTCCCGTTTTGCGATTCAATTTACGGGATTGGGGTATTTTAAAAGAGGAAAATTCCCGAAAGTTTTGTTTGTGAAAACAGCACCGTCGAAAGCATTACAAACCCTTTATACTACTGTTAAAGGTCTGATTGATCCGTTAACAGAATTGCCCGAAGACAATCGTGAATATGTTCCGCATCTGACTTTGGGAAGAATAAAGTATGTAAAGGATTTGGATAATTTTTACCGAACAGTAGATGAGTTATCTTCCGTTTTTGATACCTCGTTGAGCATAGAGCGTGTCATATTTTATCAAAGCATTTTAACTTCACAAGGGCCTATCTATAAACCTCTATTGATAAAGGAAATAAAATAAGGTTGTAATCAGTTTTTAAACGGTAATGGAGGTTTGGTTGTGTTTTTTTCTATTTTCCCTTTGTGTCTGGGATTGTTTACCTTTACATTTTCCAGTAGTATCCATTTTCCTTTTTTGAACTTCAAGGCATCATAAGTGAAATCCGGTCCGTAAAATAGGTATAATCCTTTGTATATTTTTTGTGAGGGGGATAGATGGTCCATGACAATCATGTCATAATGCGGGTCGTAATGCAATACCATTACAACTTTTGCCGAATATTCGTAGATGAGCCGGTTGTATTTTTTTTTGCCTACCACAAATATTCTTTTGCCAAATCTGGGACGTCCCGACCCGGTAAAGTACAAAACATCCACTACTTTTTTAGAAGTCAAAAGGTTGTTTTCGTCCCATCCTATTAGGGTATAATAAATGCGTCGTTTGTGTTTTTTCCTGATAATCTGATAAATCTGGTTGCCATACCAATGCTTGTTATCCAACCGTGCTTTTAACGGATTTTCTATGGAATCGGAAAAATCATATAATCGGTAAAGCAATATCTTTTTTTTCTTTTTGTGATAATACTGCAGAAAACCTCTGTATGTATGTGTGTAGTCGTCGTTTCTGGTATCCCATACATATATTTTCAATCTGTTATCTTCCGATCTCAACAGGGATATTTTGTTTTTTAAGCAGGGAAAATCATAGTCGAAGGAAGTAGGATCTTGCAGGGTGTTCCAAAATAGAGAATCCAATTGCCGGTTTATTGTTTCTTTTTCTGTATCTGTACGAATAAATTTCGGTCCTTTTTTTTCGTATAATTTGTCAAACAATGAGCATAACAATTGTTCGTTTGCTTTCAAACTTTCGCTTTGGGCATATAGAGGCAACCGGTAGAGTTGTAATATGAGCAGAGTCAAAAAGATTCTTACCATAAACTCCGGCTTAAAAATCAAAATTGAAAGATAACGGCAGCAAAGATTTGATATCGTTCATGGCTACTATTTTGTTTTTACCTACCAGTATGGTGCGTATCGGGGTGTCAAACCGTATTTCCGTTTCCAGCATAACTTGGCGGCAGGCTCCACATGGAGCTACGGGGTCGGTCAATATCTCGTCATTATATATGGCTACAATGGCTATTTTGGTAACTGGTATATCGGGATATCGGGCGTTTGCATAAAACAAAGCCACTCTTTCTGCACACAACCCGGAAGGGTAGGCATTGTTTTCCTGGTTATTGCCTGTTATAATTTCTCCGTTTTGTAATAAAACTGCTGCTCCAACAAAGAAGTGGGAATATTTGGCATACGCTTTTTGAGCTGCTTCGGTTGCTTTTTCCACCAATATTTTTTCGTCTGCGGGAAGTTCTTGGATACCGCTATAAGTTTCAATTTCAATATTTATGTTTTCTTTTTTCATAGCATTTCTTTTTGTTTCATAAAATTTCGTATCAAAATGTCGGGTTTTCTAACACTGTTTTTAGTCCACTGCAACAAAATTTCTTGTTTTTCTTCGGGGGTGAGTTGCCAATCGTTGTGTGATTGCCTCAATTTCTCTGTCAAATGAGACAAAAATATAGCTACTGATACGGATATGTTGAAACTTTCGGTAAATCCGTACATAGGGATTTTAACATATCCGTCGGCTAAACGAAGTGCTTTTTCGGAGAGGCCTTCCAGTTCATTGCCAAAGACCAATGCGGTTGGAGTATCCAAAGGCAAATCAAACAAACTGATATCGTCTTTGTGTGGTGTGGTGGCAAATATTTTGTATCCTTTTGATTTTAAGTGTGTAAAGCATGCTTCTGTTGAATCGTATTTATGGAGGTTTATCCATTTGGAGGCACCTAAGGCCACATCAGGGTTTACATTGTATGGGTTGCGTTGTTCGATGATGTGTACATCTTGAATCCCGTAAATCTCAGAAGTACGCAAAGTGGCACTGGCATTGTGCGGTTGGTAGATGTCTTCCAAAACGATGGTAAGATACCGCGTTCTGTTTTCTATTACTTTGTAAAAAAGGTTTTTCCGGTGTTCGGTAACAAAGTTTAGCAAATAGTCGAGTAATTCTTTTTGCAAATTCTTGTCCATTATTTTTTCAGTTTCAAAACTATTTTCCCGTTTGGCCCTTGTTGTGCTTCTATGTTTGTAATGCCATCTTTTTTCAAAAACGCTACGGCAGCATTGGTTATTGCGTTGTCTCCTTCCAATAGGTAATGGTTGTAACTATTGTTATGCAAAAATTGGGCAATGGCTTTTAACAGCGGAATACTTTCCGGTTCTACATTACCGCCGGAGGCTTTAATGTCGTATTCCGCTTGATGGGTACTCATGACGACCGTTTGCTGTTTTTCGTCATATTTGTATGAGTTACGATTATCAATTCGTATGGCAGCCGGCATGTAATCGTTTGTCCCTTCAAATATTATTTCGTAGTAGTGGCCGTCCGGAAGGCTTATGGCATAATACCCGCTTACACCGTTTGAAAAGTAAGAACCTACATGTTGGTTGGTTTCGAGGTCGTAAAGGTTGATGTTGGTTTGTATGGCAACGGAATCGTTGTTGATAACTTTCCCCGAAAGGAAAGTCAGTTTGCTCCTCTGTTCGTCGTTCTCCGTAGAAGGATAATTGATAACGAAAATGTCTTTCATTCCCGTGCCGTCAATTCTTACGGAAGTATAATATCCTTGTTCTCCGCTTGCTGTGGTAACGAAAAAGATGTCGTCATCCGGCGTATTGATGGGATAGCCTAGGTTTTGGGGAGTAGTCCATTTGCCGGTTTTGTCTTTTACGGAAAAGAAAATATCGTATCCTCCCATGGTTTTATGTCCCTGCGAACTGAAATACAATGTCTTGTTGTCGGGATGTATGAACACGCCGTCTTCGTCGTAAGGGGTGTTTATTGTAGGTCCGAGGTTTACCGGATCCGACCAAGTGCTATCGTCGTTCATGGTCGTTACATATATATCTTTACCGCCGTATCCTCCGGGCCTATCACTAATAAAGTATAAGGTTCTGTTATCGTAAGCCAAAGATGCCGAATTTTCATGATATTGAGTATTTATGGGGGCGGGCAACGGTCTTGGTTGACTCCACACCGTGTCTTTTTTTACCGAAAAATAAATGTCTCCTCCGTTTTTTTCTCCTCTGTAAATAAACAATATTTGTCCGTCTGTAGAAATTCCTACGGTAGCATCATGATACTTGGTGTTTATAGGAGGTCCGATGTTTTCCGGTGGTTGCCATCTGTATCCTTTTTTAAAGCTGTAGTAGATGTCTTCAAAGAACTGCATATCGTTGTAATCAATCTTCCCTCCTGTACTGCCTTTTCTTCGTGAAGTGAAATACATCATTTTACCATCTCCCGTAACGATAGGAGCATAGTCCGAATATTCCGAATTGATGGTTTTTAGATTTACCACCATTCCGTTGGTTGGATTGGCCATGAGCATGATGCCTACATCGCATTCGTCCATTTTTTTGGTTATGACGGAATCCCATACATATAATTCTTCCGGATTCAAAGATATTTTAAAATGGTAGTACTCGTTTTTGGCTTTTTTAAATTTGTAATTGTATTGGTATGCCTGAGCCAATTTGAAAAATATTTTGTCATCTACTTCCGGGTCTAATTCTACAGCTCTTTTCAAATATTTTAAGGCTTTGGCTTTGTATATCGTGTGCAAATAGCAATCTCCGAGCATAAAGTTTAATTCGGCATTATCCGGATTAAATTCGTACGCTTTTTCCAAGTTATCTATTGCTTCGTAATAGACATTTTGTTCGTAGGCATCCCGTCCGTCCAGGAAGTGCATGTAGGCTTTGGAGAACCCTTTTTTGCCTTTGAAATTGGAACGGACAAACTCAACATTTTGGGCATTGACATCAAACAGGTATGCAAAAAATAAAAAAATAAATATTGATAGTGTTTTTTTCACTTTTACAATAGTTTTTGATTAACTTTGCAAAGTTAATGTAAAAAACATATAAAAAATAATTAATCATGACTAAAAGGAGATTTTTGATGTTTATGGTTGCGGGACTTATCCTGACAGTGAGTTCCTGTACCAGCACGGAAGAGGGAAATTCGGAACAAACCGACACAAGTGCTGTTGCTATGGATACTGTGACGACCGCTAAAAAAGAAAATCAGTTTTTTAATTTACCCTCACCGATAGAATTGTTTACATTCTTGTATGAAAACAATATTAAATTTCAGGCGGAGTTGATGAATCCTGTTGAAAAGTCGGATAAATATGTGACCACAGAAGAAAAGGCTGTTGCGTTGGGTGTGTATGCTTCCGATATCGCGTATTGTGCCGTTTACGGAAAAAGTGACGAAACGATGAATTACTTTGTAACCTCTAAGAAAATTGCCGATGATTTGGGGCTAACAGAAGGTTTCGATGAAAAAATAGCCAATCGCATAGATAAGAATTTACACAATAGCGATTCTTTGTATAATATTTCGACGGATTCGTATTCTATGGCTTTGAACTTTTTGCGTTCACAAGGACGGGAAGATTTATTGCCTTTAATGATTTTCGGAGGTTGGATAGAAAGCGTGTATATCGCCTCCGGTTCCTATAACGAACAAAACTTTAATCCGGAAAATCCTATCGTTTTCCAAATGATAGACCAAGGATATTTGTTGGAAAATCTGATAGATTATTTTAACAGTTTGGATCAATCTAACGAAAGCATAAAAAAAATAACGGAACAGCTTACTGATTTGCAAACGGTATATCTGGCTATGCAAGACAATGTGGATGTGGATATTACAAAAGAGCAATTTGATAGCATTAAAGAAAAAATTCAAAATATCAGAAATTATTGGACTAAAAATTAATCTGCCATGAAAATAAAAACAACATTAACCATATTAGGGACAGCCGTTGTAATGCTTGCTTCGTTTACACAAGCAAATGCACAAAGGTGTGATAAGAAGAAATATTGTTCCGATTACTACGACGATTATGATTATAGAGTACAATCGGTGTATGCCTATTTGTTGCCCGGAGATACTTCCGTTGTAAAAACCGTTATCTACTCTCATAAAGCCTACCGGATATTTGCTTGTATGGATGAAGATTACGGGCAAGTACATTTTAGGATAGTAGAACCTTACCGGGTAACCGAAAAGAAAATAAAGAAGATTGAATACGATACAACTTATACTTATAAAACCGACGAGTATGGCGATGTGATGTTGGATGACAACGGAAACGAAGTGGTTGAAAGCATGGATGTAACGGCCGATACTATCTGGGACATTAAGAGAGTACAAAAGGAAAGATTGTTGTACGATAGCGAACAGGCAGATAAACCTTACTGGGAGGTGAGAGTTAAGAAAACCAAAAGAATATTTATTTATGTGTATGTGCCGGAAACCGTGGATCCCGATGGTGATTGCATGGCTGTATATATAGGACGAAAGAGTATTGCAAGAACAAAATTCCAGCGTAAGGCATCCGATTATTATGTAGAATAAATCAAAAAGCCGGTAACCCACCGGCTTTTTGATTTTTACGGGAAATTTCCGTTGTCATATTTCCCGCTACATAGGTTGCTTGGTTTTGCAAAGATTTCTTTTTTCTTTTTATTCCTCAAAGTAGTCTTAGTAGGGATGTTATTGGTCAAGGAATATGCATAAATCGTAAAATAAATGTGTTTTGAAACCTTAGAAATAAAATTTTAATCATAATTTTGGAAACAAATATTCTTTTTATGAATGTAAAAAAAGATCCTAAGGGGTTGATTGTGAGTTTGTTGAGAGAAAAATCCGACTTAAAACAACAAGTTTTTGATATTACGCTTGAAGTTTTTAATGAAATTAAAATTGTCTTGAAAGAACTGGTTAATGAGATTAATAGTGAGATTGCCGGAAAAGTGGACGACAGGGTTTTGCTGGAATATTATGACAAAGGAACTTTTGAAGTGGAAATGAAGATTGCCGGAGATATTCTTGTTTTTAATATGCATACCAATGTGTTTGATTTCCCTCCGGAGCATTCCGTCAAACAAATTTCTTATTTTGAAGAAGATCCGTACCGGAGTTTCTCCGGAATTATTAGCATTTATAACTTTTTGGCAGACTCCATAAAGTTTAACCGCTACGAAGACTTGGGCTATTTGATAGGTCGTATCTTTATCAATAAAGATAAGCATTACATGGTGGAAGGCAAAAGGCAATTGGGGTTGCTTTACCGTGATTACCATCTGAATGTAGTTTCCAAAGAGGCTTTGAGAAATGTGGTTTTGTCGGCTATTTTATATACGCTGGATTTCGATTTGTTGGTGCCTCCGTATGATTCGGTTAGCATTCTTACGGTTCGTTCCATGTTGGAAACTATCAATAAAGCAAAGATGAAAACCGGAAAAAGATTGGGATTCAAATTTTATCCCGATTCGGATGATTTAAAATAATAGTAGTTATGAAAAATTTAGTGGTAATTCCTACCTATAATGAAAAGGAAAACATTGAAGATATAATTAATGCAGTATTACCATTGTCAGATAAATTTGAGGTATTGGTGGTAGATGATAATTCGCCCGATGGTACGGCCGATATTGTAAAAAGGCTTATGGGGACAAATCCGGGAAGGGTACATTTATTGCAACGACAAGGTAAGTTAGGATTGGGTACGGCATACATTGCCGGCTTCAAATGGGCACTCGAAAGAGATTATGATTTGATCAGTGAAATGGATGCGGACTTTAGTCATCCACCGGAAAAATTATTAGATCTTTACAAAGCTTGTGCGGAAGACGGTTATGATGTTGCCATAGGCTCCCGTTACATTAGCGGTGTAAATGTAATAAACTGGCCTATGGGCAGAGTGCTGATGTCCTATTATGCTTCTGCCTATGTGCGTTTCGTTACGGGGTTAAAAATTATGGATACCACGGCAGGTTTTGTAACTTATCGCCGTAAGGTGCTGGAAACCATTAATCTGGATAAGATTAAAATGAAAGGATACGGATTTCAAATAGAGATGAAGTTTAAAAGTTGGAAATACGGCTTCAAAATAAAAGAAGTGCCTATCGTCTTTACCGACCGAAAGGCCGGTAGTTCCAAGATGAGCGGCGGTATCTTTAACGAAGCTTTTTGGGGGGTATTGGGTATGAAGATTAAAAGCTGGTTTGTCAGGTATCCTAAGATAAAGTAAGTTTTACAATTTTAACGGCTATTTTTTTATTTAACATAATTTACGAACTGATTTGGGAATCAATTTTCTTCGCCTGTGAGAGTCTTTACTATTTCGCGATATTTGGTAAATAAATTTGCTTTTGATATGAATCCCAGATACTTGCCATTTTGGGTTACAGGCAAATTATAATGACCGGTATGCAAGAATTTGTTGATAGCACTTTGGGTGCTATCTTGGGTAATTTCTATGATTTCTTCGTCGGATAATTCGGTTATGAATTTTGATACCGGTAATTCCGCATATTCCGGCCTGCAAAGCACTTTCCGTATATCATCCAATACAACAACCCCTAGTAATCTATTATCTTTGTCAATTACGGGAAACAAATTTCTTGTACTTTGTTCAAATGCTTCCATTAGGTCTTTGATCTTGAAATTCGGAGAAATGGTGCGAAAATTTTTTTCAATAAGACGCTCTATTTCTATCAAATTTATGGCTGACAAATCTTTGTTGTGGGTGATTAAATCGCCCCGCTTGGATAATTTGTAGGTGTAAATGGATTCGTTACTCAAAACCGTACTGGTATAGAAAGATAGGGCCGATACTATCATCAGCGGAATCAAAAGGTTGTAACCTCCTGTAATTTCCGCAATAAGGAATATGGATGTGAGAGGTGCGTGTAAGATGCCGCTCAATGTAGAAGCCATTCCTACGAGAGTAAAAACGGTAACATTTAGATGTAAGCCGGTAAAATGATTTACCAATAAAGCAAATAATGCTCCCAGATTGGCACCGATAAACAGTGACGGAGCAAAATCGCCTCCTACGCCTCCGGCTGCAAAAGTTAAAGATGTGGCTATCGGCTTGGCTAAAATTATTAAAAGAAAGAAAATGAAAAATTGTATGTACGGATTTTGATGTATATTAATTAATGTATGGGAAACCACATGAGAGAAGTCTCCGTTAAGCATATTGTTGATAAATTCAAAGCCTTCTCCGTACACAGGAGGTAATAAAAAAACTAAAAGTCCCATACCAATACCTCCTGCTAACAGTTTGTGCCACATGTTATTAAAGTACTTTTCGAAAAAATCGTGAATAAATACATAAGTCTTAAAATAATAGAAAGATATGAATCCCGCCAATATAGCCAGTATTACCAACAATCCAATATCGGTCAGCGATATTTCATAGGATGTGGGGATGTTGTAAATGATGTCTTTCCCCAAAATTAAATAAGAAACCAGTGTGGCGGTAGCCGTAGAAACCAGCAAGGGGACCAGATTGCTAAATTTCAAATCAAGCATTAAAATTTCTATGACGAATACGATTCCGGTTATCGGTGCTTTGAATATGGCTGCTATGGCCGCGGCCGTTCCGGCTCCCAGCAATAAAACCCGCTGGCTGTATTTCAATCGGAACAAACCAGCCAGATTGGAACCTATTGCGGCACCGGTTGCTGCCGAAGGCCCTTCTACTCCGGCCGATCCTCCAAACCCTATGGTAAGAGAACTAGCTATTATGGAAGCGTATATGTTGGACGGTTTTAGCCTTGCCGCATTTCTTGAGATGGAATACAGAACATTGGGAATCCCATGGCCTAACATTCTTTTAAGAACTCCCTTCATGAAAATAATGGTCAAAAAGATACCAATAAAAGGGAAGACGAAAAATAAGTATCTGGCGTAATATACATTAATTAAGTAAGTGACAAAATGCCGGATATGATGTACCAGCTCTTTGAATAAAGTGGCGGCGAGAGCAGCACTTATCCCTACCACTACACTTAATAAGAGTATCAATTGCCTTTCTTTGATATGGGCGGTACCGATTTTGAAAAAGATATGAGATAATCTGTTTTTTTTCATTTTAGTCTAATTGGTTGATTATTAAGAATTTTTAGTGGTTTTTCATTGTCCTGTTTCCGAAAGCAAAAGAAATATAAATTTTGATTATAACTTGGAATAAAAAAAAATATTATATTTATACTTTGAAAATTTTGTATGAAATAGGTGTTAAACGCTTAATTTTTAGGTATATGCTAAAAAAGTATTTATTGTTAATGTTTGGAGCTGCCGTAATGTGTACAAGTCATGTTTTCGGGCAGTCCGGTACCATAAGTGGTAAAGTTACAGACGACAAAGGTGAACCGTTACCTTTTGCAAATGTCGCTGTAGTTGACGAAGGTGGTAATAATATTACCGGAGCGATGACGGATTTTGACGGTAGGTACACCATCAAGCCCGTTCCAGCCGGAAAAGTGAGAGTTAGGGCTTCTATGATGGGATACAGAACCGTGCAGTTTAATGATGTAGTTGTTTCGCCCGGAAAGATAACTTTCCTTAATTTTAAGTTATCTACAAATGTGCAAAAGTTGAAACCCGTTGTAGTAAAAATCTATAGAAAACCGCTGATTGAAAAAGACAATACCCAATCCGGTGCAACGGTAACTTCCGAAGAAATAGAAAAAATGGCTACCCGTTCGGCTACGGCAGTAGCTACTTTGTCCGGAGGGGTATATAGTGAAAACGGAGAAGTCGGTAGTATCCGCGGTGCCAGAAGCGAAGGTACCGTTTATTATATAGATGGTGTAAAAGTGCGAGGTTCTACGGCTATCCCAAAAAGTGCCATTGACCAAGTATCCGTAATTACCGGTGGTTTGTCCGCTCAATACGGGGATGCTACGGGTGGTGTGATATCTATTACGACGAGAGGTCCATCCAAGGAAACGCATGGCGGATTGGAGTTTGTTACCTCTCATTTTTTGGATCCGTACGATTACAATTTGATGGAGTTCTCTTTGACAGGACCTTTGTATTCGAAAGTGTTGCCCGACCCGCAAGACACTTCTATCAAGAGAAAAGTGCCTATTGTGGGATATTTCATTTCGGGAGACCTTTCTTATGTGAAAGACGATAACCCCTCGGCTATCGGGAACTGGAAAGTGAAAGACGAATACCTGGATGAACTGATGCAAAATCCTTACAAGCCCTCTTCCGATGCGTTTGTAAACTTTTTGAGTGCGGAATATTTGCATGATGATGCTTTTGAAAAAGTAAAAGCTAAACAAAATGTGCAAAAATACGAGATAAACTTGGCTGGTAAATTGGATTTCAGAGTATCCAGAAATGTAAACCTGACCTTTGGGGGATCTATTGATGCTTTCAAGAGAAGATTATATCAGGTTAGTACATGGAGACCTACTTTTAATTTT
>CAYMVE010000013.1:0-24658 GCA_964393715.1 uncultured Bacteroidales bacterium | reverse complement strand
CGTATCTATGATATCTTCCAGGACTATCACCGTTTTATCTTTGATATCTTCGTTTATACCGATTAGTCGTTTAACCTTGCCGGTAGATGCCGTACCTTGATAGGATGCAAGTTTGAGGAATGATATAGTACACGGGAATTTTATTTTTTTCAGCAGTTCCGCTGCAAAAAGAAACGAACCGTTTAATATGCCTAAAAAAATAGGATCGCTATCTGCCAAATCTTCCGTAATTTTTTGTGCCAAGGTATCAATAGCTCGGTAAATTTCTCGTTCCGGGATAAATAATTCAAACTCTTTATCCAATATTTTTACTGTATCCACTATGTGTAAAATTTTTTTTATTATTATTGCAAATGTAAATATATTTTTTCCGACACTTGAAAAAATATTTGGAAAAATGAAAGCACTTGTAAGTATCGTAATGGGAAGCACTTCGGATTGGCCGGTAATGCAGAAGGCTGCCGAATTGTTGGAAAAATTCAGGATACCGTTTGAGGTGCATGCCCTGTCTGCCCATAGAACACCGGAAAAAGTCGTGGAATTTATCGAACAGGCTGTTAATAACGGTGTCAAAGTGATAATAGCCGGAGCCGGAGGTGCTGCTCATCTGCCCGGAGTAGTTGCCGCTTATACTACATTGCCGGTAATTGGCGTTCCTTGTCGTTCGTCCATTTCCATAGAAGGCTGGGATTCCATTTTGTCTATATTGCAAATGCCACCGGGTATTCCCGTAGCTACCGTAGGTTTGGATAATGCACAAAATGCAGCAATTCTTGCCATTCAAATTTTGTCGCTTACCGACGAAAGTATAGCCGAAGAGTTGAGACAATATAAAAAAAATCTGAAAACAAAAGTGGTTAAAGCAAATGAAGAACTTAAAAAAATCAATGACTTTAAATATAAAGTTAATTAGTCTGTTGATATTGTTGGGGGTTGGAGAAGCCTATTCCCAAAGTTACATGGAGTACCAACCTGCAGGTGCACGCCAAGGAGCTATGGGAGGAGCCGGTGTTGCTCTTGTGGATGTATGGAGTGCCGAACACAATCAGGCGGCTTTAGCCTTTATAGACAAGCCGGCCATAAGTTTCTTTTATGAAAACCGGTTTACGACAATCGGCTATCAGGGATTTGCCGGAGTTTTGCCAATGAACAACAGTGCTCTGTCGTTTACCACGGACTTTTTGGGTGTAAAGAACTTTTCTTCGTTGGCAGTAGGAGCGGCTTATTCTTTAAAGTTGCAAGATCACATTGCCATGTCTGCCAAAATAAATTATCATCACAGCCAGACAAGTGAAGTCTCTTATTTGAGAACCAATGCCATAACGGAAGAACTGGGCTTTTATGCCAACCTCAGTGATAATTTTTCATTGGGTGCCCATGTCTTCAACCCCATCCCCATCTACTTTTCAAAAGCGGATTCCGGATTCGGAACGGTATTTTCGCTGGGAATGTTGTATAAACCGGCAGAAAAGGTTTCCGTCTTGTTCGACTTGGACAAAGACACCCGCTATCCGCTGATTTATCGAGGTGGAGTAGAATATTTGTACAAAGACAAACTAATGTTTAGAGCCGGTATATCCTCTTCCAAATACCCTTATGGCTCATATTGGCAAAGGTATAATATGTATTCTTTTGGCATAGGCTATCTATTCAAGTCTTTTAGAATGGATTTGTCTTTTTACAATCATTATTTACTGGGTTTCACCCCACAATTTTCCATGAATTATTATTTTTAACAAAAAAATAAATGACTATGAAAAAGTATATTTGGGCAATCGTAATAACAGTAAGTTTTTCGGCTTGTGACATTTTGAAACAAGCAGCCAATGAAGCCATCGAACAAGCCAATGCAACAAACAACAAATTAACGGAACAAGAAGTTATTCAAGGCTTAAAAGAAGCTTTGGATGTAGGAACTGGAAAAGCAGTATCCATTCTTTCAAAACCTAACGGTTATTTGGGAGATGCCGTTGTTAAAATTATGTTGCCACCTGACGCGCAAGAAATCTTGAAACACAAAGACGACCCGTTGTTACGAGCAGTGAATTTGACCAAGTTGGTGGACGATGTGGTTACGGCAATGAACCGTTCTGCAGAAGATGCCGCAAAAGACGCTACGCCGATTTTCAAAAATGCCATCAAAGCAATGACCATACAAGATGCTTGGAATATTCTAAAAGGAAGCGATACGGCAGCCACCCATTATTTCCGTCAAAAAACTTATAATTCCTTGATTGAATTATACAAACCCATAATGAGCAAATCATTAAACAAACCGCTGGTTGCCGGAGTTTCTGCAAATACGGCATGGAAAGCCTTGACCAGTGGTTATAATCAAATAGCCAAAACTGCCGGTTGGCGAGTAGTTAATACCGATCTGGTTGATTATGCCACACGGAAAGGTGTTGACGGACTTTTCATTAAAATAGCAGCCGAAGAAAGTAGAATCAGGCATAATCCTTCTGCCAGAATCAATGATATCTTGCGAAGGGTATTCGACCCGAATAATTGGTGAGCGATTTGAGGAGAGCATTAGCCACTTTTCCGACAGGAATAGTAGCTTTGCTCTTGGAATAACTTTAAGCAGAGTTGTCATTAAAGCATTTAATATAGACAACAAATGTTAAGGATGGCAAAAAATTGCAAAAATTTTCAGGAGAACCTTTTATATCCTGATATTTCCCCTGCTTTCCAACGAATTTTTTAGAAGTCCCCCTAATAGTTTGTCGTACTCCAAACATAAAGTATCGGGTTCCCCCTGTCGTTTTTTCACCCGAAACAGCATATTGCGACAAAATGTCTAAAATGAAGAGGCGGTATTTTTTTTGATAAAATAATAAGCGTTAAACAAAAAAAGAAATATTATGAAAAATTTAGAAAACAAAGCCATTAGCTTGCAAGAAAAATTGGTAGAATTACTAAGAGTCAAAGAAGATCCTGCCGTTTCTATCATTCTAAATAACGATGCACCGAGCGTCAGGAACGAGAAATTCAAAGTGGCATTGAAAGATGCCATCAAAGAAGCTGTAAATAAATTGGAAAACGGAGGATATGATAAGAAAATAATTCGAACCCTTGAAGACAAAATGAACAGGCTGGAAGAAAAAATCTACTATGAAAACATTTCCAAGGCGCTGGTAATGTTCGTTTCCTTACACCAGGAAGATATTCTGGATATTCCTTTCAATGTACAAAACAAAGTTATCGTAGATAATTCGTTTGAAATCAGAGACTTGCTCAGGGCAGTAAACAGGTTGTTTAAATACGATGTGATTCTATTGAGTAAGAAAAAAACACGATTTTTCAATGCTTTTCACGACACTTTAATAGAAGTAAGCGGACAAAATATTCCGGAAGGAATGCAATTTTATTTGGAAAACAAAATCAATCAAAAAGAAGATCCCGGAAAACAAGAAGCTGAGGCTATGCGTTTATATGCCTTGGAGGTTGACAAGTTTCTAAGACTATATACCGACCTTCATACACCATTAATAGTTATAGGCGATAAAAAACTGATTGCTTATTTTAAGAACCATACCAAACGCCCCACCAAAATATTGGATGAAATTTACGGAAGCTATGATAATGCCCGTTTGAGTGAAATTCGTGAAAAAGTTATTGAAAAACTCTCAGAATATATTGCCAAACGAGATGATGAACTTTTAGAAAGGGTACAACCCGATATAGACCGGTACAGTTATGTGTCCGGTATCCAAGAGTCTTGGGAAGTAGCCGCAATGAAAGAAGCCCGCATCATGTTGGTAGAACAAGGCTACAAATTGGAAGGATACAGCATTAATGACGGTTTGTTCATCGTTTTTGACAAACCCGAATCCGTAGAATATGAATATCACGCCGATATTATCGATGATTTGGCCGAAATGGTATTGCTACAAGGCGGAGAAGTATATTTTCTGTCTCCGGGCAAATTGGAAAAATATGATAGAATATTGGTTACCACCAGAGTATAATTGCACAAAACAGGATCCGGTGCAATATGCATGGTATCATTGTAACAAACAGGCGTCTTTACATTTCATGTCCTACAAAGTAGAAAACAACAAGGGGGCTTCATGCCCCCTCAAATTATCCTAACTCCTGTTTAACAAACTCTTAAAATTTACTTAACCAGCCATGAATCCTTTTCGCAGCAAGTTGTTTTTTGAACAGCAAAGCGTCCTGTTTGTTCGTAAATTTTCCCGCTACCACTCTAAACAAGCCCCCCACTTTTATTATAGAAACCTCACACTCAGAAAGATAACGACCTTTTAATTTCTCTGCGTTATTCTTATCTTTAAATGCTCCTATCACAATTCCGTAGTAAGTTTCGTTGGTAGTTTGCGGCGTAACTACAGGAACGGTTTTTCCCTTTTTTGAATCCGTAGAAGTCTTTCCGATTGGTTCTTTCATTATGGACGGAAGTGCTTCGGATGAAGACTCTTGAGAAGTAGCCGTGGGTAACAAAGCCGCATGAGCACTAAAAAAAACATTAACTTTTTTGAGATAATCCAATACCGGTTGGGTTACTTTTATTGAAGCAGTATTACGATTGAAAAAAGATAACGACGAAGTGTTGTAATCCAAAAGATGATTGCTCGGGATAAAAAGTAGAGAAATAACCAAACTTGCTGCTGCCGCATATCTTCTTATAGCCGGACTCACATTGCCGGTAAGCCTTAATTTAGCTATCTCACTCTCAAATCCCACAGTAGGCAGCTCTTCAAACCCGAACCGCTCCAATTCGTTGACAAGCGAAGAAGGAATAAAGGTAATGTGTCCGTCTTTGCGAACCAAATTCCCTAAAACAGCCAAATCTGCGGAATGACTACGGTTCAATTGCTCCGTGATATGTGCGGTAAATTGCTCGAATTGCCTCTTGGCCTCAAAAAATGAAATCCCCTGATTTTCTGCTAGATAGAATATAAAATCGGTATTATTGCATTGCAAACTCTCGGAAAAGAAAACCTTGATGGTAGGAGGAATAAAGGATTTTCCTTTGGAATTATGAAAGGCGGGAACTTCTTTTACCAGAAAACCTCCGATTCCTTCCAAGCAAACTTTTCTTTCCGAAAGAATATATGTAAATATTTGATTTTCAACCATGCGACACTTCATTTGAGATTACAAAAATAAGGCTTTTTTTGTGCATATTCAAGAAAAATTTTTGCAGCAAGATTGAGGCATCCGCTAAGGCTTTAATGGTCAAAACTTTGCACATAAAAAAAATTTTCATATCGAACATTTTACTGATTTTCAAAATATTACATACAAACGCCTGAATACTAAACGGTGAGATGTAAGAGACAAAAGGTTAGGATAAATAAAATATCCAACAGAATTTACTCCCCATTGCCAATCCTCATGAAACCAATGTTTTTCTTTTTACAGCTCAACAATAAAAATTAACTTTGCAATTTATTAAAATGGCTCCAATGATTGATTTCTATTATCCGAACAGATTGTGGTTTGCCTTATTGGCTTTGATTCCGGTTATCATCCACATCATCAACTTTCGAAAGCACAAAAAGGTTCTTTTCAGCAATGTGTATCTACTCAAACAACTGGAAAAGGACACGAGAAACATCAGGAGGTTAAAAGATATTCTGTTGATGCTTGTCAGAAGTTTGGCTATACTCTTGTTGGCAATAGCCTTTGCAGGCCCTTATATCTCATACGGCACACGAAAAAAGGCGCATGGAAACAACAAAATAAGTTTTTTTATCGACAATTCGTTCAGCATGCAATTGCAAAACCAAAACGGCATTTTGCTGGACTACGCCAAAACCGTCGCCAAAAACATCATTAACCAAACATATAACGGTAAAACTTTTGATTTGATAACCTGTGACAAGTATTTGACAAATTTGTCGCAAGAAGAAGCGTTAAGAGAAATTGATAAAATCAGATTATCTTCATCGAGTTTTGAAATAGCCAACCTGCAAAATTTGCTTCACAAGCACCACACAGACAAAGTTTACATCCTTTCGGATATGCAAAAAAATTTTGCCAGCAATTGTACACCCGATTCCACGATAGACTATACCTTAATACCGTTTATCCCATCCACCAAAGGCAATCTGGTACTCGATACCTGCTTTCTGGCCAATCCTGAAAACACCACTTCCAATGCTTTGATTTTCAAAGTCACCAATCATTCTTCCAAAGCTGTAACCGATTTACCCGTAAGGCTGGAACTGAATGGTGCAATGAAAAACATTAAAACCTTAACGGTAGAAAGTGGCGAAACCGTAACCGATACCATTATTTATGAATATACCGGACAGGATGATTTCTTGAAAGGAAAATTAAGTTTTGACGATTATCCCGTTACTTTCGACAACACATTGTATTTTTCTTACAAACTGAAAAAAGAATACAAAATTGCAATAGTGGATGATAGTGAAAACCATGCGGTTGAAAAATATGTGAAAGCAGCATTTACCGCTTCCGAAAACAACGGCCAAAACAAGTTCAAAGCCGCATGGGTGCCGGTTGCCACTCTCATACAGGAAAATACTCCGAATTACGACGCTATTTTTATTGGAAACCTCAAATCCGTACCGCCCGATTTTGCTTCCCGAATAACGGAGTGGTTGGAAGCCGGCATCACTGTGGTTTATTTTTCCGGTACGGCGGACTACAAACAAAGTGCGGAAATTCTAAAACAAGTAGCAGGTTGGGAAGTTCAAGGATTGGATACTTCGTCACAAGAAATCAAATCCGTATTATTCGAAGATCCTGTTTTTAGAAACAGTATTGTAAAACCCAAAAAGAAAACAAAATACCCGATTATTGATAATATACAAATAGTCCAAACAAGTTCGGCAAAAGCTACCCACCTGATAGTTACGGAAAAAGACCTCCCGGTCGTTTTGTACTATTCCGCTTATCCGGCACGCTTCTTTGTACTAACTGCTGACATATCCGGCAACAAAGCATTTTATTATTCTCCACTCTTTTTTGTAACGGTTTACAATGCCGTAGTAAAATCGGAAATAACAGGTCCGGTTTATCGTTATTGCAGCAAGCCGTACATGATTGAGTTACCCTTTGCCTTATCGTACGACCGTACCGTATCGATAAGATTATTAGGAGAAAACAGAGAACTGATTCCGTATCAACAAAACAACGGCAATACCGTAAAAGTATTCCTTTCTGAGACAGATATTCCCGTAGAAGGATTTTACGATTTTCACGCCGACACCTTACATTATCTCATGGCCTTTTCGTACAACAGAAAAGAAAGCCGTTTTGAATACGAACCACCCGAAAAGCTTGTCCAATATTTGGGAAACAAAGGGAACATTACCGTAATACATCATCCCGAAAATGTAGTATATGAAATCACACACGGTGGAGAACAGGAATTGTGGAAAGTTTTGGTGGCATTTTCATTATTTATGTTATTGTTCGAAATCGTTTTGTTAAAACTTTACGGAAAGAAGAAAAAATAAACAACATGCAGGTTACATTTCTGGGAACAGGCACCTCGCAGGGCGTACCGGTTATCGCATGCAATTGCGAAGTATGCCTATCGAACGACCCAAGAGACAAAAGGTTAAGAAGTTCCGTTTTAATAGAAAACGGGGCTGATATTTTTGTAATAGACGCCGGTCCCGATTTTCGCCAACAGATGTTGAAACACCAAGTCAAGCGATTGGACGCCATAGTACTTACACACGAACATAAGGATCATACCGGTGGCATGGACGATGTCCGTGCTTACAATTATTTACAAAAAAGTCCGATGCCGGTATATTGCGAACCCAGAGTATTCGATTCCTTAAAAAAAGAATACCATTATGTGTTTGACAAAATAAGATATCCGGGCATTCCCGAATTTGACATCCGACTGATAGATGAAAAACTTTTTTATGTAGGAAAAACCCCCATTCTTCCCATTAGGGCTTACCACCACCGATTACCCGTATTAGGATTCAGAATCAACAAATTTGCTTATATTACGGACGCCAATTATATTAGTGAACAGGAAATGTCAAAACTGGAAAATTTGGATGTTTTGGTAATCAATGCTTTAAGAAAAGAAAAACACATCTCCCATTTTACCTTGTCCGAAGCATTGGAAGTCATTCAAACGCTAAAGCCACAAAAGGCCTATCTGACTCACATCTCCCATTTAATGGGTAAATATGCGGAATTCAGCAAGGAATTACCGGAAAATGTTTTTTCGGCTTACGACGGATTGAAATTAATGCTCTGAACGAAACAACTTTTTTTAACAAATTTGAGTCTATAAATAAAACCTAAATGGACAAAGCGCTTGAAGAAATAATAAAAGGCTGTAAAAAGAACGAGTTAAAGTATCAGAAAAAGTTGTATAACCTTTTTAAAGACAAGATGTTTGCAATATGTTTGAGATATGCCAAAAGCAATGAGGAAGCCGAAGATATTTTTCAAGACGCTTTTGTTAAGGTATTCAAAAATATTGGCCAGTATAATTACAAGGGATCTTTCGAAGGCTGGATGAGAAGGATATTTATCAATACGGCTATAACGAATTATACATTGAATAAAAAACGGTATTACAAAGAAGAAATAGAAGTAACGGATTACGAAAGAGACAGTTTTGAAATAGACGAAGCGGAATTTACCATGGAAGAATTGATGAAAGTGATTCAAGAATTACCGGCAGGATACAGAACGGTGTTCAATTTGCATGCCATAGAAGGTTACAAACACCGGGAAATAGCAGAAATGCTGGAAATAGACATAAACACCTCTAAATCACAGTATTCAAGAGCAAAAAAGATATTACAGGAAAAATTAACAAAATTGGCCAAATCCAGAATAAGAGATGCAAAGTAAATGGGAAAATATATGGAGAGAATTAAGGGATGCTGAAGTAAAAGTTCCCGACCACCTTTGGAAGAATATCAAGGGAGAAATCCGGTTTGCAAACAGTATCAACGCTTTAAAAAATGCCCAAGCAACCCCTCAATCTTCCGTATGGAACACCATCAAGTACAAACTTTTACTGCATAATTTTTTAACCTTTTCGTACAGCACCTTCAACATTTATTACTTGGCGGCCATTTTACTGATTATCACCTCTTTATTGTGGCATCCTTTTGTCGGCACAACAAACAAAAACACCCAATCCCATAAAATAGCGGCCGTAAAAGAAACTGCCATGCCTCATTCATCCACCACTTTAAAGGGAAAACCCCATACCCCTCCCCATAGAGAAACCAAACCGGGACATCCCGTCCTGAAAAAAAACTCCATATCCGAAAAAGTAAATACACCACCTAATACCCTTCCCGGAAACAATTCTTTCGCAGCCGGCAAATCCTCAACACGCGAGCAAACCGTTACATCTGCAAGCAACACTACCACAAATCGTCCGGAATCCAATACCTTACAAATCACCAAAAGCGGCACCATTATCCCCGTTGACACTTTTATCGTTTACGACACCATCCGGTATTATGACACCATTAAAGTTTTGCAACCGCATCATTTTGAACCCAATACCTTCAACCATGGTTTTGTAGGCTTTTGTTCCTCTGGAGGCTTTTTATGGAGCAAAACGGAACCGGCATCAAAGGCATTTGCCGACTTGACCAATAAAAATCAATCCGCCTTGAAGAGCCAAGGTAGTTATTCCGTTATGCTGGAAGCGGGTTTGAAGCTAAACAAAAGGTTTTCCGTAATAAGCGGTATCGGATTTTCACAATACTTTGAATCCTTTGAATACACACAGCAAGAAAATGAAATAGACACCTCTTACAGTTACAAATACTTCAACACAACACAATATGTTTACACCCAACATAATTACATTAAATACGATACGGTAGCATGCACTTATTCTTTGGTGATGGGAGCGGATTCTTCAATAGATACCGTTTGGCGGTATAATATAGATACCGTTATTTTCAGTATTGCCGACAGTACAGCCATTACGGTAAAAGATAGCGATGCGGTAATGACGATCGATACCAATACCTATACCTATTTCTACAACTACATAAACAGGTACTCGTATGTACAAATACCTCTGTATCTGTCTTATTCTTATGATTTGAATAAAAGTATTACACTTGACCTGAAAGGTGGCATCGTCACCCATATCCTTATCAATGCCAAGGGGTACGGAATTCATTTTAGCGACACTTACGAAGTAGTGGATGTAAATAAATTGCCGTTCCTTAAATTGTTCTTTAATTTCTATGGTGCTGCCGGACTGACTTATCATTTGGACAGCCGCTATTCTTTGTGTGCAGACATCTATTATACCACTTCCGGCAATATTTTTGACAAAGATTATTTTATGAAGAAAAATTTTTACGGAGCAGGCATAAAATTAGGGTTTAAATACGGATTTTAAAAGAGAAGCAATATGAAACAAAAAGCAGGATTATTTCTATTTTTCGTTTTATGGGCAGGATTCCACGCCTTTTCACAAGAAAATGGCGGCAATGTAAATATGAAGGTAGAAGAACAACAGGAGGCCCATTATCCCCAAGGAGATAATGCTTTCTATACCTATGTTTATTCCCATTTGGCATTTCCGCAGTGTGTACAAGGCAAAACCATTAACGATGTGGTTACCATCTCATTTGATGTAATGCCCGACAGCAGTCTGACTCATTTTGTAATTATGAAAGATGTTGAGTGTAATATCGGAACTATTATTGTAGATATATTACGAGGAGTAAAGTTTGCCCCTTCCATACAGAATGGAATCAAAGTGAAGGAAAATGTAGTTTACAATTTTCCAATACAAATAAGAAATTAGAAGGAATCAACGCCCTCTTCTCATCCTTTTCAAAAGATAACGCCTAAAATCCCGTTCCGCAAAGTATAGTTTGTTTACTTTTGAAATGGGAAGGACCTTTTTGAATTTTTCATTGTATGCCCTCACAATTTTGTACTCTTTTTCAAGAAGTTGCATATATTCCTCATTGAGACGATACGCTTCTTTTTCGGAAAGTGAAGCATTTTCATTTTTCAATCGGTATTTTAATTTTCTTATTTTGCTGTATATCGCCTCCTTCTTATTGGTATATTGATTGTAAAGAGGCCAAAATTTTTCGGCTTCTTGGGGAGTAAGATCCAAATAATTTGTAAAATACGGTATTCTTTCCCGATCGATATATTCCTTTCTATTTCCTTTAGGGCCACAACGCTGGGCATTACCTACTCCATACATCATACTGAGTATAAGTATCAAAAAAACTTTTTTCATAGTTTAGTTATTTTCGGTTAGATAAAATTCCAAAAAAGGGTCGTTTGCCAAATATTCCTCTTCGCAATTTTCGTCGTCTTGGTTATCATTATTGTATGCCATTGCATCATCTTCGGCCAGAACATACAAATCATAATCATCCATGGTTTCCGCTACATATTCCATGTTCCGTTCTATTTTACTCTGAACCAAGTTGTTGTAAAACAGGCTTAGAATAAAAAACAACAATACAATAAACGGCATAGTGGCCATCCCAATCTTTTTGCGTTTGATACGGCCGGCTTCATACTGGTGTACTCTTTGCAAAATCTTGGTTTGTAACTCTTTTATGTCCGGATTGGTACGATTCATCACATTCTTTTGACAACCAAAAAAACCAAAAGTTTAATCGAAAAATTAATTTTGAGGTAACATCAACGGGTTTCTCTCATTAAACCGCCTCAAATATAGTAACATTAATTTTCTGCGTTTTCTTTTTGACAATGATATATACTCGTTATACAACTCCGTATCGGCAGAAAGTAGCACCTCCAGGTTGGAATAGGTAAAAGGTAATATTTCTCCGGTTTTAAAATCTATCAAATACCTTTTTATTTCATTACTTTTGACTTGTCGCGGGGTACCCGATATGGGATAATAAAAAGGGTCGTAATAATAAGAATAATACGGATCGTCATATATGGTTGAGGTTACGGTCACTTGCGTCATAAAAAATCCAATGGTACCAATAACGATTACCCGGTTAAATTGGTTTTGGTAACGAACAAACAAGGTGTTGTTTTCGCAATATCCCCATATCCGGGAAGTGGGTACAGGAATGATAAATCCGTTTTCACCTATATAGTGTATGGTATCGGCCTTGGTCACTTCCGACAAGTAAGTGGGAATATCACGCGGCACTTGCGACACGATCTTATATTTGGGTACGGGGTTATTGTTCAGGAATTGAGAAAAAGTAAGATATAGACCCTCTTTCAATATGAAATCTTGCGTGTACGGCACTTTTTGTATGGTGTCTTGCGACTTTACCGGAAAAGAAAATAGCATTATACCGAATAACAGTGTCAGAATTTTCATTGGGTAGTGTTTTTCTTAAAGTAACTTGATACCTATCACCAGTACATCGTCCACTTGCGGAAGATTACCCTTCCATTCGTTAAAAGTGCGTTCCAGTTCTTCCTTTTGTTCTTCAATAGGTAAGGAATGTATTCTTAACAACAGATCTCTAAAATTCTTTTTCTTAAATTTTTTTCCTTTGGGACCTCCAAATTGGTCGGCATAACCATCACTGAAAATATAAAACATGTCTCCTTTTTCAATTTCAAACTCGTATTCGCCAAACATGGTAGCAAAATCGTATTTGAACGACCCTATCGCCATTCTGTTGGCCGGTATTTCTATATACTCACCATTCCTAATAAGCACCATCGGATTTTTGGCTCCGGAGTAGTTTACTTTTTTGTTAATAAGGTCAATCACACAAACTGCCATGTCCATCCCGTCTTGTAAAGTAACATTGTCAATTTGTTTGTTCAGGCTGTCATAAACACTTTTATTCAATTCGTCCAATATTTTTCCGGCACGGTATTCTCCCGCCACATTCACAATATTGTTTAACATATTGAGCCCTATAATACTCATAAATGCCCCCGGAACACCATGCCCCGTACAATCAACCGCCGCCACATAAAAGCGATTATCTTTTTCAACAAACCAGTAGAAATCACCACTTACAATATCGCGAGGGTTGTAGTAAACAAATGATTCGGGAAAATACTTTTTCAATAAAAATTGTGTAGGCATTATGGCTTGTTGGATACGCTTGGCATAGGTGAGACTATCTTGCAGGTCTTTGTTTTTTACGGCCAATTCGTCTCGTGCTTTTGAAATTTCCATAGCCGCTTTTTGTTTTTCTCGCAGCAATTCATTATCGCGTCGCAGTTTTTCCGTCCGGTAGCGGATAAGCAGCGTTACAATCCCTCCGATTACCACCATATAAATCAGATATGCCCAAATCGTACGCCAAAACGGAGGTTTTACAATAATGGTAAGTTTGATTTTCTCACTCCATTTCAAGTCGTTGTTACTGCCTTTTACATAAAAAGTATAGGTGCCGGGGGAAAGATTGGTATATTTGGCAAAATTCTGACTGGTCGGAGCAATCCAATTTTTGTCCAATCCTTCCAAATAAAACTTGTATCTATTCTTTTTGGGATTGGTAAATTCCAACGAAGAAAAAGAGATACTGATGGCTTTGTCTTTAGGAAAAAGTATTACGGTATCTCTATTATCTACATTAAATATCTTTATTTGACCGTCCACATTGAAAATCTCTACCTGATCAAAAGAGATTTTAGGGATAAACAAGTTTTCGTGAATAGAATCGGGATAAAAATAGTTTATTCCGTTCAAACCACCGAAATACAGTCTTCCGTCTTTTCCTTTGGCACTGGCCCCCTTGTTAAATTCCAAGCCTTGAAGTCCGTCTCCTTCGTCAAAAGATTTTATTTCGTTGGTGGTAGTATTGAAGAATACCAAGCCTCTGTTGGTACTAAACCAGAGATTATCATCATCATCCACCAGTATTTCGTATATGTTTTCGTTGGGCAAACCGTCTTTTTTCAGATAATATTTTATTTTTTTGGTTACCGGATCATAGCGGTTCAAGCCACCTACCGTACCGAACCAGTAATATTTCTTGGTTTGTACGATTTTATAAACATTTTCATTGGACAGTTTATTGTATTCGTTATTCCGTAAAGCAGAATCAGGTGCAGTTATGGTGGAAAAATTAATAAACTGTTCCTTATTGTCAAACAAGTCGTATATATTGATTCCTTTGGTAGTTGCTATCCACACTTTTCCAAATTCATCTTCGTAAAGCCCCTGCACAGAATTACTTAACAAACCATCGTTTACATAATATGCCGTTACTTCTTTGTAGGTAGGACTAAATTTGAAAAGACCCGATATCGTGGCTATCCACACATTATGTTTTATGTCTTCCAGCATTTCGTATATCCGGTTGTTTTCAAGTTGCGGAAAATCAACCATCGGATAATAATCTCTGATATCAAAAAATTTGTTTTGCAGGGTATCGTACACCGTAATGCCGTTTCTGGTCCCCAAATAAATCAATCCGTTTTTCAGTTGTAAAATAGCATGTACAAAATTGTTAGTCAGCTTGTGAAATACCGGTCCCTCCGATTTTATTTGAATTACTTTGTTTGTTTTCAAGTTGCAAATATTCACTCCATCTCCATAAGTTCCCACCCATAAAAAGTCTGGATATTCTTCATATAAACCAGCTATCACATTGGATGATAAATTGAGAGAATACGGTGAAAAGGTATTGCGAATCAGTTTAAACTTTTTAGGTTTCAAGTCGGCTTTGTTCAAACCGCCTCCGTAAGTTCCAACCCATAAATTGTGAGAATAATCCTCAAATATTGTCATCACATTATTATTGCTAAGACTCTGTGGATTGTTTTCTTCTTTGGTGTAGGCATAAAAAATTCCTTCTTTTTTATCATACAAGTTCAATCCGTTGTTGGTACCTATCCACACTCTACCGCTATTATCCACATATATCACATTTATTTTGTCGTCCAACAATCCCGTAGAATCCGCTCTAAAAAAATGTTTGAATGTCTTTGTTGCCGGGTCAAAGTAATTCAGACCGTTTAAGGTACCTACCCACAAACCGCCCCTTACATCTTGTGCAAGAGCCGTTACTCTGTTGTCCGAAATTGATAACGGATCACCCTCTCTGTGTGAATACACTTTTTGCAATTCGGTGTTCTTATGGAATGCGACAAGCCCTTTTGAAGAAGTAGTCCAAATAATATCTTCGGACTCAATTATCGGAATTTTGTTATAAGTATTCAGCAGCGTAAACGATTCTTGTGGTATAGCATAAGAATAGAACTCTCCGTTGACATATTTCACAAGATAGTTGTGTGTGCGTACCCACAAAACATTGTGTTCATCAATATAGAGCCCCTTTACCGTATTTTCCGGTAAACTTCTCGGATCCTGTGACTTGGCATAATACCGGATAAATTTTTCCGTCTTCCTATTAAACTTATTTAAGCCATTCAAGGTAGCAACCCATAAAAAACCTTCTTTGTCCTCTATAACATCATACACCCATTTGTTAGATATGGTAGTAGTATCATCGGGTGCATAGTAGTAAATCTTGAATGAAACCCCGTTAAATTTATTCAGTCCATCCAATGTCGCCAACCAAATATAATAGTGACTGTCTTGATAAATTGACAAAATGGTACTTTGAGAAAGTCCGTCTTCTATGGAATAATGGGTAAATGAAATACTTTCATGAGGAGTTTGCGCTTGGGAAAACAAGTAGGCAAACCAAAATAATATGACAACACTTTTTTTCATTAAATGCAAAATATCAAACCGAATCAACTTCTTTATAGGCACTATCGGCATCAAAAAAACTTATCAACTTTCTCGACGGAGATGCTATAAACTTGTCAAATCCGTATTCTTTCCATTTTTCATCAACTTTCTTTATGGTACTTTCATTGCTTAGTGCCGGCTTCGGCCACTTACCCATATAATTGGATTTTCCCGTCGCTCTACCGTCAATCACCAATACCCCCCCTATCCGTTTCACATCCCTTGAAATCTCACAATTGGCCAAAACATACCATAACAACATTTGATAATCCCCATCAAAAAAGTCCCCTTCTACTAAAATCGCAAATTTAATATTTTCCGTTTGAACTAAAATATCTTTTACAAGTTTTTCAAGGTCTTCTTGCTGTTTGGTATAACAAATGGCTATTCCCGTACTTTCTTGCAACCAAATATGGTTGGCTACTTGCTTCATTTCAAAATCGTTTATGTCTGCCGGCGTCAGTTGGGTCAGGTCAATTAACATTTTGCCACCTATCGCTTTGCAAGAAGATGCGTGATCGAGAATATCCAATATACCTTCTCCGAATCTGATACGGTCCGGCAAGTCCATGTTGGCCAAAAGTTTAAGAATCTGCCGATAATCAGACGGCTCTATTTCACTATCGACCAGCACTAACACTTTGTTGAAACTCATTTGGCCGGCACCCCAAAAGGTGTGGGCTATTTTCATGGCATGACCGGGAAATCTGGTTGTAACGGAAGCAATGACCAAATTGTGTGCTACCCCGAAATACGGCATGTGCCAATCCGTAATTTCCGGCATCATGGAATACTTGAACAAAGGCAAAAAGATTTTCCCCGTAGCATCGGCTATGTATTTGTCTTCCTGAGGCGGAATTCCCACTACGGTTGCCGGATAAACGGCACTATCGGCATAAGTTATGGCGGTAACATGGAATCTCGGGAAAAAATCCACCAGCGAATAATATCCGGTATGGTCACCAAAGGGACCTTCGGCCACCAATTCTTCTTCGGTATCTATATACCCTTCGATAACAATATCGACATCTGCCGGCACTTCAATATCTTGTGTCAAACATTTTACCAGTTTGACGCTTTGTTTCCTCAACACGCCTGCCAGAATGTATTCGTCCACCTCGTCAGGCAAAGGTGCCGAAGCCACATAAGCATATACAGGGTCTCCTCCCAAAGCAACGGCAACCGGCATTTTTTTGATACCGGCTTCTTTATACCTGCGAAAATGTTCGGCCCCGCCTTTGTGCATGTGCCAATGCATTCCGGTTGTTTTCGCATCAAACACTTGCATCCGGTACATCCCCACATTGCGTTTTCCCGTAAGCGGATCTTTGGTATGCACAATAGGTAAGGTAATGAAATGTCCTCCGTCGTTAGGCCAAAGTTTTAATATCGGGAGCAGGTTCAAATCGGGTGATTGCATAATGTTTTGTTGGCATTGGGCCTTCCCTTTGGTATGTTTGGGTATGTAAGAAGCAAGTTCTTTCAGGGAGAACAATATTTTCAATTTTTCCCAAAAATTTTTTTCTCCTCCCATCTCCATCAAATTCTTCATCAAATCTTCCACATACTGTCCTGCTTCTTCCAGTGTATTATAGCCTAATGCCAAAGCCATTCTTTTGCTACTACCGTACATATTGATTAGTACAGGAAACGATGTATTCGTATTCTTAAAAAGTAAGGCTTTGTTCAGATTTTCCGATTTGGATACCCGGTCAACAATTTCCGTTATTTCCAATTCGGTGGAGACCGGAGTGGTTATCTCTACAAGTTCTCCCCGCTCTTTCAAAAGTTTTATATGCTCAATCAGTCCCATACATTTTATTTGGTGGTAAAAATACGAAAAAAACAGCACATTCACGCTATATAAAGCATCTTGTAATTGCAAAGTTTTTCTATATAATGAGGGTAATTTTTAATTTATTCGTGTACATTTGCAATATGAAACCGTTTATTTTAAAAATTCCAGCTGTTTTTGTTTTTTTGTTAGGTACTTTATTTTCAAAGGCACAAGTACCGGATAACGATTTTATAAACCAAATTGTCGAAACTTTAGCCTCCAAAGAAGAAAACACGGAAGAAAACCTCGATTATTCGGATCTTTTCGAAACCCTATCGTATTATTATACGCATCCTCTCAATATCAATACCGCCACAAAAGAGGAATTGGAAAGTTTGAAAATACTGACGCCGCTTCAAGTAAATGCAATTATCGATTACAGAGAAAAATACGGTAATTTTTATTCCTTGTATGAATTGTATTATGTTGACGGCATAGACAAAGAAACCGCAGATTTGGCAATGCCCTTCCTTACAACCGAAATGAAAAAAAACTTTTCGCAAAAACTACGCGTCAAGAATGTTTTGCGTTACGGCAGAAATCAAATCTTTGTAAGAGCCCAAAGAGTACTTGAACAACGAAAAGGCTATTTGCCCATAGAAGACTCCGTGCTGGAACTCAAACCCAATTCACGCTATTTAGGCTCACCATATAAGTTATATTTCAGATACAAATTTCATTACCGGAATAATGTATTTGCCGGCATTACGGCCGAAAAAGACGAAGGAGAAGAATTTTTTAAAGGCTCCCAAAAATACGGATTTGATTATTATTCCGCCCATCTATTTATACAAAATCTTGGTAAGTTGAAAAAAGTGGCATTGGGTGATTTTAATGCGGAATTTGGACAGGGACTGGTGTTATGGACAGGATTTTCTTTTGGAAAATCACCTTTTGTTTTGAATACCATGAAAACTCCTACCGGATTGAAAAAATATTCCTCCGTAAACGAAAACAACTTTTTAAGAGGTGCAGGCATTACCTACTCGTTCGGCAATATTGAAGCCACAGCGTTTGCCTCTTACAAAAAAATTGATGCCAACATATCATTATCCGACACATCAGATAATGACTTTGAGGTGTTGGAGGTTACCTCGTTGCAAAACACCGGATACCATAGAACTCCCGGAGAATTAAAGGATAAAAATGTACTGCCTTTGAGTGTAATGGGAGGAAATTTGACATACAGAGGCAAAAAACACTTGAAACTGGGACTTACGGCTGTAAATTATCGATTCGGAGCCGATGTAAACAAAGTCGAAAGGTTGTACAACACTTATGAATTCAGAGGACGGGAACTTACCAATATAGGAGCCGATTATCAATATTCCGCACACAGTCTTTATTTGTTCGGCGAAGTAGCAAGAAGTTCAAACGGAGGTATCGCCCAAATTCACGGAGTAAACTTTGCTATGGCCTCCAATATGACTATGTCACTGGTATATAGAAATTTTGGTCTTGATTATCAGAGCATTTACACTTCTCCGTTTGCCGAAGGAAGCCACCCCGCCAACGAAAAAGGCATATATGCAGGCATTCAGTTGTTTCCGATAAAATATTGGGAAGTATCCATGTATTACGATTTATACCAATTTCCTTGGTACCGGTTTCGGGTAAGTGAAGTAAATACGCACGGTAACGATTTTATGATAAATGTGATTTACTCGCCGTCAAGAACACTTAAAATGTATTGGCGGTACAAAGAAGAAACCAAAGCGGAAGATTTGAATATTTCGTCTTCGGAACCTTCTCTGAAACAAACCGTCCCCAAAACCATAAGAAGATTCCGGTACCATGTAGCTTATTCCGTATCTCCGAATTGGAAATTTCGAAACAGAATAGAATTTTCTCATTACCAAAAAGATAGCATCCAACAAAACGGCATTCTCATGTATCAGGACATCATCTACCAATTTACCAAAATACCATTGAAAATTATAGGACGCTTGGCCATCTTTGATACAGACGGATACCAAGCCAGAATATATGCTTACGAAAATGATGTTTTGTATGCATTCTCCATACCCGGCTATTTCTACAAAGGAAAAAGGTATTACCTGCTCATGAAATATTCGTTAAACAAGCATACCGATATGTGGTTCCGGATTTCTCAATGGTATTATACCAACAAAGATGTTATCTCCAGTGGCCTGAACGAGATACAAGGACACACCAAAACCGAAGTAAAATTCCAAATCAGATATAAATTCTAATAGGGAAAATGATAAGGCAAATAGGGTTTATAATTGTTTTGCTGGCTTCTTTGCAAGTTTTTCCTCAAAAAACCAAAAGAATAGACATCATCAACGCGGATGAATTGACTTTTGTAAAACACGGCACTTCGGAACTGAAAAAGTTGAAGGGGAATGTAATATTTAAGCATGAAGATGCCACAATGTACTGCGACAGTGCTTTTTTTGATTCCCGCCATAATACCATGGAATCCTTCGGTAATGTTAGAATAGAAACGGGGGATTCCGTACAATTGTATTGCGACTTTTTGCGGTACGACGGCATCAAAAAAGTAGCCAACACACGGGGTAACATCCGCCTGTATCACCAAAAAAGCCTGCTTCTGACCGACTCCCTCGATTATTACAGACAAAGCGGAATTGCCAAATATTTTACTTATGGCACCATAATATCGGGAGAAGATACCCTAACAAGCAATTTCGGATACTATTTTAGCCGGTCAAGGGATTTTTATCCGTCGGGAAATGTAGTAGTCAGAAATCCCGACTTTACAATGACTACCGATTCGTTACGCTTTAATACCCAGTCCAAAAAAGTTTTCTTCTTAACGCGTACGAAAATTCAGTCTGACTCCTCACTTATCATTTGTTACGAAGGGAATTACGACACCCAAGCGGATTTTGCAATTTTTGGCAAACACACCTATATTGAACAGGGCAGACACATCTTGAAAGGCGATAGTTTACTGTACGATAACAAAAACTCCTATGGCCGGGGATACAAATATTTTTATGTAAAGGATACCGCCAACAAGATTATTGTTTCCGGACACCTTGGTAGTTACGACGGCATTAATGAGTGCATGTGGGTAACGGACAGCGCTTGCTTTTCCCAAATTGATGACAACGGAGACACACTTTTCCTGCATGCCGACACTCTAAAAAGCATAAGAGACTCTACGGGAAGACGATTATTGGCTTATCACACAGTCCGGTTTTATCATAAGGAGTTCCAAGGCAAATGCGATTCATTGGTCTATGTTTTTGACGACTCCACTGTAATAATGTACAAGAAACCTGTATTATGGTTGGATGATTTTCAACTAACAGCCCGGCAAATAGATATCTTATCCGACAGTACCGGAATAAAACAAGTAAATTTGCAAGAATCCGGTTTCATTATTGAGCATTTGGATAGCACCTTGTACAACCAAATAAAAGGGAAAAATATTTTTGCCTATTTCAAGGACGGTGCAATAAATCGTATTAAAGTAAAAAGAAATGCACAAACAGTCTATTACCCGCAAGACGACAGCACCATAACCGGATTGTATAATGCAACATCCGCAGACATAAACATAGAACTTGATAGCAACCGGGTTTCCCAAATCACCTTCCTTACAGCTCCGGAAGGCACTTTGTATCCCGTTACTCAAATCCCCGACGATAAGTCCACACTGCCGGGATTCGTTTGGTTGGAAAAATTCAGGCCTTTGAGGAAGGAGAATATATTTGAGGTAGCAAAGCCTTAGTCGTATTTTGCCATTTTGTCTTCAATGGTAACATCTCGGCCGGCAGCACTTTGAATTTTTATGTAGGTTAACATGGTTTCGGTTCCGTCGGCATACAAGACTTCGTGTACCTTTTTTATCAATTCCATTATTTCGTCATAATCGCCTTCCAGTACGGTTTCGAAAGGACACACTCTGTATTTTATACCGGACGCTTTAATGACTTCTATGGCTGTATCTACCAGCTCGTAAGTTCCTTTTTCCCGGCTCCGGGGTAGCACCTGTAAAGCTACATTGACTTTGTGTTTCATCGTTTGGTTTTATGAATTACTTGCCAAAGTTATGATAAAGTTTTCAAAAATAAAATATGAGGCCGTAAATGTATCGTTGAGTTTCATGATTCCTTTGAATTTATTGATTTGGTGCCATCCGGTAATGCGAATATCGTTCTTGAAGTTTACCAATGCATTGTCTAATTTGTACACCGCTTCTTTGACTGTCCACAATAAAGTGGTTTCTTTCACATCACGGGGATTAATAAATAGAGCATCGTTTTCGCTAATAAAACGCGAAGCCACTTTAAGCGTCCGTTCACTGATTATTTCCATATCCAATCCGACGGGAAAATCAGACAACACAACAGCAATCCTTTCTCGAGTATGCGAGATGCTTGTGTGTAAAGACAAATCTTCAATTACGGGTTTTCCTCCGTTATAAGCCAAAAAAGCCTTCCCCTCGGACAAATAATCCAGTAATTTTAAAGTATAGAATTTTTCATATTTACGCTGCAAATTTTTTATATCCACCAAGGTTTCCTTAAAAAAAAGAGAAGTCTCTATGGACTTCTCTTTTTTTATTTTTTCTATGGCTACCTTGTATCCTTCTCCAAGAATCACTATCATTCCGTTAAAACCTTCTCTATTAACAAAATAATATTGTTTTGTTTACACTCTACTACCCCTCCGGAGATTTTGTAATAGGTTTCTTTTCCGTTTTTATCTACAATCTTCACTTCTCCTTCTTCGAGAGACGAAATGATAGGTGCGTGATTTTCCAAGATCTCAAAAGATCCGTTGGAACCCGGCAACTTCACCAGTGTAATTTCACCGTTATACAATTCCTTCTCTGGTGTTAAAACCACTAATTGCATATTTAAGATTTTTTAGCTTGAGCCAATATTCTTTCACCTTTTTCCATAGCATCTTCTATGGTGCCAACAAGATGGAATGCCGATTCCGGATAGTTATCAACTTCTCCGTCCAAAATCATCTTAAATCCTTTTACGGTGTCTTCTATCTTTACAAACACCCCTTTGAGACCTGTAAATTGTTCTGCCACAAAGAAGGGTTGAGACAAGAATCTTTGTACTTTTCTAGCTCTATAAACCACCAATTTATCTTCTTCGCTCAACTCATCCATACCGAGAATGGCAATAATGTCTTGCAATTCTTTGTATCGTTGTAATATTTGTTTTACTCTTTGAGCCGTATCGTAATGTTCTTGCCCCACAATGTCCGGAGTCAAGATTCTTGATGTACTGTCGAGCGGATCTACAGCCGGATAAATTCCTAATTCGGCAATTTTACGGCTCAGCACGGTAGTAGCGTCCAAGTGCGAGAATGTAGTGGCCGGAGCCGGGTCGGTAAGGTCGTCTGCCGGCACATAAACTGCTTGTACCGAAGTGATGGATCCGTGCTTTGTAGAGGTAATTCTTTCTTGCATAGCCCCCATTTCCGTAGCAAGAGTCGGCTGGTAACCCACTGCGGACGGCATACGTCCCAGCAAAGCACTCACTTCCGAACCCGCTTGTGTAAAACGGAAAATATTGTCGATAAAGAACAAAATGTCTCTTCCGCCACCGGTTTTTTCGTCACCATCTCTAAAATATTCGGCTACGGTAAGACCGGATAGAGCCACTCTTGCCCTGGCGCCGGGAGGTTCGTTCATCTGTCCGAAAATCATGGTTACCTGAGACTTCCTTAATTCTTCCATATCTATTTGGGACAAATCCCAGCCTCCGGCTTCCATCGATTCTTTAAAGGATTCTCCGTACCTTACGATGTTGGCTTCAATCATTTCACGCAAAAGGTCATTGCCTTCACGCGTTCTTTCGCCTACACCGGCAAATACGGATAATCCGCTATATCCTTTGGCAATATTGTTTATCAACTCCTGAATCAACACGGTTTTTCCTACACCGGCACCTCCAAACAAACCGATTTTACCGCCTTTGGCATAAGGCTCGATAAGGTCTATCACTTTAATCCCGGTATAAAGCACTTCCGTTTCCGTAGAAAGGTCTTCAAATTGAGGAGCCTCCTTATGTATGGGACTGGTTCTTTCTCTCGAAACAGGTTCTATACCATCTATGGTATCCCCTACCACATTCAGCAACCTTCCTTTTATACCTTCTCCTATCGGCATGGATATAGGTGCTCCGGTTGCTACGGCTTTCATCCCCCTGTATATACCGTCGGTAGAATCCATAGCAATGCACCTTACCGTTCTTTCACCTATATCTTGTTCACATTCGATAATCAGTTTTTCTCCGTTTTCTTTTTCTATCTCCAAAGCATCGTAAATCTTCGGAAGCGGTCCGTCGTTTTTTTCAAAACTCACATCCACTACAGGACCAATAACCTGTACTACTTCACCTATATTTTGTGCCATAATTTGGTGTTATTAAGTTTTTTAATAATAAGTATTTTTCGCCGCAAAAGTAACTAATTTTTCAATAATGGAATATAAATTACACTTTTTTTAGAGTTGTTTACCTTAATCAAAATCCAAATCAATATTATTAAGAAGTTTGTCCAATTCATTCTTGGTTTTTTTTAACTTTTTTTTGCAGTATTCCAATAAATACGAAGCCCTTTTTATCTTTTCATTTACTTCTTCTACGGACAATTCCCCGTATTCAATGTCTTTTATGATGTTTTCAATTTCTTCCACTGCTTTTTCGTAGGTCAAATCTCTGTGCGGCATAGTAATCTTTTTTTGACAAAGGTATACGAAATAATACGATATCCGGTAAATAAAACGGGAAAAATCGTCAACCTCGGAGATTTAACAATATTTTGTATCTTTGCCTAAACAAGAAGCATTGGCAATATGAAACAAATCGTAATGGTCTTTATTTTTTTTCTCATCGGAACAATCGGAGGCTATGCCCAAAAGGACACCCTATCCAAAAAATTCCTCAACGAAGAACTGGTACTGGATATTAATCAATACAATTGGCTTAATACCCCTGTCTCCATAAAACCCAATTCAACGGAAATCAGTACTACCTCGTATATTTTCATTTCGGGGAAGGAAAAGAATATAAGTGTGGCAACCGGATTAAATGTAACCGCATTAAATATTTACTCGGATTTCTATATAACCCGGGATTCCGCAGGAAATATTAACATCGTGACTTACCCGGATACTTTGAATTATAAAAAAAACAAAATAGGAGTAGGATATATCGGAATACCTT
>CAYMVE010000012.1:7385-24903 GCA_964393715.1 uncultured Bacteroidales bacterium | reverse complement strand
CTATCACGAAAAATATCAAGGCAAGTACAATGAAATATACCTGATTGGCATCAACTTCGACGAAAAAGAAAAGAACCTGAGCCGGTTTGAGTGGGAAAGAATTTAGTTAGAAAGTTATATCGTTTACCAAAGAAAACTTTTCTTTTTCGATCAGTTCGTCCGCTGCTATCTTATGAGCCAATTTAGCTTCGTTTAACAATTTCACATACAGATTTCTCATATTTCTTACCAAAATCATATAATCATATTTGTCTTTTACAAATCCATATCCGGCAGCTCCCATTTTTTTACGAAGCACTTCGTCCAGAACAAGATTCAACATGTTGTAGTAGAACCCATACACATCTTTGGTGTCTGATAAAATTCCGGTAATTTGATCCTCCATAGTATCGGCAACCCCTCCCACATTGGTAGCAACCACAGGTTTTTCGCTCGCCTGAGCTTCAATCAGTGTAATAGGCGTACCTTCATTCAAAGAAGTCAAAGCCACTATATCCACTCCATTATATACATAAGTCATATCTTTAATCCACGAAGTAAAATATACATCGGCATCCTTTAATTTTTCTCCTTTTTGCCAAACCGAAAGCCCGGTATTCTTACAAATATTTATCAGTTTTTCTTTCAATTCACCATCTCCCACAATAAATGCTTTCACTTTTTTATTCTCTGGCAAGTAACGCTTCAACATCGCAAAAGATTTGATAAACATTTCGTGATTCTTTATCGGCACCAAACGCCCTACTATTCCTATGACAACAGCGTTACCGGGAATATTATATTTTTTTCGGAACGAATATCTTTTTTTGTCCTTATCAACCGTAAATTTGTCTATATCTACACCAATAGGAAGTATTGAGATTTTATGCTCAGGAAGTTTTAAATAGTGACTTATTTCTTTTTTCTGCAAAGGAGATATGGCTATTATCCGGTGGGTGTTTTTGGCAAAATACCTTTCCAAGTTGATAAATAAGGTGGTTTTGAACTTGCCAAAATAAGAATGGAACACATGCCCGTGAAAAGTGTGTACCACAACAGGTACTTTTTCCTTAGCTGCAGCCAGTCGCCCAAGAATTCCCGCTTTGGCCGCATGCGTATGAAGTATATCGGGTTTTTCCCTTTTTATGATTTCTTTTATCTTTTTATAAGCAATGTAATCTTTATACGGATTTATCTCCCTTTGCAACTCCGGAATGATAGTATATCTCACCCCTAACTCATCTAACACAAACGAACTGCTTTCCTCATAATCTCCGTTTTTACCGCCAACCAAAATCGTTTCAAACTCATCTCCCAAATATTTTGTCAAGAAGCCTGCATTATAAGTGGGACCACCCAAATTGAATCTATTTAAAATGCGAAGAATCTTTACCATCTTCAAATTATTATGTCTCTTTCCAAAATTACGGAAAGCCAAGCGTTAGCGCTCCTTTTTTTTGACAAAAAGCACGATATCGTACACAAAAACACTTGCAAAGATATTAAAATACAGTGAAAACTACTCAATAATCGTTTAATTATCAAACTTTTTCTTCCACCAGCTTTGAAAAACAACATAAGTCCAAATAAGCGGTGCATACAAACTGTGATTATGACTTTTGAGCATTTGATAGACTTTTTCCGGAAAATCGGGAGAAAAAAGTTCTTGTTCGGAAACAAAATTTTTATCAAACAATGGTAAAAATCTTGTAAAATTATCCCGAATAAAAAAGGTAAGCGGAATTTCAAATCCATGTTTCGGCCTGGTAAACACTTTCTCCGGCAAAAGAGATGCAAAGGTTTCCCGTAATATAAGCTTTCCCTTCTTGTCATTCAATTTATACCTGATTGGGATGGAAAAAGCATATTCAACCACATGATGGTCCAAAAACGGAACTCTAACTTCCAGCGAATGCAGCATGGAATGATAATCTGCTTTGTACAGCATATCGTTTTGCAACACCAAATACACATCATTCAGTAAAAACCCTTTCATATCCTCAAAAGTCCTCATCAGCAAAGTCATCTCTCTTTCCCTCAATTCGTAAGCTTTATTGCCGATAGCCGGCACAAAATCGGTATTCGACAACCAGTCTCCATTAAAGCATGCCAGATATTTATACTTATCCACCGACTGCAAACCGTTTAATTCGGCGAACTTCTTCAACTTTCTTATTTTGTCAAAAACCCAATTGTCACGCGAACCGGCCGGAAGCTTGCCAATTACAGGTTTTAACCAACGCCACCAAAAATTGTTTTTGCCGGAAAGCCAATAAGCCCGGTGTTTGTTATAACCGCCAAAAATCTCATCAGCACCGTCGCCTGACAAAACAACTTTTAGCTGTTGGGAAGTTTCTTTCGATAAAATATAAAACGCCAATGCCGAAGAATCGGCAAACGGTTCGCCGGTATTATCCAAAAACTCGTCTATGGTATTTACGAGTTTTTTTTCCGTCACCTCAAATACCGTGTGTTTGCTGCCAATGTGCCGGGCTACTTCCTTGGCATAAACGGTTTCGTCGTAATAAGCGTAATCCGGAAACCCAATATTAAAAGTGTGCAAGGTATCCAAATGATTTTTTGCAAGGGCGGAAACAATAGAACTATCCACACCGCCACTTAAAAAAGCTCCTACTTCCACATCCGCCGTAAGCCTACTCCTTACCGAACTATCCAGCAAAGCATAAAGCCTTTTTTTCATGACAGTCTCATCCTCGTGCGCCTCTAATTCATAAAGTCTGTCCAACTCATAATATGAGGCTATCCGTGTCTTATCCTGAGAAACAATCATATAACTACCGGCTGCCAGTTTCCTCACTTCCTTGTAGATAGTAAAAGGTGCCGGAATATAGGTATATTCAAACAAAATCTTTAACGAAACCTCATCGACTTCCGGCATTCGGTCCAAATACGACTCAATGGCGTTCAGTTCGGAAGCAAAAGCAAAATAATCCGGATGATTGATAAAATACAAAGGTTTGATACCAAAGCGATCTCTGGCTATAAAAAGTTCCCTCCTGGACAAATCATACACGGCAAAAGCAAAATCTCCATTAAGTTTGTTCAACATCTCCTCATGGCCAAAAGCCAAATAAGATGCCGCCAATACTTCGGTATCACTATCCGTATCAAAAGCAAATCCTTTTGCAATAAGTTCCTCTCTTAGCTCTTTGTAGTTGTAAATCTCGCCGTTAAACACCACACTGATCTTGCCGTATTCAAAAGGCTGGGAAGCCCGCTCCGACAAATCTATAATGGCCAGTCGCGAATGTCCCAGTACAGCATCTTTATACACTTTGACTCCATGACTGTCCGGTCCGCGATGAGTCAATTTATTTACGGCATTAACAACTTTATCGCGGTAAATGGAAGCACTGTCGTCAAAAGAAAATATTCCGGTAATGCCGCACATTGCCTACTGCTGTTTATTATCGTCTGCACACCATTCGGCAAAAGAAGAGGCCGTTTCATACAACCTTATGCAATGTAATTCTATCCCCTCGGGAAGTTTTTCTTCCAAGATACGGGCAAAAAGCACCACTAAATTTTCTGCTGTTGGCTGGAAATCAACCACATGCAACCGTTCAAACATTTGCTGTACCGATTCCAGTTCTTTGACCGAAGCCATCTTATTAACGACCACACTATGGTCATACTTATCAACGATATTTTCCTTTACAATTCTTTTCAAATCGCCAAAATCCATGACCATACCCTGCTTTGGCGAAAAACTATCATCACAAGTGTACCCCTTTACCGTCACATGCATTATATATGAATGACCATGTAAATTTCGGCACAATCCGTCATAGTTCCAAAGGGCATGAGACATTTCCCAAGTAAATATTTTGGTTACCCGTATTTTTTGTTTTTTGTTCATACAAAATTGCTTTTCGGTTTAAGGTACAAATTTAATGGAAAAAATGATTGTTGCTTACTCCATGTGTATTTTGTAACCGGAACATAGAAACATTTAAAAATCTACATGAAGTTTTTCTATTGGAGCGGCAATCATTTTGCAGATTGCTTCTTTCTTACCACTTCCAATCCGTGGGCTAACCACTCTTTTATTAACCTTTTCAATCGTTTCTCCATAAAATCAGAATTTAGTAATAAGTGTAATTTGCGAGATTCTTCATTCTCAGCATATAAAATTAGGAGATAAGCATTTTCATTCATAAATGAAAAATAGTGTTCTTTGCTAAGAACAATTTTGTAAAACCGATCCAAATTAAACACTTCCTTTACTTGACCGTCATCTACCTTTTTTATTGTGGTAGCATCCAATAAGAGCTCTCGCTTTTTTTCCTTTTTCTCACGAATGGCTCTCCAAACTGCCGCGAGCAACATAAACATCATAACAAGTGCTCCATATACACCTTGATAGGCATAATCTCTGATAAAAATATCTTCTACAATAAACAATAAAAGAAGCACCAAAGACAGCATGCGGTAGCGTCTATATCGGGCTAGATACTTCCTAAAATCTTCTACATATCTTCCCTTTACCATAAATACAGCTTATTTTATTCTTCCCGTTCCAGATAGCCACTTTTCCCTTTGAATATTTTAAGGTTGCCCAAAGCATCAATCAGTTTACGGAAGAAATCAAATTGCAAGGTGATATACAACAGCAGCGTAGTCAGCCAAATCACCCCAACATTGAACCATAAGGTATCGATATAAAAATTTCCAATCCGTTTTACCGGAGCGTAAAAATGTGCCCGGCCGTACTTGTTTTCGGGATAATAAAATATCGGATCGACCTTTCTTATAATTTTTCCGTCACCGTCTATGGTACGCTTCAGCTCGTTTTTATTCATCACCATATCGGCAAGATATTCGTTGTAATTATCATTTTTCAACTTGACCAGTGCATCCGTTCCTCCTAAAACTTTTGCCAACTTACCCAGTTCTTTATCTTTCTTTCTGGCTACAATCTGACGCTTTTTACTGTATTCCTTCTTTATCACGCCAAAATATTTGCGTAGTTTTTCTACAAATTTCCGGTCCTTAAAATCATCCAGTTTAAAATTTTGAAACTTATAACCGGTTGTCTCTCCAAGCTTGGCAACTTCGTTTCTTACGATTTTAAATATTTCTTCTGTTTTTTCTTTATCTTCATGCAGTCTCAAATTACGCTGAATAATATTGATTTTGGTTTCCAGATTGGGCACCAACGAACTGTATATGTAAACATAATCGCTCATCAGCTTATCAAACATGTAAAAATGCCGCTCATAAGGATTGTCCTTAAACTGCGTTACCGCCAAAGCTTCATACGCCCAACGCGAAGTCATCATATCACCCACAAAAGGCACATATTCCTCGTTGGCTATCCACTTATGTAACTTATCGAATTTTACCACTGTTCCGCTCAATAGCAATTCCGGCACCAGAATAAACGGAATCAGTATGTAAATGGTTACTACCGAATTGAGGGTGGCCGAAATATTGAGACCTACCAGATTGGCGAATACCGCCGTAGTAAACAACACCAGCCAATAATTAAAGGTTAGCCCGTGAATGCCTAATATCCAATTACCGACAATTACGAACGAAATGGTTTGAATAGCCGAAATCAGCATCATCAAAATGACTTTGGAATTGATATAACTGGTACGGCTCAAGTTCAAAAAGCGCTCCCGTTCCAGAATCTTACGATCTTTTATGATTTCTTCGGCACTTACTGTCATACCAAGAAACAAGGCTACCACAACAGCCATAAATAAAAATCCGGGAATATTCTCATTCTTGGCAAAAATGTAAACATCTTCGGCAATATATTTGGTAAAAAATCCGAGAATCACAGCCAACACCGGAGATTCCAAAAAATTGAGCAAGATATACTGTTTATTGGTAATTTTAGACAATACATCTCTGATCATATAAATCTTGAATTGCTTAAAAGGATTTGGAATTTTGAAATCGCTTTTCGGAATCTCGTCGTCGCTATGTTTGATTTCCACTTTCGGATGTATCTCACGCATATAGCGTTCGTACCATTCTTTGGGAGAAATTTTCCGTTTGCGTGTTTGTTTTCCGTATTCGTCTATTACCTTGGTTTCTATTATCTGCAAAATACTTTCCGGATTCACATTACCGCAAACCGGACATTCGCTGACATCGGCATCCACATAATTGACCGCATGTTTGAAATAGGTAATGGCATCGAGCGGATTGCCGTAATATACCGGATAACCGCCTTTGTCAAGAAACAGGATTTTGTCAAACATCTTGTAAATATCCGACGAAGGTTGATGAATGTTTACAATAACCAGTTTGCCTTTGAGGGTTTGTTCTTTGAGCAAGTCCATTACCATTTCCGAGTCCATGGAAGAAAGCCCGGATGTAGGTTCATCCACAAACATAATAGGCGGTTCTCTCAACAATTCAAGCCCGATATTCAGCCTCTTTCGCTGGCCACCGCTAATGTACTTATTCAAGGGGTCACCTACTTTCAAGTCCTTTATCTCATACAAATCCAAATCCAGCAATACTTTTTCTACTATTTCGTTTATTTGTTCGTCGGTAAGGCCGTCAAATACCAGCTTGGCATTATAGTAAAGATTTTGATACACTGTAAGTTCCTCTATCAGCAAATCGTCTTGCGGCACAAAGCCAATCACACCTTTCAGCTTGTCTTTGTCAGCGTGAATATCATATCCGTTGATAGTGATGGAACCTGCCAAAGGCTTATATTTCCCGTTAAAAATATTCAACAAAGTGGATTTACCGGCACCACTCCCCCCCATAATACCGACCAACTTACCGGTTTCTTCCGAAAAAGTAAATTTATGAATACCGTTGGAACTGTTTTTAAACCGGAACTCAATATCCTTGGCGGTAAATACCAGTTTGTACGGAACCGAACCTTGCAAAAACAAGCCCGAAACATCGCTATAATAAATAGGAGCTATCAGCGAACCGCGAATAGACGACCCTTTGTCAAAAACATATCCCCAGTTGGGTTTTATCGGCTGACCGTTCAACTTTAAGCTTTGCTGACCTGTATATTTGAACATGTAAGTATCGGAAGAAGGAATATACAACACATAGATTTTCCCTTCCAGTTTGGGACGGTAAATGTGTTTTATGTCTCCGTCGTAGGCCTCTTCTCCGTCAATAATGAGTAAATATTTCTTATGGGGCACTTTATCATAGTTTCCGAACATGAATTCTTTGGCATTGTTAAACTCTTCTTGGGAGATATTGAAGATTTCGGCTACTGTCTGAACAAATTCCAGCTCAATATCCGTAACTCCTTTGCCATAAGTAATAAATTCGAGCAATTGGAGCAATACCAGAATTTTTTGTTCCCGTTTGAGTTCCGAATTCACTTCTTCGCAAATCCTTAAAACCTTTACGGAACTGGCACTGATTCCCTTTCTTCCGGATTTTTTATGATGTATGCCGTAATATTCGTCATAAAGTTTCAAAAATTCTTCTATGGTTTCACTGCTCAAATAATGTTTCAGATATTGTTTTACCAAATCTCTGCCTCGGGAAGTATCTTCTTTGTCCAAGTTTGCAATAATGGCAAACAATTGCATCAATGCCTTTAATATTTTCTCACTCATACCAGCTCGATTTTAATAATACAAATTTATGATAAAATTGCCGGACTGGGTAATTTTTTTTAATAATGACATCTTTTTAACAATAAAACACCGATAGTGACTGTATTTTTTGAGTAAAAGCAATTATTATGTTATAAAAAGAAAAAACGGAAACCCGTTTTTAACGGAATACTTTTTCCGAAAGTTCTTGAATCTTTCCTACATCCGGCATCGTGTAATAGATTCCGTAATTCTCATCTTTGCGTACTCCCCGAACAAACACATAATACACGCCGCCAAATTTGCTTTTAAAGGTCTCTTCGCCCAAAAAACGAAACAAGGCTACCGAATAAATATAATACTGCAACCGGTAATTATTATCTATTATGGCCGTTTCCAACCTCTTTTGCGCATAATCTTCCTTATCACAACCCAAGTAGTTTGATTTCCAATCCAATAGGTATATTTTCCCATCATATTCAAAGAGCATATCCATAAATCCGTGTACCACACCAGATTGGGTAAATTCGTTTCCGCTTAATGATATTTCGGGCAAAATCTTCTGCAGTTTCTCTTTGGCAAAATCGTCGTACGAAAAGTAAAATTCTTCTTCTTTGAAAACATTGGTCACCTCTTTGAGCGTAAACGGTTTACCGTCGGCAGTAGTATAACGGGCATATACCACATGACGCAGAAACTCGTCGAGCATCTCGCGGGCATGATCCCCTCCCGCAAACTTTAAGTACTTATCCGGAATAACAAAATCTTCAAGCTCCGAAAAATCACACGATTCCAGCAAGTTGTGAATCACATTTCCCGTTCCGGCACCTTTCGGCAGTAGTTGAAAGATAAAACGGTCGTACTCATTCTCGTTTCCGGTACATTCCTCTGCCGTGGCACTTACTTGGTGTTCGTCCAATTCGCTATAACTGGTCACCTGCCATTTAAGCGACAAATCTCCCGTAAAAGCTTTCACCCTTTGTGCAGGCTTGACCGCTTCCTCTAAATACTCACCCGGATTTCTATCCTCCAATTCAAACTTCTCACAAAATAATTCGCTATCGGCAAAGATGTTTTCAATACCGGCTACATCCTTCAAATGTTTGAAAAAGGAGCGATTGTTATGCCCTCCCTGCTTAGCCCGATTAAAACTAAATACGAAAGCATAATCCTGAGCTCTCGTTATAGCCACATACATTAACCTCATATTTTCGGAAACTCTGTTTTTCAAAAGCACTATATCTTTTTTGATATCCGGTTTTCCATAGGTATATTTCCATTCTTTTTGATAAAATGTATATATACTTGAGCTCCTAAATACTTCCTCATAAAAATTCAAAAAAGGTAAAATCACCACCGGATATTCCAGTCCTTTGCTTTTGTGGATGGTAACAATTCGCACCTTCTCCATATCTCCTTCCACTCTCAGTTCATAACCCGATGCTTCGTCGGGTTCATTGATTTCTTTACCGAACCATTCCAACAATTGCACGGGAGCAAACCGGTTTCTCATTTCCTGTTCATTCAGTATTTCCGCAATATGCAACAAGTTCGTTATTTCCCTGTCTTTCTCAACCCCCTGTACCGCACCTACTTTATACCACACCCCGAACAGATTCATTATTTTCAAAACGGCAGGAAATATTCCTTCCGATTCCCATACTTGCCGGATGTTTCCGAACTTATCGTATTCTTCTTCGGACAAATCTCCCAGTATCTCTTTTACGGTATATCCCGGCAGTTTGCTATTCAATGCCGTCCGCATGTTAGCTTCCGAAGGAAACAGTGCCGCCCTTAATAGATAATACAAACTTTTGGCTTCGTCGGTTTGTATCACCTTGGTATCGTCCTGTATCACACTGTCTATATTATTCTGATCCAACAGTTCTTTAACCTCCTTTGCCTCATTATTACTCCTTACCAACACAGCCAAATCCGATTTTTTGTACTCGCTTCCGGCCAGAATATTTTTTACAAGCACAACCGCTTTTTCTTTTAGTGAGTTTTTATTAGCATAGCCTTTGTCGCTATTTACATCATAGCAGATGATTCCGGGATAAGGCTCTATATTTTGAGGCAAAAAATCAAAGTGTTTTTCAGGTTCTCCATTGGCAAATCCCAACTCCTTATACTCAAACCGGATTCCTTCAAGGTTCTTGGTTTTTTCACTCAAATAACCGAACAAGCGGTTGGCATCTTTTATAAAATTTTCGGAAGAACGGTAATTGGTAGTCAGGTATTTTATCTCCTTTATCTCGTCTTTGGCTTTATAATATACATTGACATCCGCACCTCTGAACGAATAAATGGCCTGCTTGGGGTCTCCTATGAAGAAAACACGCGGGTTATCATTGTTTTCGATAAACACCTTCTTAAATATGCCGTACTGCTTTTCGTCGGTATCTTGAAACTCATCCACAAAAACCGCCCTGTATTTGCTACGAATCTTTTGTACCAGCCGTCTGTTTTCCGTCACCTTTTCATACAGCAGTCTTATCATATCGTTATAAGACAATAGCTTATCCTCCTCTTTCCGCCTAGTAATCCAGTCTGCAACATAATTGTTCAACTCATGCAGCATCTCAATAAACAATCCTTCTCCAACCAGTTGTTTTCCGTCCAAAAATTTTTGGACGGAATTTACCATAATACCTATGTCACCACCATCTAAATCCAGTTCCTCGTATTTACTACCTTTGATATTGATTTTTTCACGCCAAAACTCATACACATAATATTTAATCAATTCCGTTTCGTCGGGAATTACCGAAAGATCCGCAAAAAATCCGGTATCTGCGGAAAATTCCGCCAACATCCTTTGAGAAAACGAATGTATGGTATAAATGGAAGCTTCGTCAAGGTGGTATTTGGCCAGTTTTAATATTCTGATTTTTTCTTTCTTCTCTTTGTCCTTGTCGGCAATCCGACTCAAATAGTCATAAAACGGCTTATCCTGTTTTTCTTCCTTTTGGCCGTCCTCATAATAGTGCAAAGCATCATCAATAAACTTACTGATTCTAACTCTCATTTCCTCCGTAGCGGCATTGGTAAAAGTTACTACGAGAATATCTTTCAGAATATCATTATAATTAGGCTCCTTGTATGTTTCCAAAATCATTCTTAACACCAAAACGGAAAGTGAAAAAGTTTTGCCCGTTCCCGCTCCGGCTTCTATCAGTTTTACACCTTCCAAATTTTCCGTATAAACATTCAAAATTTTGTCCTCTTCCATAACAACCTGTAATTTGGCTTAAAAATAACAATTTTTACCGTAATGTCCATAAATAATACATATTGCCGGAATGTTTTACAATTGTATCGTAAATATTTCCCGGAACAAAAACAGCACTGCATCACAAATTATTTATGTATTTTTGTGAGCCCGAACATACGACATCATGAAACATTCCGACATCAATCTGCTATTTACCAAAGGTACACATCTACCCCTCATTGAAAAATTCCACACCTTACAAGGCGAAGGCTACCATGTGGGCAAAGCTGCTTTTTTTATCCGGATAGGAGGTTGCGACATCGGTTGCAAGTGGTGCGACAGCAAATACTCCTGGCGATATGGCATCGACACCCTTGTTGAAACCGAAGTCCTGGCCCGGGAAATCATTGATGCCGGCTATCGAGATGTAGTAGTAACCGGTGGAGAACCGATGATGTATAATCTGGATATTTTTACGGAAATTCTCCAATCACACGGCATAAGGACTTATCTGGAAACATCGGGCACCCATCCGTTAAGCGGCAAATGGGACTGGGTATGTTTGTCTCCAAAGCCCCAGCAACCACCACGAAGTGAATTTTTTGCCATTGCCAACGAGCTGAAAGTAATCATTTATGACATTCCTTCCGATTTTGAATGGGCTGAAGCAAACGCCCGGAAAACTATTCCCGGCACCCATCTTTATTTACAACCGGAATGGAGCCGCCGAAAAACCAACACCCCACAAGTAGCCGAATACATTATGAAAAATCCCCAATGGAAACTATCGGTACAATTGCACAAATACATCGGACTGCCGTAAAAAATTTACATAAATTCCGGACAATAATGCTTCAAACTTTTTTTGGATATGGTAGGAAGCTTACATATTTTGTAAATCAGTGAAAGCTCAAATCCGCCTTTGCCACCGCTGGCCACACGCAATTTCGACAAATTAATATCATAACTAAACCCCAAAATCACGCCGTTATAGTTCAATCCGGCTTTCAAGATGATAGCATCACCGGCACGCCACCACCCTCCTGCAAAAAAATGCCGGATGCTCATACTGTTCACCGTTGTCGTCCACACGCCGCCTATATCCAATTCTTTTAGCTTCCCTTGTTGGTACCAATAAAATGACGGGACTATTTCATTGGAAGCATTCAGCTTAACCGGTGACGACACAAAATAATTGATTCTGGCATCCAGTTTGGTTTCATCATTACCGAAAAATTTTTGTTTGGGTGAAGTAATATGATTTACGGAAAATCCCGTCTCCACTGTGTATCCGGCCACATTCAACACTCCGGACAATCCCATGGCCATATCCACAAACCCGAATGCGGAAGTTTCAAAATTCTCTCCTTGCGGAAGTGCCGCATCAAAATAGTTCCCATTAAATTGACTTCCGAAATACAGTTTGGAATAATCAATGGTAGTACGAGCATAAGCAACACTCATACCTAACGACAAATGCTTCATTACACCATTGGAAAAATCAAACTTATAAGCCCCCAACAAATCTATACGGGTATTGGTCAGTTCTCCGTCACCGGCTTTGTCATTGCTGATAATAATGCCTGCACCGGCATCGTGTCCGCCCAAAAACTGAACATTTTCAAATTTTTTATCGGCAGCAGCCGAAAATGTTACATAAGGTACCGTTATGGATGCCCATTGATTGCGATGATTCATAAAAAACCGGTAATCGCATGACTCCCCGGCATTGGAAGGTGATAAAAACAAAGGAATAGCATCATTTTGCGAGAAATGAACATCTTGTGCCCTACCGGAACCGGCAAGCACCCCCAACAACATCACTGTCAATATCTGCACCCACCTTTTGTTCGTCATTTCAACAAGGTTATATTTCCTTTTTTCACAAATGTTTCGTCATTGATACAAGTAGCCTCCAAATAATATACAAACACCGCCGGATCCAACTTTCTACCTTTGTAAGTTCCATCCCACCCCTTATCAAGACTTTCCGTTTCAAACACCAATTCGCCCCACCTGTCATAAATCATCAAGTGCAATTTCGTAATCAATGCCGGATTGGCATATACATACAACACATCATTTTGCCCGTCTCCATTAGGAGAAAAAGCATTGGGCACATAAATATACGGTTCCCCGCAAACCACATCAAGTACCCTTATGGTAATGGAATCTCTTGCCTGACATCCGTATTGGTCTGTTACGGTAACATAATAAGTGGTAGTATGAGACGGTGCTACCGTAGCCGTAGGTGTAGTTGCTCCGAAAATATTTTCGCCGCCGCTCCAAAGATAAGAAAAATCACTGCTGTCCGTAACAAACAAATTTACTTGTGTTCCCGGAAACACATCATTGGTATCGCTGGATACATCTATATCCGGCTCCAAATGTTCGTTTCCCACATGCAGCGTCAATGTGTCGGAACATCCGTTGGCATCTACAAGGGTGGCTATATAATCTCCTTCACACAAATTATCGAGCGTTTGGTCCGTATCACCGGTATTCCACATAAAACTGTAAGGCGTATGTGCCCCGTTAATTTCCGCCGCCACACTACCGTTGCATATACCGTCACATTTCTGGGTCTCGGCCACTCCGGTTACCGACACGGGATACGAACTGTCCGGTACCGTTACTTGCAATACGGTCTTACAATGGTTGGCATCCGTTACCGTCACTTGATAAGTGCCTGCTTCCACTGCGGTTATGGAATTTCCAAAAACGCCATTGCTCCACTCGTAAGTGAGTGGCGGTAAACCTCCGCTTACCTGAACGGATGCCGATCCCATAACCTGACATACTTGTGGAGTAGCACTCACATTAATATTCAAAGGCTCCGGAATAGTTATCTGATACGAAACGGTATCGCTAATATTACAAGTGCCGGAATCCACCGCTATTAAAGTAACCGTATAGGTGCCGCCTTGCGAGTAATAATGGGAAGGTTGAAAAGCCGTACTGGTAGTCCCGTCACCGAAATCCCATTGAAAATACTGACCGTTCTGACTGGTATTGGTAAACACGACCGTATCGCCCGGACACAATTGCGGCGCATAAAACTGTGCCGTAACAATATCATCCACAAAAGAAAACTTGAACACCGCATTATTACAATTCTGGGCATTGTTGGATACCGACCAAACCGAATCCGGATAGGTGGGAAACTGTTGGCATCCACCGCAACTGGCACATACCGCCTGACAAATATGCCCCCGCTTGTTAAAACGACTGGTACCGCCATCTACATGGTCGTGGCCACTATATCCGCAAGAAGCATAATGCAACTCGCCAAAATAGGTGGCATAATCTAAATAGTTGGCATCGCCATCCATCACCATCAAATAAAAATCTTGTCCGTCCGTACTGTCCCGATAAGCATTAGAAGTCAATGGCATATTCTTAGTGCCTTGGATAGTATCCCACGAAGTTGTGCTTACCGCCCATTCACGCCCCCAACCGGACAAATATATCCGATTGCACACATCCACTTCAAAAGCCGTTATCGAGATATTAGGCCTACCGTTTCCGGAACCTACTACCGTACTCCATACCAACGCATTAAGGTTAGGGGTCAACTTGGCAATAAATTGGCCGCTATTGGGATTGGAATAAAGGGCATTGTAAATAAAAGTGCTATCGGGTGCCTTGGTTTGCCCGGTCACATAAGGATAGTTGTCTCTGCCCACTCTTACAAAATAAATTTGATCGTAATAAGTACTGCCGAAATAAGACAATGCCTCCAAAACATGACCATCGTTCGATATAGCCGCCACATATCCGTCCACCTTTCCTTTGAATATCGATTGGTAAGCATTGGTGTTAACCGGCAAATCATTCGAACGGGTACCGCCACCTACATATATTCTGCCGTCGGAGGCCAAATCTACCGAATACAAAGCATCGTCCTCGGTTCCGGACAAATATCCGCTCCACAGTAAACTGTCAAAATCCGGAGCCAATTTAAACACAACCCCTTCTTGTTTTCCCCTGAAATGGGTACTAAACCCGGCATTGTCCGGAAAATCATCGGAAAAAGTAGTCGTACTAACATACACATAGCCGGAATCATCTACCGTTACTTCTCCCCGTGCACCGTCGGCATAATTGAAATACAGACTGGTATCGGCACCGGTCATAATAAAAGTGTTGGAAGCATAAGCGACACGAAAATTCAAGCCGTCATTCTTACTACCGCCAATTAAGGTAGAAGCCAACAAATGTGTACCGTCCTCGCTGAATTTGGACACATAAATATCCGTTCCGTTCTGAAAAACAATCACATTATCATAACTCAACGAATCTCCGCCATTGTAAGTAGCATCATAGGCCCCGGAGGTAACCGGAAAATCATTGCTCCCGGTAACTCCCATCACAATCAAATGGTTATGCTTGTCAACCACCAGACTATGCGGCAATTCTTCACTATTGGAGCCTCCCAGATAGGTAGCAAACAATCGCTGTGTGCCGTCCGGACTGTACTTGATAATGGCAATATCGCATCCGTACTGATAATATCCGGAACTATACCCATGCCCACCGGCAAAACTTACCTGAAAAGCCCCCGGCGATACAGGATAACCCGTTGCAAAAGCAATTCCTCCGGAATATACCCTGTCTTTAAAATCGTATGTAGCAGTAAATCCCCAATTATCAGACTCCGACCCGCTGTAAGTGGAAAAAATAAGGTAGGGGTCTATAATCACGGGTGAATTTTTGTCATACACTTTGCCTAACTTAAAGCCAACTATATTTTTGTGAACGACAAATTTACATTCCACCTCTTTTCGCTCTCCGTTAATCCTTTGATAAGCAAAAGGTTTTGGCTCCGTAATTTCATTTACCGAAGTAGCTATCTTTAATTCGCCGTCGGCATTCACCCAAACCTTGTCTGCATATTTAATCCGGTACCTGATTTGCCTTACCGCCTTTGCATCATTCGCTATAAATTCGTACTTTATGGTATTGTCGTCACTGTAAAATCGCAATTTTACTCCTTCGTACAAATTATAGTAAGACAATATGTTAAAATGCGGTACTCTGGAACGCCATTTGGACGGGTCCCGCCCGATAAAATAATTCAAATAATCGGTTCGTTCATCTTCCGGAACTATGCGTGTTTTTTCATCACTCGTTTTAAGAAATTCCACGGTTATCGAATGCAAATGCAATATTCCCTCGAAATTCTCCAGAACCCCGTTATGGGCAGCGGATTTTGAGACATCCGCCCTATTCACAAAATTATAAACGATAGAATCCTCAAAGAAAAAAGCTCCTCCGTACGCTAAGTTTTTTTTGTACAAAAAACCGGGCGTCCATTGTCCGTCATTCCGGATAAAAGCTTCCTGTGCCACGCTTGAATAATACAACAACACAACGGACAATATGGATAATAGTTTTTTCACCTTCACGGTTTTTCACAATATGACAAAAATATACATTTTTATTCACAAAACAGCCATTACTTGGAAAAAACAATGCGTCAAATTGTCTTATGAAAATCTTGGCACAAAATATGTATAAGGGACGGCAAACTTACTAAAAACTGGAAGCGTATGGCAAAAATAGGAGTACCCATGTCGGGCAAATTGCTGATAGAACCTATTACGGAAGAAAAAACCGTAGGCGGAATTATAATCCCCGACACCGCCAAAGAAAAGTCTCAGAGAGGTAAAATCGTGGCAATGGGAAAAACAGACGACGAAAACAATCCTTTGAAAGAAGGTGATACCGTTATTTATGACAAATATGCAGGAACGGAAATTGAATTTGAAGACAAAAAGTATTTGATTCTGAATGTAGAAGATGTTCTTTTGAAAATTAACGAATAAAAATTTTAATTGTTTAACCCTAAAAAATTTAAGAATATGGCAAAGATAATCAAATTTGATATCGAGGCAAGAGACCGATTAAAAAAAGGAATGGACATTTTGACAGATGCCGTTAAAGTAACCTTAGGTCCCAAAGGAAGAAATGTAGTAATCGACAAAAAATTCGGTTCGCCGGTAGTTACCAAAGACGGGGTAACCGTAGCCAAAGAAATAGAACTGGAAGACGAATTTGAAAACTTGGGAGCTCAATTGGTAAAAGAAGTTGCCTCCAAAACCAATGACAAAGCCGGCGACGGTACAACAACAGCTACCGTATTGGCACATGCCATTGCAACGGTAGGTTTGAAAAATGTAACCGCCGGTGCCAATCCGATGGATTTGAAACGCGGTATTGACAAAGCCGTAAAAACCGTAGTGGAAGAACTCAAAAAACAATCGAAAGAAATCGGTAGCGACTACGAAAAAATCAAACAAGTAGCCACCATATCGGCTAATAACGACGAAGCAATAGGCACACTCATTGCCGATGCCATGAGCAAAGTAAGCCGTGACGGAGTAATCACCGTAGAAGAAGCCAAAGGTACCGAAACTACCGTGGATGTAGTAGAAGGTATGCAATTTGACAGAGGCTACATATCGCCTTATTTCATTACCGATACCGAAAAAATGGAAGCCGTACTTGAAAATCCGTACATCTTGATTACGGACAAAAAAGTATCGGTAATGAAAGACTTGTTGCCTGTACTGGAACCGGTGGCACAAGCAGGAAGACCATTGCTCATTATTGCAGAAGATGTAGAAGGTGAAGCATTGGCAACCTTGGTAGTAAACAAATTGAGAGGCACCCTTAAAGTGGCTGCCGTAAAAGCTCCGGGATTTGGTGACAGAAGAAAAGAAATGCTCGAAGACATCGCCGTATTAACAGGTGGCACCGTAGT
>CAYMVE010000012.1:0-7375 GCA_964393715.1 uncultured Bacteroidales bacterium | reverse complement strand
AAGGTTTGAAACTGGAAAGTGCCACACTCGACATGCTGGGTGAAGCCGAAAAAGTTACCATCGATAAAGAAAACACAACCATCGTAAACGGCAAAGGTGACAAATCCAACATCGAAAAGAGAATTGCACAAATTAAAGCTCAAATAGAAACGACTACCAGCGAATACGACAAAGAAAAACTGCAAGAAAGACTTGCCAAATTGGCAGGTGGTGTAGCCGTAATCTACATAGGAGCAGCCAGCGAAGTGGAAATGAAAGAAAAGAAAGACCGCGTGGAAGATGCGCTGAATGCTACCAGAGCTGCCGTAGAAGAAGGTATCGTACCAGGCGGTGGCGTAGCACTCCTCAGAACCGTAGAAGCCCTAGACAAACTTTCCGGCAAAAACGACGACGAAAACATCGGTATCCAAATTGTAAAAAGAGCCGTGGAAGAACCGCTGCGTCAAATAGTGGAAAATGCCGGAATGGAAGGCAGCGTAATAGTGGAAAAAGTAAAAGAAGGAAAAGCTGATTACGGATTTAACGCTTATAGCGAAAAATACGAAAACTTGTTTGAAACCGGCGTGATAGACCCGACCAAAGTAACGAGAATAGCCATAGAAAACGCAGCATCCATAGCTAGCATGTTCCTGACAACCGAAGCCGTATTGGTAGAAAAGAAAGAAAAAGAACCAGCAGTGCCGGCAGGAGCAGGAGGCTATGATCCCGGAATGATGATGTAATACAAACACTGAAACCCTATAAAAAGCCGTCGCGGAAAAATCCCGACGGCTTTTGTTATTCTGTTTACTGCACAAACCAAATCCCCTTACACCACCAAAAAATCTGCAATAATCCCGTCGGACAGGAACATGCCTTTATCTGTCAGCCGATACCCCACGGAAGTTTTCGTTATCAATCCGGAACCGGCATATTTGGAGTGCAAAACCGTTGTAAAATGCCGGAAAAACTTGTGGCCCATGTTCTTTATCTTTTCAAGATTCACTCCCCATATGGTTCTGAACGATACCAGAATATAATCATTGTAAGCCGTAACTACATCGATATTTTCGCACTCGTAAAACGGAGTTCCGTTTTTTACGGCCTTCAAGTACTTATACAGGTTGGCAATGTTGGCACAGCGTTTTTTCCCATTGTAAGAGTGTGCCGAAGGCCCGTATCCCGCATACCACATTCCCCGCCAATACCCCGAATTGTGAACCGCATACTTGCCATTCCGGGCATAATTGGAAATCTCGTAGTGCTCAAAGCCCGATTCTCTCAGCAGGTTCGTAATCAAAAAATACTGCTTTTCACTCTCTTCTTGCGATACTTCCTTTAAAAGCCCTCGTGCCAGTTTGTGAGCAAAAACCGTATGCGGCTCGATGCCCAAATGATAAGCGGACACATGTGGTATGGCATACACACCAACTATTCTCACAAAATCTTCTATAAACTCATTACGAAATTCCGGCACACCATAAATAAAATCTACGGAAATATTTTCGATTCCTTTGTTTTTAAGCAATTCTATTGCCTTGATATTGGACGAAACGGTATTGCGGCGCCCCAAAAATTTCAAAACGCCATCATGAAAAGATTGTGTCCCCAAACTCACCCGGTTTATACCCCACTCTTTCCAAAAGCTTACTTTTTCACCACTGACATCTTCCGGATTCGCTTCAATAGTAAATTCCTTTACTTCCGACAAGTCATACTCTCGGTGCAATGCTTCGACAATACGATGCAACTGCCTTCCTGAAAGAACGGAAGGAGTACCTCCGCCCAAATATACCGTATGCGGACGCCGGCATGGAACCGCCTTTTTGCGGAGATGGATTTCTTTTGCCAAAGCATCCGTAAAATCGTCCGTATAATGAATGCGTACCACCGAATAAAAATCACAGTAGGGACATTTGGTCCTACAAAAAGGTATGTGAATATATATTCCGCAGTTTTCGGAATTCATCCTTTAATGTTTATAAGAGGCCGCAAACGATCGGTAACCTGAATGACTTTCCCTTCCTGAAATCTTATCACCTGCGAAATATCCTTGTATGCCATAGGGGCTTCGTCAATAATCTTTTTTCCGGTTCGTGCCACAATTCCTTTCATAGCCTCTTCAAATTCCGATTGGCTGATAGTTTTGCGGGCTTTTTTACGCGACATACTGCGTCCGGCTCCGTGAGAGGACGAAGACAAATATTCTTCGTTACCCAATCCTTCGGTAAGAAAAACTCCATCCCGCATATTGGCCGGAATAATGCCGGGTTGTCCTTTGTAAGCCGGTGTTGCTCCTTTCCGGTGCAAAATGCCGTCGGACCGCTTTTCGGCAAAATTATGACTTTCGTTCACGAAAGTTTTCATAGCCTCTTCATATTCCCGTGGTGTCAATGCCAACACTTCCTTCAAAATGATTTCCAACATTCTCTTACGGTTCTCCAAAGCGTACTCAATGGCAAAAGTCATATCTTCCCAATAGTTTAGCCCCGCTTCACTATCTACCGGAAAAAACCTTGCCATCCGGCTGTAATAATCGGCAATCAATTTGCCCAAATGGCGCGACCCGGAATGAATAGTTACATACAGGTGCCCGTTTTTTTCAGAGACACCGTATTCAATAAAATGATTGCCACCCCCTAAAGTACCCAACGAAATATTCAAAATTTCATTGACCGCTTTGTTCAATTCCTTGTCTCCGGAAGCCGAATAAAATTTTTTGTACGGTAATCCTTGTTTTCTTCGTTCATACCCTACGGGTATCTTCTTATAGGTCAAACGGAAAATATGTTTTTTATCCTCCTCGTTCAAAGTACCTGCCTCAATCGGAGTTTTGACCGTACACATTCCGCAACCGATATCCACTCCCACATACGACGCCGACACATAGCCATCCAATAAAGCCGCCGCTCCAACCGGCAAATCGTAGCCACTATGACAATCGGGCAAGATTACCAGTTTTTTCAAAAAAGGCACTTCCAAATTTGCCTTGATTTGTTGCACAGCCTCCTCTTCCAACAAATGCAACGGAATCAAAGTTTTAAGTTTATCAGAATAGTCCATATTATGCACTTTTTTACAATACAATTCTTATGACTGTCCCTTTTCCGGGTTCGGAATATTTCACAAAGATTTTACCTTTATGGTATTCTTCTATAATTCTTTTGGAAAGAGAGAGACCTAACCCCCAACCTCGTTTTTTAGACGAAACTCCCGGTTTGAAAACCGCCTTATGTTTGTTTTTGGGAATTCCGTGTCCGGTATCTTTTATGTCAATCACTACATTTCCCTTGTGTTCAAAGACAGTTACCTTTATTTCTCCTCCTCCGGGCATAGCATCTATGGAGTTTTTCATCACATTTTCAAGTACCCAAGAAAAAAGCATTTCGTTAAGGTGTGCATATATTTTGTCTTTTTCGGACAAAAGTTCGAATTTTATTTTTTTGGAGGTACGCGGCTGCAAGTATTCAAAAGTCTTTCGAACAATACCTATTACATCCGTTTTTTTCAACTCCGGAGCCGAACCGACTTTGGAAAACCTTTCGGCAATCAGCTCCAGCTTGTCCACATCTTTTTCCATCTCACGAATAATTTCCGGGTTAATGTTGTCTTCCATCCTAAGCAATTCCACCCATCCACGAAGAGAAAATATGGGCGTGCCCAATTGATGTGCCGTTTCCTTGGACATCCCCACCCAAACAAGGTTCTGCTCTGCCCGTCTGGTAGTACTGAATGCATAATAACTCAAACCGATAAACACCACTATAAGAAAAAGTTGTATAAACGGGAAAATTTTAAGCTGTTGCAACAAAATAGATTCCTTATAGAACACATACTGCTTTATATCACTGGTAACTTGTATCTCTATAGGTTCATGACTTTCTGCCATCTCCAAAATTTCTTCCCGTAACTTTACCGAATCTTCCACAATAGACGAATCAATATTACGATAAAATACCATTTTGCCTTCTTCGTCGGTAACAATAACGGGTATGGTTTCATTATTTTCTATCACCTTGAAAATAAATTCTATATCTTGTGATTGTGCCTCTTCCGAAGTAAGCCGTTTCATAGCTTCCGCCCACAGTTCCACTTTTTTCTTTTCCTCCAATGCCAATTTACCCGTAATGTAGTTGGAATACAGAATGGAAATAACGGCTATAATCGCTCCCATTATCAGCAAAAAAAGCTTCCACCGTGTTTTTCTTACATACAGGTCCATATTCTATCCTCCAAAATCAAATTGAAACGCATTCTTTTTTTCTTCCTCTTCCTTTTTCTTTTCTTTCAAGCGTTTTTTCAAATCATTATTTTTTTTCACTTTGTTCTTAATAGCCGTATCTTTGGTAAACCAATGAAATTCCTCTTTTATTATGTTTTTCAAGTTGTTTTTTTCCTCTTTTATTCGTTCTTTGATGTGTTTTTTTACTCTTTGTTTGTCGTATTTGTAATTAACATTTTCTCCGTCTCCGTAAATAAGCAGAAATATTTTGGTTCTGTCACCGTTTACATCATAAACTACAAAATCATTGTCGGTATCTTTATGGATTTGCCGGTACTTTTTTGAAAGCAATTCAGACAAGTACAGCCTTACATGATATTCAAATTCGCCACTAAAAGAATGATACCCGTCTATGTCAAAATCAAGGCTGGACGACTCTATGTGCATGGAAGGCACCACAAGCCGTCCCTTATCTATGTATATCGTATTTTTTATGTCGGTAAAATACACATGCCTCACCTCACTCAAACTCAGAAACTTAGAAAGTTTTTCCAACGGTTTGAAATTAATAAGCTCTCCATCTTTAATAACTATATCCGAAGTCAATTTTAAGGTATTCACATCTATTTTGCCCGCCTCATCCACTAAAAAAGAAAAATCCGAAGACGATGTAAGAGTTCCTTTCAGGTTCTTATAAGAAATAAAGCCTTGCCCAAAATCGTCAAAAAGCTTAAACACTTTCCTAATATTCAAATCCGCAGTATGAACCTTGCCGGTAATGGCATTGCCTTTCATCCCCATACTGCCGTCAACTGCTCCTCCGGCATACCGAAGGGAGAAGGAAGGGAAAAAATATTTGTTTTTGTCAATAATCCCTACAGCCCTAAAATTCCTTAACTGCTCATTTTTATACAAAACGGTATCAACATCCACATCAAATTTCAACTTGTATGAAATTGATTTATCCGCCGCAGAAGTATCATTGACATCTCCGGCTAAAAAAACATCCAAATCCAACTTCGGAGCCTTCAAAGTAAACACTCCGTTCAGCTCGTTAGCTTCCGACAAAACCAAATCCGCAAAGTTTTTCAAAACACCTTTTACATTGACTCTTTGACCTTTGACATATCCTTCAAAATCATTTATTTCCAACACGCTGTTATTAAACTGCAGCTTTGACTTCACATCGCTTAAAAAGGCTTTGTCATCACCGTCAAATTTAATCGCTATCCCATTCAATACAAGTTTACCTTCCGCTTTTAGGTTGGTCAAATCTTTCAAATTGTTCAACCTGCTTTTTTCTCCGGCTACCGTTATATCACCGTCAATAGTACCTTGGGCTTGCTCAACCGTATCAATCCCCAAAAATTTAATCAGTTCGCTGACATTGGCATGTACATAAGATTTTCCGTAAAATTGCGGCGCAATAAAATTCTTAATCTTGTAGGACGCTCTCAAATACGATTTTCCCAAATTCGCATAAAAAGTATCCACTTCTATAATTCCGCTCTTTGAGTTATTACCCTTACCATTAGAAAAGACGGCGGAAAGGGTTATATCATTCAGCGATATGGATGCCGGTTTGTATAAGACCGTCCCATTTTTTATGTTAAAGCTTCCTTCTATATGAGGAGCCGTTTTATAATCTACAATGCCTTTTATGTAAGCTATAAAGTTCATATTTCCGTCAATATCGTAATCACTTATTTCACGCCTAACGGAAAACGGAAGCAATGACAACAACTTCTCCGTACTTTCATTGTGGGCACTGACTTTAAGGTCTAACGAAGTTTTATCTTTCAAGTCGATATTACCGCTCAAATTCAAATTTACATCTTCCAATTTAAGGGCTCCGACATCCAATCTATATCCTGCAGTATCACCAACTATTCCCACATCCACATAAATGTTCTTATCCTTCAAATAAGCAACTCCATGCGAAGAATACCCGTTTACATGCACCAATCCCTCCAAAGCCAAATTTACCTTGCTGCTTGACAATTTTCCCGAAACAACCAATTCGGGAACCACACCATAAACCACTTCCGCCTTCGAAACATTTTCAAAATAAGTTTGCAGTTTTTTCAACTTTATTTTACTCAACTTCACCTCAAGTCGGGAGTTAGTCACTCCGGAAGTATCCGGTTTGATAATATCGCTATTTACATTACCTTCTCCGTCAATAAACAAATTGAGTGTACCGGAATTTATATCTATGCTCTTAAAAACATACCTTTTCCGGAATAAGCTAATCAGGTCAAACTCCAAAGCAACTACATCGGCTTTGAGCAAGGTATCGTTGTAGGCTGTTATTTTTTTTTTGCTTACCGGAGCCCCTTTTACCGTTACCCCGTAAAATACTACGGAAGCATCCGGAAAGTGGCGAAAAACCGTGAAATCTACATCCTGCACTACCACTTCGGTTCGCAAATAATTATTCAGCTCTTTGATAACTATCCCGACCATCTTATCTTTGTAAAAATAAGAAATACCCAAGCCGGAAAGCACAACTATCAAAACCAATACACTTAGTATCGCAACTAAGCGTTTCAATATTTTCACCGGATTTTGTTTATTCATTGTTATAAATCAATATACCTGCCCAGAATATTGGTTCTTAGCCCAAAAGTAATCCATTTTTCGTCATTATACAAAAGATACCGCCCAAAAAGTTGGACCCGGTAAGAAGGGTTTACTTCGGCAAACACTTCAAATGTCCTGTAATATCTTTTTTCATTGGTCACAGTAACAGACCCGCCACAATTATGAATCTCATTGTACCTGTAATATAACCCTATTCTGCCGTATTTTATTGTAAGTTCCCATATTTTTTCATTATCTGCATCTTCTACCGAATATGCCACATTCTGATTCAAATGGGCAAAAAACTCTTGCCTACGCACGGCATTGTGAGTATATTCAAACCGGTTAAGCTCCAACCGCGAAAATAGAGAAAATTTACCGGCTCTGCGTGCCACCAACAAACCGTATTGACAATCCCCGTTAGACGGCAAATATTGACCGTAAGCCATAAATGTTTTCATAAGGCGTACAGAAGCCGTAATACCAAAACGCACTTTATGCAAACTATCGGAAGGATAAAACAGCGTATTCCACCCGGCTACCGGCACAAAATAACCGGCCGTCAGAGTATTCAAAAAACTTCTCGACTCA
>CAYMVE010000011.1:18707-26178 GCA_964393715.1 uncultured Bacteroidales bacterium | reverse complement strand
TCGGTCAATAATATCCAAATAGCCGAAGCACTCGAAAAAGAAGGTATCAAGGTGGATAGAAAAAATATAACTATCAATACGGAGCACATCAAAGAAATAGGAACTTATACCGCTACGGTAAGAATTTACAAGGATATAAAAGCGGATGTAACTTTTGATGTAGTGGCGGAAGAAGAATAAAAACAATTGGAATCCCCCCGTAACAGGGGGTTTTTTATTTGTAGGAAATTTGTAATTTTTTATAACCAAAAACAAGAATTTATGAAAAAGATTAAATTGTTTACACTGGCACTAGCTGCAACGCTTTTACCCGGATCGGTATTTGCCAGTGAAGCAGACCTGATTATCCCCTCAGGAATAAAAGAAGATAGTATTTTATACTGGGGATTTTTGATTATTTTGGGTGGTTTTTTATTTGGGCTATATCAATTTTTGAAAGTAAAAAAACTACCTGCCCACAAAGCCATGTTGGAGATTGCATCGGTTATTTATCAAACCAGCAAAACCTATTTGATTCAACAAGGTAAGTTTTTGGGGATTTTATTTTTGTTTATAGGTGCGGTTGCCGCCTTTTATTTTGGCGGACTTTCCGGATTCGGATTTGGGCCTGTAGTAATGATTCTGGGTTGGACAGTATTGGGTATTTTAGGTTCGTACAGTGTTGCTTGGTTTGGTATCAGGATGAATACTTTGGCCAACTCCAGAATGGCGTTTGCTTCCTTGGAAAGAAAACCTATTAAGTTGTATGAAATACCGATCAATGCCGGTATGAGTATCGGCGTGATGCTTATTTCTCTGGAACTTTTTATGATGATGTTTATTCTTTTGTTTGTACCCGGAGAATATGCCGGAGTAAGTTTTATCGGATTTGCAATAGGTGAATCTTTGGGTGCTTCTGCATTGAGAATTGCCGGTGGTATTTTTACCAAAATAGCCGATATTGGTTCCGACTTGATGAAAGTGATTTTCAAAATCGGAGAAGATGATCCGAGAAATCCGGGTGTGATAGCCGATTGTACCGGAGACAATGCAGGAGATAGCGTAGGACCCACCGCAGATGGCTTTGAAACTTACGGAGTTACCGGTGTTGCTCTTATTTCCTTTATCATATTGGCAGTATTTCCACAATATCAAGTAGAATTACTTTCTTGGGTGTTTGTGATGCGTATATTGATGATTATTACTTCTATCGTTTCGTTTTACATCAATAATGTTTATGCGAAAGCAAAATATGCTAATGCCGATGATATTGATTTTGAACAACCGCTTACTTCATTGGTTTGGATTACTTCTATACTTTCAATTATCGTAACATTTGCTGCAAGTTATTTTGTGATATCCGATTTGCCGAACGGGATGTGGTGGAAACTTTCCATAATTATTAGTGCGGGTACATTGGGAGCCGCCTTGATTCCGGAACTGACCAAAGTATTTACCAGTCCTAAATCAAAGCATGTGGAAGAAGTAGTGGAATCTTCTCGTGAAGGTGGTGCTTCTTTGAATATTTTGGCCGGATTTGTAGCCGGTAATTTCAGTGCTTTCTGGAAAGGATTGGTATTTGTAATACTTATGTTTATTGCTTATCTGACAGCTACACAAGGTTTGGCAGACATTATGGACTATGAAGCTGTGTTTGCTTTCGGTTTGGTTGCTTTCGGATTTTTGGGGATGGGACCGGTTACTATCGCAGTTGACAGCTACGGACCGGTAACCGATAATGCCCAATCTATTTACGAATTGTCTTTGATTGAAGACATCCCGAATGTAAAAGAAGAAGTAAATAAAGATTTTGGATTCACTCCGGATTTTGAAAAGGCTAAGTATTACTTGGAAGCCAATGACGGTGCCGGTAATACCTTTAAAGCAACAGCCAAGCCGGTACTTATCGGAACTGCTGTGGTAGGAGCTACCACTATGATTTTCTCTTTGATACTACTGGTAAAACATAGTTTGGGTATAGAACCCAACGAAGTGTTGAATTTGCTCAATCCATTTACTTTGCTGGGCTTATTGTTGGGAGGAGCCGTGATATATTGGTTTACAGGTTCTTCTACACAGGCTGTAACTGCCGGTGCCCACAAAGCGGTGGCTTATATCAAGAAAAATATCAATTTGGATATCAATGCTCCTAAAAAAGCCGATTCCGAAAAATCAAAAGAAGTGGTGCAAATCTGTACGGTATATGCCCAAAAAGGTATGTTTAATATCTTCATTGCTATATTCTTCTTTGCATTAGCAATAGCCTTTTTGTCTTCGCCGGCTTATACGGAAAATGCCGTATCACTGTTTATCAGTTATTTGATTGCCATAGCCATATTTGGACTGTATCAAGCTATATTTATGGCTAATGCCGGCGGTGCGTGGGATAATGCCAAAAAAGTAGTGGAAGTGGATTTGCAAGAAAAGGGAACGGAATTGCATGATGCAACGGTAGTGGGTGATACGGTAGGCGATCCGTTCAAAGATACTTCTTCCGTATCTCTCAATCCGATTATTAAGTTTACCACTCTATTCGGAATATTGGCAATGGAAATAGCCATATCTCCGCAATTCCAAAAGGTTTCACCTTACATAGGGTTGGTATTCTTATTAATCTCGTTGGTATTCGTTTATCGTAGTTTCTTTAGTATGAGAACGAAAAAATAACCTTTTCTTAGAAGCTGATAATGAAAGCCGTTCCTGTGGGAGCGGCTTTTAATTTGCTTTTTCGGAAACATTTTTTACAAAAAATGTTTCCGATGTGTAAAAAGTATTATATTTGCCCCCATGAAATCATCGGAAGAAATATTTTCGTCGGTATATACCCTGTTTCGCAACTATGGTATCAAGAGCATGACCATGGATGATATTGCCCGTCACTTGGGTATGTCCAAAAAGACTTTGTATAAATATGTTACGGACAAGACCGATTTGGTACAAAAAGTGTTTATGTATGTCAAGTCGTCGGAACGTTTTGTGGTGCCGAATCGCAATACAAATGTCAATGCCATAGAATTTTTTTATGGAATTTACCATAAGGTATTGCAAAATATCAAAGACTTCAATCCGCATCTTTTATATGACCTCAAAAAGTACTATCCCGACATATATAACAAGATCAAAGAAATGAGAAAACAGACAGTGGTTACTATAGTAAAGGGAAATCTGGAACAAGGCATAAGCGAAGGAATTTACAGAAACGACATCAACGCCGATATTATTGCAGAAGTACATCATCTGAAAATGGAAGCCCTTATTGAAAGTAATTTTTTAAATACCGGCCGATATGGTCTGGAAGAAATTTTTACAGAATTATTCAAATATCATATTTACGCAATTGTCAATGAAAAAGGAAGAGAAATACTCAAACAATTAAAATTCTTTGAATTATGAAAACATGGTTATACATAGTCTTTATACTGCTTACGGGGTGGCAGAGTAATGCTCAACAAACTTCGCAAGATTCGTTGTATCGTTTGTCTTTGGAAGAGGCTCGTCAGCTGGCTTTACAACGCAATAAGCAGGTGCTCAATGCACAGCTGGATATATTGAAAGCCAAAAAGAAAGTGTGGGAGACTACGGCAATCGGATTGCCACAAGTAACCGGCGGATTTTCTCATAATTACAACATAGATTTGCCGGTAACACTGGTGCCGGCCAGAATGTTCAACCCGCAAGCTCCTGAGGGTACCTATGCGGAGCTGCGTTTTGGTACAGAACACAATAGTAAGGCAACTTTGTCGGTTAGCCAACTCATATTTAACGGTTCGTATATTGTAGGCTTGCAAACGGCAAAAGTTTTTAAGCAGCTGTCCGAGACCAAATTAAAACAAACGGAGCGTGATATAATTGCTTCTGTGACGGAAACATATTATTTGGTACTTATTACGCGAGAAAACGCCAGAATTATAGATAGCAATTATGTATTTGTGAAAAAACTGTATGAGGAAACGCGTAAAATGTTTGAAGCGGGAATGGTAGGAGAAACCAATGTAAAGCAAATGGAGTTTAATTTGAAAAATATGGAGAATGCCCGCCAGACCGTACGACGCCAATTGGAAGTAGCCAAGAGTTTGTTAAAGTTGCAAATGGGATTGGATTTGGCATGCCGTATTGAACTTACGGATTCGTTGGGACAAATGGAAGCCGCCGTACAGCAGGGACAGGAACTCACGGAAAAACCCTTGGTGGCTGATCAGACCATTGATTACCGGTTGATAGAAACACAGGAGCGTTTGCAAGAATTGGCCTTGAAAAATGAGAAAGCGGCGTTGTTGCCAAGTATCGGAGCTTTTTACAATCATCAGGAAAGTATGATGGGGGATGAAATCAAATGGTTCGACGAAGATGGCAAATGGTACAAGGCAAATATTATAGGATTCAACATCAATATCCCGATTTTCGGTAGCGGTCAAAAGCTGGCCAGAATTTCGCAAGCTCGCATAGAATTGGATAAAGTACATAATCAGAAATGGCAAATGCAACAAAATCTGACCATGAAAATATTGCAGGCCAAAGTAAACCTGCAAAATGCCATATCCAATTATCGTACGCAAAAAGAGAACAAGGAACTTTCGGAGTTTATTTATGAAAGTACACGGATTAAGTATATGAAAGGAATGGCCAGCGGATTGGAACTGACCCAAGCTCAATTGCAGTATTTCGGTACTTTGCAGCAGTATTATCAAGCCATTTTGGAATTTTGGAAAGCCAAAAACGAATTGGACAAAATGTTTTATCAATAAAAAGCAAGAACGATGAAGAATATCATTTTAACATTGGCAGCGGTATCCATATTGTTAGCCGGTTGTAAACCTCAAAAAAGCCAAGATGAAAAGCCGGAGCATAAACAAGAAGAAAAAGGAATAAAAGTAAAAGTGGAGAAAGTAGCCGTACAATCATTCAAACATTTTGTAGAAGCCTCGGGAGTAGCCGATGCCGTACAATCTGCCATGATATCTCCGCAAGTGAGCGGACAAGTGAAAAAAGTGGTTGTGAATGAAGGAGACCATGTACAAGAAGGGCAAACTTTGGTGGTACTTAACGATGTTATGATACGAAATAACATCGCACAGGTAAAGGCTCAGTTGGCCTTGGCTCGCAGTACTTACGAGAAACAAAAAGCACTGTATGAACAAAAGATAACGAGTGAAATAGCCTATTTGCAAGCCAAAGCACAAAAAGAGGCTTTGGAAAACCAGTTGGCCAACTTGCAAGAACAATTAAGTTATACCGAAGTAAAAGCACCTTTTGACGGAATCGTAGAAAACATTCAAATAAAAGAAGGTGAAATAGCCGCTCCCGGACGCATACTCATGCAATTGGTCAATTTGGACAACATGAAAATCATTACGGATATTTCCGAAAAATATATTGCAAAACTTAACAAAAAAGATACGGCCATTATTACTTTTGACAACCTTGATTTGCAACCTGTCCGTCTAACACCTTGGCGCATAGGTAATATTATCAATCCTTCCAACAGGACTTTCAAAGTGGAGTTCCGCTTGAAAAATCCGGGACATCAGATAAAACCCAATCTAACCTGTAGAATCCGAATTGCCGATTATGAAAACGATTCATCTATATTGGTGCCAATTATCTTGGTAAAAAAAGATTTTGACAGATTATTTGTTTTTGTGGTAAAAAAAGATAATGGTGTGCCGGTAGCTAAAAAACAATATGTAGAAACGGGACTTACTTATAAAGACAAGACCGAAATTGTAGATGGCTTAAAACCTGGTGATTTACTTATAACGGAAGGATACAATGAAGTATCAGACAATTCGCCGGTGGAAATTATCAACTAAAAGTTGCGTGAGTTATGAAACAAGAAATAAAAAGAGAGTTTGGGCTGACGAATGTAGCCCTGCGAAATAAAACCTCCGTATTTATATTGGTGTTGATTATTTTGGGATTTGGCTTTGTATCTTATAAAAATATGCCCAAAGAGTTGTTTCCCGAGGTAAATATGCCTTATGTAATGATTCAAACCACTTATCCGGGTAACTCGCCCATCGATATAGAAAATCTGGTAACCAAACCCATAGAAAAGGAGCTGGACGGAATAAAAGGAGTTAAAAATATTTATTCTACCTCCATGCAAGATGCCTCGATTATCACTATCGAATTCAATTTCAATGTGGACATTTCCAAAGCATTGCAGGATGTAAAAGATGCTTTGGACAAAGCCAAAGCCGATTTACCCAACGATTTGCCCCACGATCCAGTAGCCAAAGAAATTGATTTTTCCGAATTCCCATTTATCAATGTAAACCTGTACGGAGATTTTAGTCTGGATGAACTCAAACAATATGCCGATAAATTGGAAGATAAATTTGAAGAAATTCCCGAAGTTTCCAAAGTAAATATTCGTGGCATCAACGACAAAGAAATTCAGATTAATGTGGATCCGGATGCTATGGCTGCGGTACAAGTAAGTTTTAGGGACATTGAAAATGCAGTAAGTCAAGAAAATGTATCCATGTCCGGAGGCGACATAAAAGTAGCCGGAAAACAAATAACATTGCGCGTAGATGCCCAGTTTAAAAATACGGACGAAATACGCAATATCATTGTAAAACAACAAAATGGCAACGCCGTTTACCTGAAAGATATAGCCGAAGTAAAGGAAACTTATGCCGATCCGAATAGCCTTACCCGCCTCAACGGAAAACCGGTATTGTCTATTCAAGTGGTGAAAAAAAGCGGAGAAAACCTGCTGAAAGCCACGGAAAAAGTATATCGGGTAATCAAAGAAGCACGAGAAACACATTTGATACCTTCCAATCTGCATATAGTAACCACCAATGACCAGTCCGACCTTATTAAAAAGCAGTTGAACAATTTGGAAAATTCCATGACGATGAGTATTTTCTTCGTAGTGGTGGTATTGTTTTTGTTCTTGGGCTTACGCAATGCGTTATTTGTCGGTTTGGCCATTCCGTTGTCGATGTACCTGTCGTTTGGCATATTGGCAATGATGGGCTATCAAATAAACATGGTGGTATTGTTTGCGCTGATTCTGGCTCTTGGTATGTTGGTGGACAATGCTATTGTGATAGTGGAAAACATATACCGGATGTTTACACGGGACAACTTGCCGCTATTGGAAGCAGCTAAAAAAGGAGCGGGAGAAGTAGCCGGAGCCATTATTTCTTCTACGGCCACCACATTGGCCGCTTTTGTGCCACTGCTATTTTGGGATTCCATTATGGGAGAGTTTATGAAATATATTCCGGTGGTTCTTATCATTGTGCTTTCTTCTTCCTTGTTTGTGGCATTGGTGATTATGCCTGTATTTTCCAAAACTTTTTTGCGAAAAGAAGAAAAGTCCCTGTCTCATAAAATACAATGGTTGTTAGCCGGAGGATTAGCCTTATTATCCCTTCCTTTCTACCTGACACACACCTACCTGCCGGCCAACATACTGACAACCTTTGTTATCCTATTGGTATTAAATGTTTTGGTAGTTGAAAAGGTTGGGAATTGG
>CAYMVE010000011.1:0-18697 GCA_964393715.1 uncultured Bacteroidales bacterium | reverse complement strand
TAACTAAGTTGGAGCAATGGTATTCCGAAGTAATTGAGTGGTCGTTAAGAGGAAAAAATCCGTACTGGGTATTTTTGAGTACTATTTTATTATTGGTGTTTACGCAAGTATTGATGAAAGTCCGTGCCCCCGAAAAGGTTTTCTGGTCCCAGTCGGACCCTAATTATATCAACATCAAATACGAAGTGCCTACCGGACACAATATCTATTATACCGATGCATTTACCCGAAAAATAGAAAAAAAAGTAAATGAGATTTTGGAACCTTACCGCCCTATTGTCAAATCCGTTTTGGCCAATGTGGGAGAAGGTGCCAAGGGACAAGGAAAGGTGGGAGAAGCACCGAAGATAGTGGGACCTACACATGGACTCATAACGGTTTCTTTTGTCGATTACGAGTACCGGAACGGCATCAGTACCGGTGCTATTATGAAACAAATTTCCGATTCGTTGGTCAATCATTACCCCGGCGTTTATTTTGAAATATCACAAGACGAAAAAGGACCACCTATGAAGAGTGCTGTGGCTATTGAAATTTCCGGTGAAGATTACAACACCTTGGCTCAGATTGCCGACTCTATGGAAACACTTATCAAAGAATCCGGCATAAAAGGGTTGGAAGGGTTGCGTATGGATTTGGTTATGGGAAAACCGGAAATGCTTGTTTCTATCGATAGGGAGCATGCCCGTAAATATGGACTGTCAACAGTTCAGGTAGCTTCTACCATCCGTACAGCCCTATTCGGAAAAGAAGTCTCAAAATACAAGATTGGAGATGACGAGTATTCCATAGAGGTACGCCTGAAAAAGAAATACCGCAATGATTTGAATAAAATAATGAATCAGAAAATTACCTTCCGGAACAAAAGGGGAAAGATTATGCAAGTACCGATTTATTCGGTGGCATCATTAACCTACAACACCACTTACGATGGTATCAAGCACAAAAATACCGAACGCTACATCACCTTGTCCTCCAGCGTAAAAAAAGGATATAATGCCGGTAAAATCAATGCGGAAATTAAAGAATTGTTGAAGGATTTCGAATTACCCGCAGGCTACAAATTCAAATTTGCCGGCAAGGAAGAAGATCAGGAAAAAACAGTCAATTTTATGAAACATGCCATGTTGGTTGCTGTTAGTATTATTGTCCTGATATTAGTTACTCAATTCAATTCTGTAGTAAAACCTTTCATTATAATGATTAGTGTGGCTTTCAGTACTATCGGCGTATTTTTAGGCATTGCTCTGTCCCGCATGGATTTTGTGGTGGTAATGGGAGGGATCGGAATCGTCTCTCTGGCGGGTATTGTTGTTAATAATGCGATTGTGTTGATAGATTATATTGACTTTCTGAAGAAGAAGAGAAGGGCGGAGTTGGGATTGGCCGAAGATGCTTTTTTACCGGTACCGGAGGCTACCAAATGTATTTCCGAAGCAGGCAAAACAAGATTGCGTCCGGTCTTGCTCACGGCCATTACTACCATACTCGGATTGCTACCGATGGCTATCGGCATCAACATAGACTTTGCCGGACTTTATAGCCGTTTCGAACCGCATTTGTTTGTAGGTGGTGATATGGCAGCCATCTGGTCTCCTTTGGCATGGACCGTTGTGTTTGGACTAACTTTTTCTACCTTTTTGACATTGATTGTAGTGCCAGCCATGTATCGTATTGCTACCGGAATAGAAAAAGTAATTCGTGGAGAAAAATAAATTGAGAAAAAGGGCTGACGGATTCCGGTCAGCTCTTTTTTTAGAACAATTTCAACTTATTGGCAAATTGATAAAACCCTTTTCCCCTCTTCCGTATAAAAGAAAATTTTATTATCAGCATCAATCTTGTAAATTACTCCATATTCCTTACTTTTAAGCTTTTCTACATTTTTAATATTAATGTCTTTAGAGTAGTTATATAAATCTTTTTTGATAGATTCCGGTATTTCAATTTCTGCCTCATTATGGGCATTAATTTTTATTTCTTTGAGCTGATTACGATAATAAAACCTCACCAAATACCCACCGTTTGTCGTTTTATACCAATTAAAAGATTTTACCGTGGGATATTGGGTGTGAATATTATGCCTTATCTCTTTATCTACTTGTTCTGCTCGTATTGGTGTTTGTGCATTTGACCATTCCAAAACAAATAAAGATAACATCCCAAATAATATAGTTTTCATAGCTTTTTGATTTTATGCATAAAATTAATTGCAGACCGGTTCAAAACGCCAACTTTCACTAGATGTATAAAAAGATCCGGTTGCCGTATTTCGACCGGGAATCCCGACTCCGGAAGAGCCATCTTGATTTTCAATGCCTTCCATAAATGTATGTGAGTTAACATCCAAATGTTCAATATTTATATCAATATAATTAGTAGTCTCATATAATATTATTTGTGCCTTAGTAGTATGACTCGAATTTGAATATTCTCCTATATTGTCAAAAGTTACAATAAATTGTCGATTGGGGGCAGTTCCCGTAGTAGTATAATATATACTACCTCCGTAATTAGGATTTAAATCCGTCCAATTCAAAGCAATAAAATTGTTTGGAGAATTACTGTTTGGAGTTGCTACTCCGCTACAACATCCGCTCCCTTGTCCGGATGTAAAAGTAATAAATCCGTTACTGGAAATATATACTTGATTATAAGTTGTTCCATAAAAACAAAAATCAAAACCAATGTTTATGGCTCCACTAACTTGATCATCTCCAAGAGAAACGGATGTGCCACTTGTGGATACAAAATTATAGGAGATTGATGACACGGAATAATCTTGTATTTCATTACATATACATCTTCCCCAACATTTAATATCTTTCCAAGAGGTATTTACATTGTCGTAAACTTGTAAACAATAGCGGTCGTTTCCTTTGTCGGTAATAATAAGCAATCCGTTTGCAGGATTACTTATAGCATCTCGTTGTGTAATGGTTAGTCGAGGAATTAATAAGCCTTTGTCTGTAAAATTTATGTCTAATCCGGCCGAAGGATCCGGTGCCGAACCATCTGCATTTATCCCTACATTTTGGGAAAATAAATTCCCCACCATTAACATCCACAAAAAAACAAATAATATTAATGACTTCATAATTTTTACATTTTTTTTATTTTACGAGAATAATAATTTTTGATTATGTGTTTTTTTATTAAAGGGTGTGTTTTTTTGGTTAACTGCTTTTGTTTTGTGATAAAAGGTTGATTATGCCCTAAATATTTTTCCTAAAGGGTTTGCTTTTCACGGTTTTCTTTGTTTACCGGAGATGAATAAATAGAATGGGTAGCATAAAAGAAGAATCTCCTAATGAAAATATTTAGGAAATGCTTGCAAAAATCAATAAAAAACAAACCAAATCGTTATTTCTTCAAATAATAAAGCACATTCCTGTTTGAAGGAACGAAGAGTTTTTGGGCTGTTTCAACTACATTTTTCAGTGTTACTTCGGCATATTTTCCCGTTTCGGTATTGATAAATTCTGCATTACCTAACAATTCATAATAAGACAAATAAAAAGCGCGGGAAGAAAGTTCGTATAATTCAAAGTGGTGAGACGATTCGAATTTGTTTTTCATGCGAGTAAGTTCTTCTTCTTCCACATTGCCCTGCCGGATTTTTTCCAACTCTTCATAAATTAAGGTTTCGGCTTCTTCCATCCGGGTGTTATCCGTTACCGTGGCATCTATTATAAACAATCCGTTGTCAATATTTCCCGTAACATAGGCATCGGCTTGTAGAAAGATGTCGCCACGGGATCTGACCAAATGTTTGAAAAAGCGTGCCGACTTACCATTGGACAAGATGTCCGACAGCAAGTCGTGTGCATAAAAATTTTTATCAGCCCGGCCAGGCATGTGGTATGCTATCGTCAATCTGGGATAGGGAACATCTTTTTCCACTGTTTTTCTTCGTTCTGTTTGTTGTGTCGGTTCTTCCGGTATCTCGGGGTTTACAATTTCTCGATACGGAATATCACCAAACCATTTTTCTAATGCTTTCAGTGCCGTTTCATAGTCCACATCTCCGGCCAAAGAGAGTATGGCATTGTTGGGAGCATAATGGGAAAAGAAAAAGTTTTTTACATCTTCCAAAGTCGCTTTTTCTATATGCTTGACATCTTTTCCTATGGTAGGCCATTGATAATGATGCTGTTCATAAGCCAAATCATAAAGCAGATGAAACACATCTCCGTAAGGTTTGTTCAAATATCTTTCCTTAAATTCTTCGATAACCACTTTTTTTTGTACCTCCAATTTCTTTTGAGAAAATGCCAAGCTCAACATCCTGTCCGATTCAAGCCACATGGCTGTTTCCAGATTGACAGCAGGTAAAGTGATGTAATAATTGGTAAAGTCCTGATTGGTAAAAGCATTGTTTTCTCCGCCGGCTTTTTCTACCGGAATGTCAAAATCAGGTACATGAACGGAACCGCTAAACATTAAGTGCTCAAACAAATGGGCAAAACCGGTCATATCGGGTTTTTCGTGCTTTGACCCCACATTATACAAAATATTAAGTGAAACCAAAGGAGTTGTTTTATCTCTATTTATCAATATTTTAAGTCCGTTTGACAATGTGTGTTTTTTATATTCTATCATAATATGCTTTTTTACTGTTCCACATATTCGAAAGCACCAAGGTCCGGGGCGGCATCCAATGTCCTGTTATTACCGTCGTAATCCACTGGCACTGCATAACCGTAAGCGTTATCTCCTTTATTGATACAGTAACTGCCGTATTTCAAATGAAAATCGTAATCTTCGGGTGCCACAAATCCCGGATTTACATTAAAAAGACATGCGGGGTTAAAATAGATGGTATCGGTAGGGGAATACGAGGCTGTTTTTATCAAACAATTGTTGAATTTTGCCGTCAATTGTCCCGATGTTTCTACGGAAACTTCCAGTTCATCATCCCGGTCTCCGTAAATGATGCTATTACCGAACAAAACATTCATGTTTCCGGCATACAAGACTCCATCTACGACAAGATTATTGCTCAACAACACGGATGCTTCGGTACGGTGCGAATAGGTCCAAAAATTGTTTACAGAACAATGCAGAAAGTTGTAATTGCCACCTATTAGCAAGGCCATTTCGTAAAATCCGCTGTTGGCAACAATCGTGTTTTGTGCCGTAATATGACCTCCCAATGAGAATATACCGGCATAATTGGTATTAAAAATCTTGACATTATTTAAACTTACCTCCGAAAAATCGTTGTAATCCGGAGTTTCACCGGTTTGTATTCCGATGATGGAATTTTTTATTACGGCATAGTTTATCACATTGCCCTTGCTTCCTTGAAAAAAAGCAATTCTGTCCCATTGTCCCGGAATGTCTTCATAAAACGCTTCTAACCGGTCTCCCTGGAAAGTTACAGGTTCGTCCAGTGTGCCGTTTACTATTAATTTACCTTGGACATAAATCGAAGAAGCATGGTGTAAGTGTATCCTACAACCTTGATTGATAGTTAATACGGTACCCGAATCAACATAAATGTATCCGTAAATAAGGTAGGGTTTGTCGTTATCCCAAACCGTATCGTGTTGCAAAACATAATTTTCAAACAGGTGAACATCTTGTCCCCATGCTACCAATTGAACGCTCTTTTGTGAACCTTCCGCAACAAAAACCACCGAATCTTCCACCACCATCGGGGAATTGGCATTGGTAGGATTTACGGTTACTTCTACAAAAATAAAAATACTGTCGTTGGCGGGTATTACGACATCGGATACGGAGGTTGAAACCACTCCGTCAATATTTAACCGGAATGGCGAAGCACTTCCTCCTGCCAGATAGATTTTGTCAAGATAAATATCTTGCGACCGGTTGTTTATGGCGGTAAAATATTTTGTGGTGGATCCTACTGTTGTAAAAACCGTATCAAAGGTGAGCGTGTCGGTGGAAAAGTTCAGGGCAGCCTCGTGCAAATAACCGGGTGTTTTGTTACAACTTGCAAATACAGCTAGCCATAATGCTACGACTATGTTTCCTATCGGACTAATCTTTCTCATCTTCTTTCTACAAAAAAAGGGCGGACAGCCGTCCAACCCTTTATTAACGACCAAACGCCGAAAATGTTACATTTTGGTATATGTTTCTACACATTGATCTTGTGCTTCGTGTTTCCAATACATTCCGTAATCCGGAACAGACTGCGTGGTGTAATCTGCATCTTGAAGGTTGTTGACTTTGGAGTATTTGTTTATGTCGTAATGCAGTCTGATTTTATAATGGTTCATATCCATAAAATAACTGGAACCTGCTTCTACATTTCTTATTACATATAAAAATACACCTAGTGTATCACCAGCTGAATCCCGCTCAACCACAGGCACTTCTTGCGACGGAATGTTTACAAGCAAAGTGGTGTCATTGTCTCCTTGTACCAAATCTCCGTAAACCGCCAATCCTTCTATATTGGACAGCTTGGGGAAAATGAGTCTCATATTAACGAAACTATCTTGTTCCAGTTTGATAAATACATTTTGATAATCCACATAATCGGGACTGATACTTTCGTTGCTACTTTTGGTTACCCTGTACCATGTGGCATAGGGATAAGCTTCGTTGTAAACAACAATATTCAAATTTTTGCTGGTATCATTACCTGCTTCGTCTCTAACGGTGTACTTAATGTAGTACCGGCCGATACGATCCGGTATAATCATATTTCCTGCTGCCTGACGAACGGGAATATTGTGGATATAGGTCAGATTTTTTTCAACTTCCCTTCCGTCAATGTTGTCGTCGGCTTCCACTTTATGATTGCTTGGTGTGGGTATTTCATATTGTTCTCCGACAATAGCCGTATCCGGATTGGATACTTTGAAGTATATTTGTGGCTTTCCGGAATCTTTTTTCTTACAACTGCTCACTACAACGGCAGCGACTACCAAAAGCAATGCAATTTTTTTCATAGGTCTAAAATTTATTTTGCTCACAAATATAAGCAATTATAATAAACATTATATGTCATTCGTAAAAAAAATTCTTTTATTAAAAGAAATATGTATATCTTTGCGTGGAATTTAAAAAACTAAAGACTATGAAAAAGATGAGAATTTTAACGGTATTACTGGCAGTAGCCGGATTGGTATTTTTGAACAGTTGTGGTGGTGACGAACCTGCAACACCTCCGACAATCTCAATTAGCAAAACCAATTGGGAATTGGATTTCTCCAATGACACGGCGGTACAAGTATTGTTTACGGCAGATGTGAATGCAGAAGGGAAAGTGGAAACTTTTACTATTACGGAAGTGAAAATTAATCAAAGCGGTGGTGAAACCTCTGCTGCTTATGATGCATCTACAACCGGTACTTTCAAAGGTGAAACTTCTAAAAAATATACCTTTGATAAAACTTTCTATGTTTCCGATTTTACAGAGTACAAAGAATATGATTACAAATTTTCGGTAACCGACAAAGAAGGACAAAGCTATTCCGTAGTAGTAAAAGTAACCAAGAAAGAAGAGGCACAAGCTCCTACCGCAACCGAATATACTGCTGTATTGATGGGGGCACAAAGCAATGCTTCTTTAGGAAGTTTTTATGATGTAGAAAGCAATACGGTTTATTTGCTCAGCGATGCAAGCAACAACCAAGCTGCTATTGATTTCGTATATTATTACGGAAGCACTAATATGGCTACTATAGCTGCTCCGAACGACGAAACAGTAAACGGTGCCAGCGGTGATTTCTCCTGGACAGAAAACTGGAGTACTCAAAATGCTACATCTTTCTATGTTTTGTCCAATGTTGATTTTGATGCTATTCAAACAACTGCGGATGTAGATAACGCATTGACAGGTCAAACCAGTCCGCTTTCTAAAGTAACTCAACTTGCAGTGGGTAGTGTGATTGGATTTACAACCGCAGCCGGAACAAACGGTGTGTTCAAAGTAACTGAAGTTGTTGCCGGTAATGATGGAACCATAAAGATTGATGTTAAAACCAATGTAGCTGTTAACTAATAATAGTTACAGACCATAACTAAAAAGGAGGCTGTCCCGTGCTTAGGGGCAGCCTTTTTTGTATCTCTCCGGATTGAAGACAAGTATCCGGGAGGGAATAATTTGTGAGATTTCCTCTCTCTTAAAAACGATGAAGCAACGGGGAAACATTCTTGTTTATCTTCATTACTTCGAACCCCAAACCCAATAAGAGAACATCCGGAAACTCCGATGACCTCTTACCTGTATGCCGTGCGGTATTTTTTGCGGGGCAAGTCTATCTGCCGGTTTTTACAATTTTTTTAGTTAAGGCGTACTTTTTGAAAGTCGGGTCTTCTTTTGAAAAATTCGTTTGCCTTTTTGAATAATTCTTCTTTAGCCTCCAAAGTTAATGGTACTTCATTGTGAGTAGCTACATTGGTCACGGCATTGATGAGATCCCAATAGGTAATCGGCACAAACACTTTGTTTTTTTCTTTGGTATCCCGTTGCCCGTTGTTCAAAAAAAGCTTCCACTTCCAATTTCCCATGTTTTTATCTTATGCAAAGACAAAGATAAAATCAGTGGGCGACAAACTGTGTTGTTGTGGAAATTTTTGGGAGGGAAAGAAAACACTGCTTTTGGGGGAACTTGGAAATACAAAAAAATTTTTATCGGACACTAGTGATAAAAAATAAATAGGTTATTAAAAACAACCCAATATATTTCACAATCTATGTGAACACAAATTGTTGGGAGTTAAAAATAATTTTTATCTTAAAGAAAGACAAAAATATTACTGTGTTGTGAGAGTTGTTGTGGTGTGTGTGTGGGGGGGGATTTAGTTGAAAATCAACATTTTGCAAGTTAAGTAAATAACTATAACTTTTGTATATGTACATACTACTGTTTATGGCTTAATCTTTGACAAAAATAAACAATCGACTTGAATATTTCATAAAAAATATTGAAAAATTTTAATAATTATTTCACTTTATCGGATCTTTGCAAAATTTTTCACATTCATAGGTAGGGGTTGGGTTGTTTTTGTTTTCGGACAGGTTGTTATAGGGCAGGTGGTCCAAAAACGAAAAAAGGCCACAAACAAACTTTTCTGCTGTCCGTGACCTTTTCCGGAAGGTGACCGAGCAGGGAATCGAACCCTGGACCCACAGATTAAGAGTCTGTTGCTCTACCAGCTGAGCTACTCGGTCAAAAAACAGAACTTTTGCCGATGCAAAGGTACTAATTTTTGTTTTTCAATGCTTCGGCGCCCGAAGAAATTTCCAATATTTGATTGGTAATGCTTGCTTGTCTTGCCTTGTTGTATTGCAATACGAAATCTTTTAGCAATTCGTTGGCATTGTCGGTTGCTTTGTGCATGGCGGTCATCCGTGCACCGTGTTCTGCTGCCAATGAATCGAGCAAGCATTTGTGAAACTGGATTTTTAATGCTTTGGGAATCATATAATGCACAATGTATTCCATATCGGGCTCAAAAATATAATTCGAATGGGTGGCTTCGTTTTCCATTTTTACCGGCAAAAACTGTTCTTCCGTTAGTATTTGAACGGCTGCGTTTTTGAACCGGTTATATACGATTTCCACCCGGTCGTATTTCCCTTCGGCAAAATAGTCCATTATTTTTTGGGCTATTTCGGCTACTTCGTCGTAGCTTACTTGTTTTTTGTTGAACAAATGGTTAAAATCTTCTTTGATTGTATATCCTTTGTGTTTGAGTACTTCACCGGCTTTTTTGCCGATTGTCAGGATATCTACTTCTTTGCCGGCAAATTTTCCATTGAGCAATTCCATAACCTTTTTGGCTATGTTATTGTTAAAAGCACCGCACAATCCTTTGTTGGAACTTACTGCAATAATCAGTACTCTTTTTATTTCTCGTTGTTGTGTGTAGGGACTTCCGTCTCCGGCATCTATCCCTGACGAAACATTTTGTAATATTTCTTCCAGTTTGTTGGCGTAAGGTCTTATTTGCCAGATAGCGTTTTGGGCCTTACGCAATTTGGCAGCAGACACCAGCTTCATAGCGCTGGTAATCTGCATGGTGGTTTTAATGGAATTGATGCGTTGCTTTATTTCTTTTGCTGTTGCCATCTACTAATTTTTATATTTTACCGCCAATTTTTTTACTATTTCGGTCAATTTCTTTTCGATGTCTTCGTTGATAACTCCTTCTCTCAAAGTGTTTAACAATTCTTGTTCGTTGGCTTCGAGATATTCGAGATATTCTTTTTCAAAGTCTTGAATTTTAGAAGTAGGTACATCGAGTAACAGGCCTCTGGTACCGGCAAAAATAACGGCTATTTGCTTTTCTACGGGTACCGGTTGATATTGAGGCTGTTTCAATATTTCTACATTCCGGGCACCTTTTTCGATGATGGCTTTTGTAGCTTCATCCAAGTCCGAACCGAATTTGGCAAATGCTTCCAATTCGCGATATTGTGCTTGGTCGAGTTTCAGGGTTCCGGCCACTTTTTTCATGGCTTTTATTTGGGCGTTACCCCCTACACGGGATACCGAAATACCTACATTGATAGCGGGACGCACACCTGCGTTGAACAAGTTGGATTCCAGGAATATCTGACCATCGGTAATGGATATTACATTGGTCGGAATGTAGGCACTAACATCACCGGCTTTTGTTTCGATGATAGGCAATGCCGTAAGCGAGCCTCCTCCTTTTACTTTGTCTTTGATTTGTTCGGGCAGGTTGTTCATTTGTTTGGCCACTTCGTCGGCTTCAATGATTTTGGCTGCCCTTTCGAGCAATCTTGAATGCAAATAGAATATGTCGCCGGGGTATGCTTCTCTTCCGGGAGGTCTGCGGAGCAGTAGCGAAACTTCACGGTAGGCTACCGCTTGTTTGGACAAGTCGTCGTAAATTACCAAAGCATGGCGCCCGGTGTCTCTGAAGTATTCCCCGATAGCCGCTCCTGCAAAAGGTGCATAGAATTGCATGGCGGCGGGGTCGGATGCATTGGCGGCTACTATTACGGTGTAATCCATGGCGCCGTATTTTTCCAGAGTTTTAGCGATGTTGGCCACCGATGATCCTTTTTGGCCTATGGCTACATAAATACAATAAACGGGTTCGCCTTTTTCAAAGTTTTCTCTTTGGTTGATGATGGTATCTATTACGATGGCTGTTTTTCCTGTTTGACGGTCACCGATGATAAGTTCTCTTTGGCCTCTTCCGATAGGTATCATGGCATCTATGGCCTTGATACCCGTTTGGAGCGGTTCTTTTACCGGTTGGCGATAGATAACCCCCGGGGCTTTTCTTTCCAGCGGCATTTCTACCAAGTCGCCCGTAATCGGACCTTTGCCGTCCAGAGGTTCCCCCAAGGTATTTACTACTCTTCCCAGGAGGCTTTCGCCTACTTGTATGGAAGCTATCCTTTGGGTTCTGTAAACGGTATCGCCTTCGCTTATGTTGATTCCGTTACCCAGAAGAACGACTCCAACATTGTCTTCTTCCAGATTCAGCACTATTCCCATGGTGCCGTCTTCGAATCTCACCATTTCGTTGGCTTGTACTTCGGACAGTCCGTACACGCGGGCTATGCCGTCTCCTACTTCCAGAACTTTGCCGATCTCTTTAAATTCCGCATTAAGATCAAGGCCTTCCAGTTCTTTTTTCAATATATCGGATACTTCTGATGGTTTAAGTTGTCCCATAATAATTAAAGTTTAATTTTATATGATGTGTTTGATAATTCCGATTTGATTTTTTGCAATTTACTTTTGATACTTGCATCAAATTGATAATCGTCCACTTCCAGTAAAAAGCCGCCAATCAATGAGGGGTCTTGTTGCTCTATAACATTGACTTTATAGTCGTGGTTGATGAAATGCAATGCCAGTTTCTTTATCTTTTCTACTACTGCCGTATCGGGTTGCGTAACGGTGGTAATAAAAATCTTTTTGATTCGGTTCAGTTCGTTATATTGCTTGTAGAAATTACGGAATATGGAGTCGAAATACGGTTCTCTACCTTTTTTTATTACAAGAAGCAGGAAGTTCAGAGTGAGGTCATCTACATGTCCCCGGAATATTTTTTCCATGAAATGTAATTTGTACGAGGGCTTTAGGATAGGGTTGGTAAGAGCTGCAAATAAGGATACGGCCGGGTCGAAAAGTATGGCTTCCACATTTAGAAAATCCTGATGGATGGTTTCCAGTTTATTTTTTTCTGCGGCCAGTTCTATGATGGCTTTTGCGTATCTTACGCCTATTTTGCTTAGATTCATTTTAGTTCAGATTTATTTCTTGGTCAAACAATTCGGAAATGTATTTTTCTTGTTGCTCTTTGTTTTCCAGTTGCCTGCTCAATACTTTTTCCGCTATGGAAACGGATATTTCCACTACTATGTTTTTCATTTCCGCTAGCATGATGTTTTTTTCGTGCTCTATTTCTTCTTTGGCGTTTTGTAATATTTTTGCCGCTTCTTCTTTGGCTTGATTTTTGGCTTCGTCTATGATTTTGTTTTTGGTGTCATGGGCTTCTTTCAGAATTTTGTCTCTTTCCAGAAGGGCTTCTTTGATTATTTTTTCGTTTTCGTTTTTGATGTTTTCCACTTCTTTTTTGGCTTCTTCGGCTGCTTTCAATGCTTTTTCTATAGAGTTTTCTCTTTCTTTAAGAGACTCTACAATGGGTTTCCATGCATATTTTGACAAAAGGAACAATAGAATGGTAAAAGAAACGATCATCCAAAAAAACAGGCCGAAATCCGGTTTTACGAGTTCCATATATTTTGATTTTTAGAGAATTAAACCATTTTAACAAAGAGCCGCCGGAGTTTTATTGCCAACCGCAACAATTTTCCGGAAGCTCGTTTTGGGTGTTTGTTTTGCTTAAACAAACAAAATCAACAAACAAATCACGATTGCAAAGAATGCTACCCCTTCGATAAGGGCTGCAGACACAATCATGTTGGAACGAATATCTCCCACAGCTTCGGGTTGTCGGGCAATTCCTTCCATAGCACTGCCTCCGATACGACCAATGCCGATACCGGCTCCGATAGCTGCAATTCCTGCCCCCAATCCTGCGCCTGCTTTGGCAATTGCCATGTTTGCCATGGCTTGCAAAATAATGCTTAATGTAATCATTTTCTTTTCTTTTTTTAGTTAAACAAATTTATGTTGTTAATGGTGTTCGGCTGTTGCCATTCCGAAATAAAGGGCTGACAACAGGGTGAACACATAAGCTTGAATAAATGCTACCAGCAATTCCAATAGGGCTAAAAATACCGTAAATGCAATGGATACTACGGATACACCGTAACCTGCTGCTACATTCATGTGCCCGAAAACAAATATCAAAGTATAAAATCCTAAAGCTACAATATGTCCGGCTGTTATATTGGCAAAAAGTCGGACCATGAGTACAAAGGGTTTTATGAATATTCCCATAAATTCAATCAAGGGCATCAGTGGCAATGGAAATTTGAGCCACCATGGCACTTCCGGATTGAAAATTTCTTTCCAGTAATGTTTGTTGCCGCTGAATGTGGTTATTAAGAATGTAAATAATGCCAAAGAGCCTGTTACCGTTATGTTGCCTGTAACATTTGCTCCACCGGGAAAGATAGGTACCAATCCCAGCATATTGTTTATCCATATAAAAAAGAACACAGTCAGCAAGAACGGTAAGTATTTTTCGTATTTTTTTTCTCCTATGGAGGCTTTGGCGACATCGTCCCTTATGAAGATGACGATAGGTTCCACCCACGATTGAATGCCTTTGGGGGCTCTCAATGGGTTGGCTTGGTATCTTCTGGCTGCCGATACAAAAATCCAGAATAATAAAATCATACTTATAAATGCGGCTAATACATTCTTTGTGATTGAAAAGTCCCAAGGTCTGTAAATGGTGCCGTCCGGTAAGATTTCCACTATTTTGTTTTTGTACGGACCGTCTTTTGCTATTTCAAAGTTCAGATATTTGGAGTGCCCGTGGTGGAATTTGCTTGAACAAAAAACATGAAATCCGGAGTGTTCGCTGTAAAGTATAACGGGCAAAGGGATAGATACATGTGTGTGTCCTATGGTGGTTATATGCCATTCGTATGCATCTATGATATGGTCGATGATAACTTCGTCCGGTTTGAACCCTTCTTTTTGGGCTATTGCCTCCTCGTATTGCTCTTCTTCTTTTCTATCGGCATTTTCTTCGTTACTGGCAAACAATAATCCTGTAAACAATGCTAATATTAAGAATGTTAGTAACTTCCGCATCATTTTTGTTGTCATTGGAATTGGCTGCAAATTAAATAATATTTAATCAATTGGTAATTATTTATTCTTAAAAATTTTCAAAAAACTTACGGTTTGAACTACTAAGAATACAAAAAACAAGGTGATGAATACCACGGCTATTTTTAGTGCTTCCTGTTTGTTGATGAGCAAAAAAATGCTGAGTAGCAAAAGTAGAATGAAGAATTTTAAGGTGGTACTGAGTTTGTGCTGGATAATGAATTTTTTTCCTTTTTGGGTTACTTGGGTTATGAAAAGGTAGTCGAGTATGAAAAATACGGCTATTTCCGACAAGAATAAGGCAGGGAATGATTTGAAATAAAATTCCGGGAAAACATAAAAAACGCCGGCAAACATGATTAAGGTTGTTATGGCGGTTATGGTGAGCGTACTAAGATGTTTTCGTACGGCTGTTGTTTTTGTTGTTGTCATTTTTCCGGTTGTCTGTCAATTTGATAAAATCTTTTATGGCATAATATATTCCGATAAAAACTCCGGCTAATGATAATAGAACGGCAAATACCGGAAATTTTAGGTCTAACCATTTATCCAATTGAAAGCCTCCCAGAGCGAATAACACAATGGTTATCATCATCTGGAAGGCTATGGAAGAATATTTGGCGTATTCGTTATACTTCTGTTTTTGATTTTTTGGAATCCGTGACATCGGATTTATTTTGTCCGCTCATATCGCAGTGTCCGGTAAATATGGCTCCGGGTTCTACTCCGAGTTTTTTGGTGTTTATGTCAGCTTCGATATGGGCGGAAGCTTTCAGCATGGTTAATTCTTTTACTTTGATATTACCGAATATCTTACCGTAAATTTCTATGTTGGCGCATTCTATTTCTCCGGTGATTTCTCCGAGTTCGCCTATCACAACTCTTCCTGCTGCATTTAGGCTGCCTTTGAGTTGGCCGTCGATACGGATATCGCCCTTGGTTTTTATTTGCCCTTCAATTACGGTTTCGGCACCGATGATGTTTATCAAATTTTCGTTGTAATTGGAATTTGTTTTTGCCATTTTTTATAATTATTTACAATGCTTTGCTCATAGAAATAAGGAACTCTTCGTTGGTTTTGGTGTCTTTCATCCTGTCCAGCAGGAATTTGATAGCTTCTTCTTGGGTCATATCTGCCAGATATTCTCTCAAAATCCAAATTCTGTTTAGCATTTTTTCGTCGATAAGCAAATCTTCCCTTCTGGTGCTGGATGCGTTGATGTCCACAGCCGGGAATATACGCTTGTTGGCAAGTTTTCTGTCGAGTTGCAATTCCATATTGCCGGTTCCTTTGAATTCTTCAAAGATAACATCGTCCATTTTAGAGCCGGTTTCGGTGAGTGCGGTGGCAATGATGGTTAACGAACCTCCATTTTCTATGTTTCTGGCAGCACCAAAGAATTGTTTGGGTTTGTGCAAGGCTTGTGCATCAACACCTCCGGTGAGTACTCTTCCGGATACCGGGGCTATGGTGTTGTAAGCTCTCGCCAAGCGGGTAATGGAATCAAGCAGGATAACTACATCGTGTCCGCTTTCTACCATTCTTTTAGCTCTTTCCAAAACGATGTTGGCTACTCTTACATGTCTTTCGGCCGGTTCGTCAAATGTGGAGGCTATGACTTCTCCATTCACATTTCTGCTCATTTCGGTTACTTCTTCCGGTCTTTCATCTATGAGGAGTACGATAAGATATACTTCCGGATGATTGTTGGCTATGGCATTGGCTATTTCTTGCAACAATATGGTTTTTCCGGTTTTGGGTTGTGCCACTATAAGACCTCTTTGTCCTTTCCCTATGGGCGCGAACATGTCAATAACCCTCAAAGACATGGAGGGGTTGTCTCCGCCTGTAATGTTGAATTTTTCGTTGGGGAAAATAGGGGTGAGGTGCTCAAAAGGAATGCGGTCTCTGACCAATTCCGGTTGTTGCCCGTTTATCTTTTCCACCTTGATAAGGGGAAAGTACTTTTCTCCTTCTTTGGGCGGTCTGATGGTTCCTTCTACATAGTCTCCGGTTTTGAGTCCGAAGAGTTTTATTTGTGATTGGGATACATAAATATCATCGGGACTGCTTAAATAATGGTAATCGGAAGAACGAATGAAGCCATAACCTTCGTTCATAATTTCCAATACGCCTTCTCCTTTGATGATTCCTTCCGATTCAAACGGATATTCGTATTTTTTGTTATTGTTGTATTGTTTCCTTTTTTGATTATTGTTGTTGGTTTTATTGTTTTGTACGGTAGAATTGGTTTCAATGGGATCTTCCGGTTTGGGGTCTTCGGTTGGTTCTGTTGTGGTGGATGCCGGGGTAGGGGTGGAAGACAAAGAAAAATCCATGTCCATATCTAGGTATGAACTGCTTTCGGTGTCTGTATTTACTTTCTCTTCCGCTTTAATGGTTTCGCTAATGTCTTCTCCTCCCATGGCTTGGTTCAATGCTTGTTGGTCGATAATCTTGTGAATTAATTCGTCTTTTTTCAATTTGTCTGTGCCTGTGATGTTGAATCTTTTGGCGATTTCTTTCAATTCATCCAACTTCTTGGATCTCAGTTCTATAATATCATACATAACTCAAAAATTTTTTGGGTTTTTTAATTTTGATTTGTGTTTGGGGATAAAATTCAGAGAATTTTAAGACTGAAATTTTATGTTGCAATTTTACGAGGTTTTATATTACCAACAAAGGGTTTTTCAAAGTTTTTTTGTCCAATTTTGTTTCCGCTGAGTGAGTTTTTTAGTTATTTAATTGAAAACCAACATGTTTTTTGTTTTTATTTAAATTCAATATGTTGGATGTTTCCAGCCTTTCCATATTGTAAAACGGCAATTTTCCCGTGTACAAATTTTAGTTGTCCCCATTGAGGAACGAGTATTTTTTCCGAGTAAATAGCCAGATTACTTGCCGAAACTTTTAGTGTTACTTTGTCGGGTATGATATAGGGCATTCCTTTACCGTTGCTATTGGATTTTTTATAATCTGTACGGTTGATTTCTACTACAATCGGGGTGCCTTGATCTGTCGTTATGCCTTGATTTGGAGAGAAATAGGCTAATGTATCCGTTTTTTTAGTCAAGTCAATGTCAAAAATGTAGGGAACGAGCTCTCTTGATTCGTTTCCGGTCAAGGATGTATAAAGTGAGGCTTCAAGGCTGTCCAGATTTTTTAGTTTCATTTTGAAAACTTCAGGATTATAATTTATGGTGTCCAGTCCGCTAATCAGGCGAAATTTTCTTTTGCGTGTCTTAATAAGATAATGTACCAGGTCGTATAGTTTGTCTTTTTCGTTTTTTTCTTTGATTTTTGGGATGACCACTGGCTTTCTAAATACGATGGAATCGTTTTTGACGATTTTGTAAATGGTGTCGTTTACCGTTTTGAAATTCTTTTTTATAAAGAAATTATTGTAATTTCGGGGAGTTTTTTCCATTGTTTTTATGGTTTTGTAGCGGGATGGACATTGCTGATTTTCTCCTTTTATATTGATTCCTGTGATTACCGATTCGTTGTTGAAAAAGATTTTGGCCTTTTCTGCATTTTTCAGAATAAAATGTCGGGATTCATCCCTTTCGTAGCAGGTAATCAGTTCAAGGTCCTTTATTTGGTAGTAACTTTTGGAGGAATGATTACCGGTATTTACCGGTAAGTAGTCAGCCGCTTTTTGGATGTCAAAATTACTTTCCGTATAAGTGTGTTTTTCTATCCGGATTAACAGTTTTACACTTGCTTTGGGCAGGTAGAAATCCAAAAGACCTTCTGTGTTACTATTGTAGGGAACTGCTTCTTGTGCCGATAAGGATGTTACGGCTAGTATAAAGATTAAAAAACTACTTATATTTTTTAATTTCGCCATTTTTCAATTTATTTAGATAAACATTAAGATCTCTTTTGATTTCGGGGGCTAAAATAAGCAATCCGATTATATTGGGGAATGCCATTGAAAAAATCATCATGTCCGAGAAGTCCATTACGGCTCCCAAATCGGAAGCCGAACCAACAACAATAAAGAACAAAAAGAAAAAATAATAAATGTTTTTTACGGCTTTTGAGGTTTTAAAGATTTTTATCAGCGGTTTTTCAAATAAAAAACGGAACCCGTTTAAACCGTAATAAGACCACGAAATCATGGTAGAAAAGGCGAAAAGAAAGATAGCCACCATAAGTACATAAGGAAACCACCATATTACACTGGAAAATGCCATTGAAGTAAGTTGGGAGCCACTGTGTCCCATAGCGATTTCTGGCTGGTAATATCCGGTTATGATTATGACAAAGGCGGTCATGGTACAGATAATGACGGTGTCGATGAAAGGTTCGAGTAGGGCTACAAATCCTTCGCTTACCGGATAGGGTGTTTTGGCGGCGGAATGGGCGATAGAAGCGGATCCTATTCCTGCTTCATTAGAAAATGCCGCTCTTTGGAATCCGACAATCATAACGCCTATGATACCACCTTTTATGGCATCGGCATTGA
>CAYMVE010000010.1:0-26562 GCA_964393715.1 uncultured Bacteroidales bacterium | reverse complement strand
AAAATGGATTTTTTGTCTTTGCCGGGCAGATATGAAGCGGTGGTAAAGGGGTATGTCTTTGTGGATGAGGCTTTGGCAAAAGATGTTACGATTGAGGTATATACGGCGGACAATCAATTGATTGGAAAGTATCATCCGAATAAAAACGGAGCTTATTATTTGATTTTAAGACAAAATTCCGAGTATCGAATCGTTGCTTCAATAGATGGGAAAACCTATAAATCAAAGATTAGAGTTCCTGATAAAACCTCCTATTTTTTGACGGGGAAGATATTTGAAGTGGGCACACTTCTAACCATAAGCAAATGAATGTAAGAGGCATTTTTTTACTTTTGTTGCTTGTTGTTGGGGCAGAACAAGGTATAGGACAAAATAAGATAAAAGCTTTTAAGACACTTACACCTCCTGAAAAACGATGGGTGCTTACCCATTTTTTGGTAGCCGGAAAAGCCTATAAAATCAGCCGGGAAGCCCAATGGGTGGCTGATTCTTTAATAAATGATACTATTTTGGATGGAGATAATAATGGAGGTCAAGTAGATGCCTTTCGTCATGCTTATTGGATGGCGAGACTTACACAAGAGATAGGGTGGAGAAGGGCTAAAAGTCTTGGAAAAGCTCATGAAAAGGGGAATTATTGGCAATATAAGAAAATGAAAAAGGAAGAAGGTCAAGTACCGGATAAGCAATCTTCCGAGATGGATTTTCTTAATAATGATATTGGAATCGAAATTGGTTTGGAAAATAAGGCTGTTTCAAAAGATTCATTAAAGTCTATCGTTATCGATTACATTATAAACGGCGAATTGTGGATTTTGTATAAAGATGCAAAAGGTAGATATATAGACTGTAAAGGTAATGTGATACCGGATTCGTTGTTAAATGATTGGGAAACCCCAAAATGTTTGGTGCCTTCCAATAAAAAAAGGGGAGCACAGGCATGCTCCCCTCAAGAAATATCGGAATGAATTCTTATTTAAGCAGTTTGCTTGTCCATAGTTTGTCTTTTCCTTTTTCAATGCTTATCATATAAGCTCCGTTTGTAAGTGAATTTACATTGATGTGTAACAGATTGTTACCGCTTACCAATGTTTTGGGAGTACTGCTTACCAACCTTCCGTCCAAGGAATAAATGTTAACATTGACTTTACCCGAGATGTTTGAATAAAGACTTATGTTGAGGTTATCTTTGACCGGTTGTGGATAGATGTTGAGGTTTGCTATGGTTGCATTTTCTATTGAAGTCAGTGTCGGATAAATGTAAACGCTTCTTCCATAGGATGTTACAGCTTTGTTGAAGTTGCCGGAGCAATTGAATCCGAGGCTTAACCAGTAATATCCGGCTTCTATATATTCGTAAATTTCTTCAATTTGGAAGGTGTCGTTGTCGATTACAAAATTCCAAGTTATGGAGAACTCGGTAGTATCGCTGTTAAATACGATATTGTCCAGATAGAATGTGTCCACATCAAAGGAAGGCAAGCAAGTGTCTATTACTGTACTGAAAGAATCTACATATTGTCCGTTCCAGCTGTTATCCATTTCTTCTACATAGATATCGTATAATGTTACGCTACAACCACTATCTCCCAAATCGGTAATGGTAACACTATATATGCCGGATCCGATATCTAACAAATCTTGTGTTTGTGCTCCTGTACTCCATTCGTAAGCATAGTCGCCACTTCCTCCGAATACATCAAGGTAGATGGCACCATTTTGTTGTCCCATGTCGGGATATTCAATGTAATAAGAGGCTCCCAAATTACACATATCTTCTGCAAAATCATCTACTTGGAAGGTTATAGTATCCATGCAACTGTAATTCTCTAGTCCCCCGGTTGTCATATTTTCGATTTCAAAAAAAGTGTGGATGAATAAAGTATATGTTCCGTCTTCTTGAACGGTTATGTCCCATGCGTTGATTCCAGGTCCGGTTGCATAATCTTGATAAAAATTGTTAGGACCATATAAATCCCAGTCTGTGCTGTCGATTCCTGAAATCTGGTATAAGCCGCTGGAGTCAGTCAAGAGCACTTCAAAAGATACGATCACTTCTCCATTGCCATCCTGGTTTACATCAATTGTCATGTAATACTCCGGTTGTTGTGCTTTCATAAAAAGCACACTGAGCATTGCCATTAATAAAATACTGATTCTTTTCATAACTTTAAGTTTTTTGGGTTATTCTGTTTAGAAAGACATGAATGTGTTTCTAAAGGTTGCAAAAAGAATAAATTTGTTCGTGAATAAAGTCTATTTATTGACCAATGTGTAAATTTTCATGGTGAAAATTGTTGGGTGGTATAAGACTGGCAGTGTTGTTTATATCAAAGAAAATAAATCTTGTAAGATAAAGGAAAAGGTTGTTGGGACACATTCCCCACAACTCTATCTCCTCTCATTTAATAGTGATATAGGTGCCTTTTTAGTGTCGAACTAAGAACCTGTCCGTAATCACTTTTTTATTGTTTATCTCCAAAATATATATGTAATACCCGGTTTTGTAGGCGGATGTGTTTATGGATAAAGATTGTTTTCCGGAATTTATTTTTTTCGTTTCTATTTTATCACCCAGAATACTGTAAACAGTGAGTATGCCGTCTTGCTCCGACGGGATGTTGTAAGAGAATCTTACAAATGCGTCTGCGGGATTGGGATAGGGTTTTGAGAAGTAAATCGTTTGAGGTTTCACGGTTGCTATAGCCGATGTGTTTTGTGGCTGGTATTTTACATAAAAGACAGAAGTGTCCGCTTTACTCCCGTCGGTTACCGTTACTTTGATGAGATTGGCTGTTGTGTCGTTTGCCGTGTAATATAAAGTAATATGTAGTTCTCCTATAGCGGATCCGTCAATTGTTCCGTCGCAGAATAATGTGGTATAGCAAACACCTCCGAAACATAACTGTACTATGTTATCTTCCGAGACATACATTTTTTGAATTTCTATGTGGAGGTTCAATGATGTTGGGTTGTTGTTTTTTATATATCCGAAAAAGTCAAAAGTTACTTGTCCTGCCGAATCTGCATTTACGATAATTGTGTCGCTGTTTAGAATCTGGTTAGAGGCTTGTTCGTCGCTATATACAGTAAATGATTGCGAGTAGGTGTTGACTGCTGTAAACCACACTATTGCCAAAAGAATAATTTTTTTCATAAAAACAGTTTTTTATTTAATTGTCAATTAACTTATACGAACAAAGATACGAAAAGTTTCACTAAAAAATAAAAAAGCCGCCGCTAAATGGCGGCTTTTTTATTTGAATCAAAGGAAAAATTCGTTAAGCATTTTTTACTTTGTCAACAATTGCCTTGAATGCTTCGGGATGATTCATAGCCAAATCGGCTAAAACTTTTCTGTTGAGTTCTACTCCTGCTTTTTTCAATTTCCCGATGAAAACGGAATAAGACATCCCATGCATGCGTGCTGCTGCATTGATTCTTTGAATCCAAAGTTTTCGGTAGTCTCGTTTTTTTACTTTTCTACCCACATAAGCATATTGCATGGCTTTTTCGTGGGCATTTTTGGCGACGGTCCAAACATTTTTTCTGGACAAAAAGTAGCCTTTGGTTTGTTTCAGGACTTTTTTTCTTCTTTTCCTGCTTGCTACATGATTTACTGATCTTGGCATAGCTTTTTGATTTTTGGGCTACAAGCGTTTCTTTCCACCGAAAGAAAACTTGATGCTTGTAAAACCACGGTTAAACAATGAATTACTTAATAGACAACATTCTTTTTACGCCTTCCAAATTGGATTTGTGAACCACACTAAATTTTGTTAAGTTTCTTTTTCTTTTTTTGGTTTTCTTTGTCAAGATGTGGCTTTTGTAGGCGTGTTTTCTCTTGATTTTTCCGGTGCCTGTTATTTTGAATCTTTTCTTTGCACCGGATTTCGTTTTCATCTTAGGCATTTCCTTCTCCTCCTTTTTATCGGGTTACAAAAAATTTTTGCAAAATTACAATTTTATTTTTGTATGGCAATATTTTATTTTCTCTTACTCTTTTTAGGGGCAATAATCATGGTCATTCTTCTTCCTTCCATAGTAGGTGTTTTTTCTACTTTGCCCAATTCTTCCAAGTCTTCGGCAAGTTTTTGTAACAATTCCCTGCCTCTGTCTTTATATATAATTGTTCTGCCTCGGAAGAAAACGGTGGCTTTTACTTTGTTACCTTCTTCCAGGAAGTTTTGTGCATGTTTTAGCTTAAAGTTGTAGTCGTGTTCGTCGGTATTGGGTCCGAAACGAATTTCTTTTACTACTACTTTGGCTGCTTTGGCTTTTTTTTCTTTTTCTTTTTTCTTTTGTTCGTAAAGAAATCGTTGATAGTCTATGATTTTACACACGGGTGGTTTTGCCGTGGGGGCAATTTCCACCAGGTCCAACTCTCTTTCTTCTGCCATTTTTAGTGCCTGTTCAATGGGTACGATTACGCTTTCTTCCAGGTCTTCGGCAACTACTCTGACTTCGGGAGCCTTAATTTCTTCATTGATTTTAAATGTCGGACCTTGTTCTCTTCTCCCGAATTTTCTTCTTTTTCTGTCTATTTTTAAGCCCTCCTTTTATTTTTTGTTTTGCAAAAGTAATAGTATTTTTCCAAATATACGGCAATAATTATACGGATAATTCTTTTTTAATTTCTTCGTTTAGCCGGTTGGTAAAATCTTTTAAGGTCATTACTCCTTTGTCTCCTTCTTTATGGCGTCTTACCGATACGGTTTTTGTTTCTTGTTCTTTTTCGCCTACGATTAGGAGATAGGGGATTTTTTTCAATTCGGCTTCTCTGATTTTTTTTCCTATTTTTTCGTTTCTGTCATCAAGTGTTACTCTTATTTGGTTTTCGTTTAATTGGTCAACAACTTTTTGGGCGTAATCCATAAACTTGTCGCTTATCGGGAGTACTATGGCTTGTTCCGGTGCTAACCATAATGGTAATTCTCCTCCGGTTGTTTCCAAAAGTAAGGCTACGAATCTTTCCATAGAACCAAAAGGCGCCCGGTGTATCATTATGGGCCTGTGCTTGTTTCCGTCGCTACCGGTGTATTCCAAGTCGAATCTTTCGGGGAGGTTGTAATCTACTTGAATGGTGCCCAATTGCCATTTGCGTCCCAATGCATCTTTTACCATGAAGTCGAGCTTAGGCCCGTAAAATGCAGCTTCTCCGAGTTCTACTTTTGCTTTTAGTCCTTTTTCTTCGCAGGCTTCTTTAATGGCTTTTTCGGCCTTTTCCCAGTTTTCGTCGCTTCCTATGTATTTTTCTTTGTTTTCGGGGTCTCGTAATGATATTTGTGCCATATAATCTTTGAATCCCAGTACTTTGAAGATGTAAAGAATTATATCGATTACCTTTTCGAATTCTTCTTTTAATTGGTCGGGGCGACAGAAAATATGGGCATCGTCTTGTGTAAATCCCCGGACGCGTGTGAGTCCGTGCAGTTCTCCGCTTTGCTCGTATCTGTAAACTGTTCCGAATTCTGCAAGTCGTAAGGGTAAGTCTTTATATGAGCGGGGTTTGTATTTGTATATTTCGCAGTGATGAGGGCAGTTCATCGGTTTTAGTAAGAATTCTTCATTTTCGTTGGGGGTTTTTATCGGTCTGAATGAACTTTCTCCGTATTTGGCATAATGTCCGGATGTTACATAGAGTTCTTTTTGTCCTATGTGTGGAGTGATTACTTGTTGGTACCCATATTGTTTTTGAATTTTTTTCAGGAAGTTTTCCAAGATTTCTCTCAACAGTGCTCCTTTGGGCAGCCAGATGGGTAATCCTTGTCCCACCTTGTTGGAAAACATGAAAAGTTCCAGTTCTTTGCCCAGTTTTCTGTGGTCTCGTTTTTTGGCTTCTTCCAGCAAGGTTAGATATTCGTCCAGAAGTTTTTGTTTGGGGAAGGTAATGCCGTATATACGGGTCAATTGTTTGTTTTTTTCGTTGCCGCGCCAGTATGCACCTGCAATATTTAATAATTTCACCGCTTTGATAAGTCCGGTGTCCGGGATGTGTGGCCCTCTACATAAATCGGTAAAATTACCTTGTGTGTAAAATGTTATGGTGCCGTCTTCCAAGTCGTTGATTAGTTCTATTTTGTACGGGTCGTTTTTTTCGGTAAAATATTTTAAGGCATCGGTTTTGCTCACTTCTTTTCTTACATACGGCACTTTTCGTCTTGCCAATTCTATTATTTTCTTTTCTATTTTCGGGAAGTCTTTTTCGGAGATGGTAGCATTTTCCGGTAATTCCACATCATAATAAAAACCGTTTTCTATGGCCGGTCCAATACCAAATTTGATGCCCGGATATAGAGCTTCGAGTGCTTCTGCCATAAGGTGTGCGGAAGAGTGCCAAAATGCTTCGCGTCCTTCTTCGTCTTCCCATGTGTGGATTTTTATTTCGGCATTTTCGTTTATGGGTAACGTCAAGTCTTGTAACTTGCCATTTACCGTTATTGCCAATGCTTCTTTCGCCAATTTATGGCTTAATGATTTGGCTATTTCAAGTCCTGTTATTCCTTTGGGAAATTCTTTTTCCGTTCCGTCGGGAAATTTTATTTTAATTAAATTACTCATTTCTACAAAATTTTCCTGCAAAGGTATATCAATTTTCGCTTACGAGCAATACCATTATGTGGTGGTTTTTTGAGAAGGAGATTTGTGCTTTGTGGTGTTTGTTTTTTCTAAAATAATCATACTATAAATCTATGTGGGCAATAAAAGATTTATTTTTGCAGTGTTAAAACGGACAAAAATGAGTTTGTACAAAAGGGTTATATTCATATTGGCTGCATGGTTGCTGTGTTTGCCTTCCGTTTCGTATTCACAGGCGTACGGACAAAAGAAAACGCTGACCAGAATTTTATTCATTTTTGATGCTTCGCAAAGTATGTTGGGTAAATGGGAAAAGCATACGAAGATATATGTGGCGAAAAAATTATTGTCACGCATGGTGGATAGTTTGCGCTATGTTCCTAATGTTCAGCTTGCTTTAAGGGTTTACGGACACCAAAGTTATGTGCCGCCGCAAGATTGTGACGACACCAAATTGGAAGTTCCTTTCGGAGAAAACAATGCCGACAAAATAATAAGTGTATTGCGTAATTTGCAACCCAAGGGTACCACTCCGATTGCTCATTCTTTGGAATTGGCCGCCGAAGATTTTCCCGATTGTGACTATTGCAGGAATGTAATTATTCTTATTACCGATGGTATAGAGGCTTGTGACGGTGACCCGTGTAAAGTGTCTTTGGCCTTGCAGCAAGAGGGAATAGTATTGAAACCTTTTGTAATAGGTATAGGTTTGGATGAGAATTTCAAGAAGACTTTTGAATGTGTCGGTAATTATTATGATGCCAAAGACGAGAAAAGATTTGAAGAAGTTTTGGGGATCGTGATATCGCAGGCTCTTAATAATACTTCGATGCAAGTGAATTTATTGGACAAAAATGGTAATCCGACCGAAACCAATGTGCCTATGATTTTTTATGATGAGCACCAAAGGATAAAATATTCCTTTGTGCATACCATGAATGCCAAAGGTAATCCCGATACTTTGATATTGAGTCCGATGTACAAATACAAAATCAAAGTAAACACGATACCTCCCGTTTATTCGGATACCTTCAGTCTTGTTCCGGGCAAACATAAAATTGTTGGAATAGATGCACCGCAAGGATATTTGAGGATAGAAGCCGACAAACAGTTGCATAAAGATTTGAAGGTTATTATTCGTAAAAAAGCCGGAGCACCTACTTTGAATGTACAAGATGCCAATTCTACGGAAAGATACCTGACCGGCAAGTATGAAATAGAAATATTGACCCTACCGCGTATTGTAAGTGAAGTGAGGATTTTACAGAGTCATACAACCACTGTTAAGGTAGCCAAACCCGGTATATTGTCTGTGAAATTGCCGTCTCCCGGTTATGGGGCCATATACCAGAATAAGGATAACGATATGATTTGGGTGTGTAATTTGAATGACAACAATATGTTTCAGAATTTTACTTTGCAGCCCGGAACTTATACGGTGATTTACAGACCTCGTAATGTGCATGAAACGATTATGACGATAAGGAAAACCGTTGAAATACGCTCGGGGGCGACTGTGTCGGTAAGATTAGCCAAATAATCGCATTTTCTTTGGATTAAAATTATTACCTTTGCAAAAAAGTTTATTAATGAAGTTTTCAGCAAAAAGAATAGCCGAATATTTGAATGGGGAAATCATCGGCAATCCTGATGTTGTAGTAGATTCATTTTCGAAGATAGAAGAAGGCAGGGAAGGGTCGTTAAGTTTTTTGGCCAATCCCAAATATACACCGTATTTATATGAAACGAATGCGAGCATAGTGATTGTGGATAAAGATTATCCCGACAGGGATAAAATAAAGCCGACCTTGATTAAAGTTGAAAATGCTTATCAGGCTTTTGCTTCGTTGTTGAAGTTGTACGATGCCGTGTTTTCTGCTAAAAAAAATGGGATAGAAGAACCTTCGTTTATCGACGAAACGGCAAAGTACGGAAAAGATGTTTACATAGGGGCTTTTACTTATATTGGCAAAAATGTTGAAATAGGGAACGATGTTAAAATTTATCCGCAAGTTTATATCGGTGATAATGTAAAGATTGGCGACGGTACGGTCATTCGTCCCGGAGTAAAGGTGTATCATGATTGCGTGATTGGAAAAAATTGTACTATACATTCCGGTGTGATTATAGGGAGTGACGGATTTGGTTTTGCTCCGCAAGGAAGTAGTTATGAAAAGGTGTATCAAATTGGCAATGTGATTATAGAAGATAATGTGGAAATAGGGGCAAATACTACCATAGACAGGGCGACGCTCGGTTCTACTATCATAAGAAAAGGGGTGAAACTGGACAATCTGATACAGGTGGCTCACAATGTAGAGATAGGAGAGCATACCGTTATTGCGGCACAGACCGGTATATCCGGTTCGACCAAATTGGGTAAGTATTGTATGATAGGGGGGCAGGCAGGTTTTGTGGGGCATATTACCATTGCAGACGAAGTGAAAGTGGCCGCCCAATCGGGAGTGGAAAAGACCGTGAAAAACAAGGGGGAAATACTCCAAGGTTCTCCGGCTTATCATGCCCGTCAGTATCAACGTTCTTATGTGGTATATCGTAAGTTGCCCGAATTGCAAAAACAAGTGTACGAGTTGGAAAAAATGGTGAAAGAACTTTCCGAGAAGTTAGCCAATCAAGAAAATGAAGCCAATAAGAATCAATAGAATAGAAAGCCTGATTTTAAGGGCAATGGGGGAAATCCTTATTAAAGAAAAGGATGTACTGACCGGAGATAATCTGGTAAGTGTTACTTTTGTGAAAGTAACACCGGATTTGTCTATTGCCAGAATTTATTTGAGTATTTTTCCGGTGGAAAAAAGGCAGGAAATTTTGGCTTATTTTGAGGCGAATAAGAAGTACATAAGAAAACTGTTGGGACAAAAAATCCGTAACATCAGAAAAATTCCCGAATTGCAGTTTTTTATAGATGATTCCTTTGATCAAATGCAACGCATAGACGAGTTGCTCAAAGACGGTTAATCTTTCTAAAGCCGTGAGACTTGAAGTTTTTATAGCAAGCCATTATTTGTTGTCGAAAAAATCGACGAATGTTATCAATTTGATTTCTTTGATAAGTATAGTAGGAATAGCCATCGGTACGGCTGCGTTACTTATCATCCTTTCCATTTTTAACGGGTTGGAAGACTTGATAATTTCCCGATACAATTCCTTTGATCCCGATTTGAAAGTATTGCCCGAAAAGGGGAAAACCTTTCCTTTGGATTCTGTTACTTATGCTCGGCTGTTAGAATTGGACGGGATAAAATGTGTAGTACCTGTTGTTGAAGAAAATGTTTTGGTAAAATACGGAGAAGTCTATCATCCTGCACGATTAAAAGGGGTAGCGGGAAACTTTTCATGTCTGAACGGTATTGATACGATGATAACTTCCGGAACTTATAAGCTACAAGCAAACGGATATCCCGTGGCTGTGGTGGGGCAAAATGTTGCGGCGGCATTGTCTGTACAAGTGAATTTTATTACTCCGCTTGTGATTTATGCTCCAAAGCGGACTAAAAAGGTTGTTATCAATCCGGAAAAAGCCTTTGTGAAAAAGCCTTTGTTTGCAACCGGTATCTTTTCGGTAGAGCCGGAGATAGACGATTATGTGATTGTTCCGTTCGATTTTGCCTGCCAATTGTTGCAGTATAAAAATGAAGTGTCATCGCTTGAGATGGCTTTGACAAATACAGTGGGAAGAGAAAAATTAAAGAAAGAAATAGAAGATGTGTTAGGGAACCAAGTTGTTATAAAAGACAGGCTGGAGCAGCATAAGTTTATTTATAAGATTTTGAAATCGGAGAAGATGATAACTTACCTTATTCTTACATTAATTACTGTGATAGCATCCTTTACGCTTATTGGATCGTTATCTATGCTTATTATTGAGAAAAAGCAGGATATACGCACATTCTACAGTTTAGGTATGACTACGGCTACCATCAAGCGTATATTTTTTACGGAAGGATTGTTGATTGCCTTAGTAGGCAGTGTAGCCGGCTTATTGCTGGGAGCAGGGTTTGTACGCTTGCAGGAGCAATTCGGATTAATTAAACTTTATTCAGGGAACGGGAGCGGTAATTTTATTGTGGATGCGTATCCTGTAAGGTTGGATGCTTTTGATGTAGTGTGGGTGTTCGTTACGGTAATGGTTATAGGGTTTCTTGCTTCCAAATATCCGGTAAGATTTATTGTTCGGAGATATTTTGTGGACAGAAATAATTATTGACAGTAGATGGTTTATGACTTATGCCTGTAAATCTTTTCTTATTTTTACAAAAAAACAGAAAACTTTTTAAAATTAACCCCCAAATTTCAGTATTTTGGGAAACCCAAACTTTTTCTTGGTTGGTTATTGATTTTTAATGTAAATTTGCCATTAAAATTTGGCAAGGAAAATGAGAACTTTTGTTGCTATTGTAGTAGCAGGATTATTATCTATCCATGTGAGTGCCCAAAAAACCGTAGATTACGACAAATTGGAAAAAGATTGGAAAACATTATTGTTGGATGGTAAGCCCTATACCGGTAATGTAAAGAAACTTTATGATAACGGGCAAGTTGCCATTGAAGGTGAAGTGGTGAGCGGATTACGGGAAGGAGAGTGGAAATGGTATTATCCTAATGGAAAGTTAAAGAGAACTTCGATATACAAAAAAGGAAAGAAGAACGGAAAAACCGTTTATTATTATCCCAATGGAAACAAAAAATCCGAAATATACTTTGTTGAAGATAAAAATATCAGGCAAATTTCATGGGATAAAAACGGAAAAAGAAAACCAAATCCTCAATTCAAAAAATTTCACTAAACCTGAATGTATAAGTTACATTACATAAGTACTATTTTATTGCTTTTGGGGGTAACAGCGACTTATAGCCAATCTATTACCAAAATATTCGGTAAAGTAACCGATACCAAAACCGGAGAGCCTATTCCTTTTGCTAATATTGTACTGAAAAATACCAGCGTGGGGACCATATCGAACTTGGATGGAAAATACAGTATTGAAACCAACACCAAGGCTGATAGTATTCAATGTATGGTGGTAGGCTACAAAACCCAAACGAAAAAAATAATTTCCGGAAAATTTCAAACAATCAATTTTGATATGCAACCCAATGTGGTGGCATTGAACGAAATTGTGGTAAAGACGAAAAAGAAGAAAAAGACTGTGGCGTCAATGTTGGTGGACAGTATGCGGGCACATCGTCGCGAAAACGACAAAAATTCTCTCGATTATTACGAATATAATGTTTATACAAAAGTAGAGTTTGACTTAAATAATATTACGGACAAATTTAGAAAGAAAAAAATCCTTAAACCTTTTCAATTTATTTTTGACTATGTGGATACTTCAACAGTAAACGGATCGGTATATTTGCCTTTTATGCTGATAGAAACGCATTCTAAATTTTATTACCGTAAAACGCCTCCGAAAAAACTGGAAATTATAAAAGCATCCAAAATTTCGGGGATTACCAATGAGAGTGTCAATCAATTTCTCGGAAACATGTATGCCGATATAAATGTTTGGGAGCGGTATATTAAATTGCTGGACAAAGGGTTTATCAGCCCTATATCGTTTGTCGGAAAAATATATTATAAATATTTTATTCTGGATAGCATCAAACGGAACGACACCACCTATTTTCATATCGGTTTTGAACCGAAAATAAAAGAAGATTATGTGTTTAACGGTGATTTTTGGATACAAGACAAAACCTTTGCCCTCACCAAGCTCAATTTTCAAGTAGCCTCACATGTAAACCTCAATTTTGTAAACAATTTGAAGATCGAACAAGAATTTACAAAAGTGCAAAACCACATGATGTTAAAAAGGGAATACATTGTGGTAGATTTCAATATAGTGGAAGATCCGAAGAGTGCAATGGGATTTTTCGGTAAAAAAACAACTATTTATTCCAACATTAAAATTAACCAACCGCATCCTCCGGAATTTTACGGTAGCATGAGTGATGTCAATGTGGAAAAAGATGCATCGAAGAAAACCGAAGCTTATTGGGACTCTATTAGGCCGGAAAAACTTTCGGAAAAAGAAAAACAAATCTATTTTATGGTAGATACCATCAAAAGACTTCCCATTTTCAGAACTTACTATGACATTATCAATACGGTGATTGCCGGTTATTATGTGACCGGACCTTTTGAATGGGGGCCTTATTTCAAAATGGTGAGCTTCAATAAAATAGAGGGTGCAAGGTTTCGGATGGGAGGACGCACAAATGACAAATTTTCAAAGAAAATAAGACTTCAACCTTATTTGGCGTACGGTCTCAATGATGATAGGATAAAAGGAGGGATTACGGCTTCTTATTATTTCAACAAAATGCCTTGGCGGGTTTTTACTCTGTCTTACAAGAATGATTTGGAGCAGTTGGGACAGGGGCGTTTTGCAACGATTATTGGTAACAATTTATTAAGTTCGGCATTGACACGGCATCCGATAGACAAGCTTTCTATTGTGGAAGAATACGAAGGGGAATATACGCATGAATGGACTCCGGGAATTTCCACATCGTTTATTGTAAACAACCGCAAACTGTATCCTGTACCCGGTATAGATTTTTATGTGAATCGAGGAAACGAACAAGTGTATTATCCCTATTTGCAGACGACCGACCTCACTTTAAACATGCACTTGGCAATAAAGGAAAAGTTTGTCTTGGGAAAATTTAAGAGAATTAGTCTGGGGAGCAAATACCCTACTTTTGATTTTTATTTTACTAAAGGCATCAAGGACCTGTTGTTGAGTGATTTTTCTTATGAAAAATTTCAAGTAAAAGCCAAGTACAAAGTAGGGTTATATCCTGTTGGACACGGAAGAGTGTATGTGGATTACGGTTTGGTGCGGGGAACTTTACCCTTTCCTTTGTTGAAAATTCACGAAGGTAACGAAACCTATTATCTTGATAAGTCTGCATTTAATATGATGAATTATTACGAATTTATAAGCGACGAATATTTTAGTGTTACCTACTTCCATTATTTTGACGGTTTTTTCCTCAATAAAATTCCTTTTATTAAAAAACTGAAATTGAGAACGGTAGCATGGACAAAATTCCTTGAGGGGAAAGTGTCTCCGGAAAATCTGCAAATGATGCCGTGGCCTTCTTATTCCCATTACTTTATGGTAAGCGACAAACCGTTGCCTCTTTTTTCCAAAAATTTTTATTCGGAAGCAGGAGTCGGTATTGAAAATATTTTTAAATTTATAAGCGTGAATTTTGTATGGCGTTTGACACAATTAGATTATCCCGGTGTAAATAAATTTGGTATTAGGCTGTATTTGGATTTAAAATTTTAGAAAATTATGAGACAAAACCCATTTTTCGTTTTTGTATTATTGCTGGCGGCAGGATTACTGTTGACCACATTAGAAAGTTGCAACAAAAGCAATCCGCAAACATTGTTTACTTCCGTGATGAAATCTTCCGAGGGTGATATAAGAGGGATAACTCTTAATTCCGACTTGGAGAGCGTGAAAAAAATGGAAAGCGAAAAGCCAGATTCCGTAGCCGACGACTATTTGCTGTACCGTATTTCTTTGCCCGAAAAGTATGCAAACATTGAAATTGCATACAGTTTTGACGAGAAGGGATTATATTCTGCCGATATTTCCGTACAAGTAAAAAATCCGGATACTGCAAAAGCCATTGCGGCCATTGATACGCTACAAACGAAAATAACCAAACTGATGACTAAAAAATACGGATCACCCGTGAAACTTTCTGATAAAGTTTTGCTGTGGAATTATACTTCCCCAAGCGGTACGGGGGCTTCGGTGCAACTGATGAACAATACCGAAATAGAAGATGTACCTTCGTTGGAACTATTGGTACAAACGGAAGTAGAATAAATATACGGTATGAAAAAGAAAATTTTAATAGTGGACGACGAAGAGGATATTCGTACTTTCTTGGAGTATAATCTGAAAAAAGAAGGTTTCGAAACTATAACCGCTGCAGACGGACAAGAAGCATACGAAAAGGCTTTGAAGCACATTCCCGACCTTATATTGCTTGATATCATGCTTCCCAAAATTTATGGAATCGATCTTTGTAAGCAATTGAAGACTGAGCCTTCGCTTTCTTCTGTCAAAATAATTGCCCTTACCGCCATATCGCAGGATACCGTGCAAATTGAAGCCCTGGAAACAGGTTGTGACGATTTTGTGAACAAACCTATCAAACTAAAAGTACTTATTGCACGCATAAAAAACAGGTTGAAAATGTCGGAAGAGACGCTATATACCAAAAAATTCAAACTGGAAAAAGAAACAATGTCAATATTGTTTGAAAACGGGGAAAGAATACTTTTACCCAAAAAAGAATACGAATTGTTGATGCTATTACTCGAAAACAAAAACAAAATAGTAAAACGGGAAACGATTTTTCACAATATCTGGGGAAAAGAAGATATCATTGTTTCGGACAGAACAATTGATGTGTATATACGAAAGTTGAGGCAAAAAATAGGCGATCAAGCCATTAAAACAATCAAAGGCATAGGATATAAATTTGAAGAAGAATAAATGATGTTTGCTCCACCTGAAAAAAGCAGCGGATTGCTGGCTAGGTTTATTTTTATAGCTACACTGTTCTTCGTTTTGGCCCAAGGAATCTTATTGTTGGCATTATACCTAAAAACGGGGAACTTAGCGGAAATATCCAATATTATCCAATTAGCCAAAGAGTATCCGGTCTTTATTAAAAGTTTGCAACTTCTTCAATCTCTGATTATTTTTCTTCTGCCCGCCTTGCTTTTTCCGTATTTTTCAGGTGTTACGCCTCCTGCATTTTTCCCCCAAGGAAAAATCCGTATTTCTACGCTTTTTATTGTTTTTTTGTTTGTTACTATTTCCATTCCGTTTGTAAATACGCTGGTGCAGATCAATAAGATGTTGCCGTTTTCTCCGGAGGTGCTAGCTTATCTGGAGGCTCAACAAGATGCAGCCGACCATCTGGTGAAAATATTGCTGAGTGCCAACAAAGGATTGGGCGGATTGGTACTCGATACGCTGGTAATAGCCATTGTACCAGCCATAGCCGAAGAATTTTTTTTCAGAGGAGTATTGCAGCAGATACTGCATAAAATGCTCAGGAACATACATGTGGCAATTATCCTTACAGCTTTTGTTTTTAGTCTTGTCCATTTTCAGTTTCTTACCTTTTTGCCCCGATTTTATTTGGGGATCGTGCTGGGCTATTTGTTCTATTGGAGTCGCAATATATGGGTGTCGATTACCGCTCATTTCATAAATAATTTTTACGGGGTGTTTGTGTCTCATACATTACCCGAAGGTTGGCAAGACAAAATGGATGCTATTGGTAGTGACATTTCCCCGGAATCGTTGATATTGAACTTTCTAGTGGTTATAATTATTTTTTATGCAATACAAAAACATTTTGAGCATGTCAAACAAAGATAAAACACATCTATTCAAAATAACATTTGAAGAAGCTGCTACGGTACTTAATCGATTTATGGAACAAGGATTTGGTAAACTTGTAGAAGCTGGTGATACAATGCTGAAAGCATTGTCAAAAGGCGGGAAAATAATAAGTTGCGGCAACGGAGGTTCTATGAGCGATGCCATGCATTTTGCCGAAGAACTCACAGGTAAATTCAGAGAAGAGAGGGCAGGAATAAAAGCCTTGGCTATCAGTGACCCATCCTATATAACCTGTGCAGCCAACGATTACGGATACGACAAGGTGTTTGCCCGGTTTGTAGAGACCATGGGGAATGAAGGTGATGTATTGTTGGCAATAAGTACAAGCGGGAATAGTCCTAATGTGCTTAATGCTGCTAAGGTTGCCAAAAATAAAAATATGAAGGTGGTAGCTCTTACCGGTAAAGATGGCGGTCAATTAAAAGAATGGGCTGATGTGGAAATCCGGGTGCCCCATTCCGGATATTCCGACAGGATACAAGAGGTGCACATAAAAATAATTCATTCTCTTATCCAGTACATAGAAGAAAATCTTTGACAAATGTTGGTAAAAACTTACGGAGCGGCAGTGGTCGGCATTGATGCCACGCTTATTACGGTAGAGGTAAACATTACGCAAGGAATCAATTTTTATTTGGTAGGACTTCCTGACAATGCCGTAAAAGAAAGCCAACAACGGATAGATTCCGCATTAAAAACCAACGGGTACGATATACCCCGCAAAAAAATTGTGATAAATATGGCACCGGCCGATATCCGGAAAGAAGGGTCGGCTTATGACCTCACTATTGCTATGGGGATATTGGGAGCTTCGGGATTGGTGCCGGCCGAATTGCTGGCAGAATATGTGATAATGGGGGAGTTGTCGCTTGATGGAACCATAAAGCCGATAAAAGGTGCATTGCCTATCGCGATAGAAGCCCGTAAACAAAAATTCAAAGGATTTTTTGTGCCTTTGGAAAATGTGGATGAAGCTGCCGTAGTAAACGATTTGGATGTTTACGGTGTGACACACATTAATGAAGTGGTTGACTTTTTGCGAGGTGATAGTAAATTGTCTCCCTATCAAATCAATACGCGCGAACTTTTTTACAAAAATTTAAGCAACTATCCCTTTGATTTTTCCGATGTCAAAGGTCAGGAAAATGTAAAAAGAGCCTTGGAAGTTGCTGCATCCGGCGGACACAATATTGTTATGATAGGTTCGCCCGGGTCGGGTAAGACCATGCTGGCGCGAAGAATGCCTTCAATATTACCTCCTCTTACGCTTGGAGAGGCTCTGGAAACTACCAAAATTCATTCTGTGGCTGGTAAAATAGACAAAGGTATTTCGTTAATGACCGAACGGCCTTTTAGAGCTCCGCATCACACCATATCGGATGTAGCTTTGATAGGTGGCGGGGTACATCCGCAACCTGGCGAGGTGTCGTTAGCCCATAACGGAATATTGTTTTTGGATGAATTGCCGGAGTTTAAGCGCAATGTTCTGGAAGTGTTGCGGCAACCTTTGGAGGATAGGATAATAACGATTTCAAGGTCGAGATATACCGTACAATATCCGGCCAACTTTATGTTGGTAGCTGCTATGAATCCGTGTCCGTGCGGCTACTATAACCATCCCGAAAAGGCGTGTGTATGTTCCATTGGACAAATACAACGCTATTTGAATAAATTGTCAGGTCCGTTATTGGACAGGATAGACATCCATTTGGAGGTTATTCCGGTGTCTTTTGATAAGTTGAGCTCGGAAGCCAAAGGCGAAAAGAGTGAACAAATACGAAAACGCGTAATTGAAGCACGGAAAATTCAAGAAGAACGTTTCAAGGATTATCCGGGCATATATACCAATTCGCAGATGACACCTCAATTGCTTCAGCAATTTTGCAAACTGGATACTCAAAGTAAAAATCTCTTGAAAACGGCCATAGAGAAATTGGGACTTTCTGCCAGAGCTTACGACCGTATCCTAAAAGTTTCACGCACTATTGCCGATATGGACAAAAGTGAAAAGATAAAATCACATCATATAGCAGAGGCTATACAATACCGTAGTCTCGATAAAGAAGGTTGGTTGGGATAGAAGGCATATAGCAAAAAAGGCTGCCCTTTGCCGGACAGCCTCTCTTGATAAAAATAAAAAGCTTTCCGTTTTTATTTCCTCTTGTAATTTTTGTACCTATTGTAAAATTTATCAACTCTACCGGCGGAGTCCACAAGTTTCATCTTACCTGTGTAGAAGGGATGAGAAGTATTAGAGATTTCAACTTTAACCAACGGATATTCTACGCCGTCTATTTCGATGGTTTCTTTTGTTTTTGCTGTGGATCTGGTAATAAAAGTGTATCCGTTTGAAATGTCTTTAAAAACCACCAATCTGTAATTTTCCGGATGTATTCCCTTTTTCATTTTTTTCTTTTTTTGAGTTTTACAAAAAATGCCTGTGAACGTGGCAGGACTCGAACCTGCAACCTACGGCTTAGAAGGCCGTTGCTCTATCCATTGAGCTACACGTCCGTAAAAAAGCGTTGCAAAGATAATACTTTTTTTAATTGCAAAATTGTTTCCGGAGATTTTTTTGCATGCTCAAAAACAACAAAGGGTTGCCTTTCCGACAACCCTTTGGGCCTTATGAATAGCCTAAAAGTTATTATTCGCCATGCAATTTTTGCTTCTTAGCCAGCAAATCTTCTTTGCTTTCTTCATGATTCGGATCCGGATGAATAGCATCTACCGGGCATACGGATACACATTGCGGTTCATCATAGAATCCTACACATTCGGTACATTTGTCCGGAACGATGTAAGTATGATCATCGGAGATAGCATCATGTTCGGTGTCATCGTCCAGAGCGGTACCGTCTGCCAGTGTCCAGGTTTCTCCTGCATCATAAATTGCGGTATTAGGACATTCGCTGATACAAGCGCCGCATGAAATACATTCGTCATTAATAAAAAGTGCCATAGTTCTATTGTTTTTTAGGTTATTAAACTGAGTGCAATATTAATATTTTTTTTTCTATCATCGGTTTTCATTGAGAAAAATGCAAAAAATTATTTCTTAATTTGTCTAACTACATCGATTACTGTTCCGTCCACCCATTTGACAGCTGCTACAACTTTATCGGTAAATTCCGGTTTTTGGGGTTTCCCGCAAATCTTTTCGGCTTCTTCTTTCAGATAATGTATATCTACGATGGGTAATCCGCTGTTTTTGGTGGCTTCTATCAAATCTGTCCGGCGTGGATTTATGGCTATTCCCCTTTCGGTAACAATAACATCTATTAATTCACCGGGACCTACCAAGGTGGTTACCTCATCAACAATGACCGGAATTCTGTCTCTAAACAACGGGATGGGCAGTATTACGGTTTTTCCGAACAAGGCATTTTGCCAGCCGCCAATACCGTGTAGCAAATAGCCGTCGGAATGGGTAACCACATTGCCGTTGAAATGTACATCTACTTCGGTCGCCCCTAATATGACAATATCCACCATGCTGGCAAAATTTCCTTTGCTGTGGTAGTTGTAGCTGGTAAACGGGCTGGTCCATACATGATTGGGATTGTCTCTCATGGATCGCACACCGTCGAGGTCAAAAGTCTGACCGTCCAAAATGTAGTCAACCAAGCCGTCTTCCAACATTTTTACCATATACTTATTGCTTCCGCCACGGGCAAAGCGAGCTTTGATACCTTCACGCCTCATGATTTGGTCGAAATAATACGATACGGCTAATGAAGTTCCACCGGCACCTGTCTGAAAGGAAAATCCGTTTTTAATCAGACCTGCGGCTTCGCAAAATTTAGCCGTGAGTTCTGCCAAATAGAGCCTGTCCGGACTTTTGGTGATTTTGGTAGTCCCCGACAAGATTTTTTCAGGAATTCCAATTTTATCCATTTGTACGACATAGTCCACATAATTTCCGTGTATTTGCCACGGGATACATGGAAACTCTCTTAAATTATCCGTAACCACAATAACTTTATCGGCGTATTGGGAATCTGCCAAAGCAAATCCTAACAACCCCGTTGCAGAGGGGCCGTACAATCCGTTGGCATTACCGAACGGATCGGCACATCCGGCGGCTATTACCGCTATGTCTATTTGGACTTCACCATCTTGTACGGCTTGATATCTTCCTCCGTGAGAGCGTAATATTCCGACGCCTCGCATGCCACCTTCGGATGTGAAACGTCCCAACGGGCCGTTCATACTGCCTTCTATGTGATGAATGGTGCCGTCTTTCAAATACTCAATGATAGGCTCATGGCACGGAAAGGAAGCGGAAGGGAACCATATTAAATCCTTTACTCCCAATTCTTTGGCTATGGCAAATATTTGGTTGGCAACCAAATCTCCATTGCGGAAATGATGGTGGGTAGATATTACCATTCCGTCTCGCAATCCGGCTTTTATTAAAGCTTCTTTAAGTCCGGGCACCAATTTGTTGCCGTCATCCGGATAATTTGCGTTAGTTGGGATTTTGGGAGCATGTTTTCTTCCTTCGGGTATATGTTTTCCGACACCTTTAAACGGTATTTGTGCTTTGCCGTTTATTTCGGTCGGCACTATTCGTCCGGCTGCATTTTTTACAAAATCCATATCCTTGTTTTTTAATTGTTAGTATTTATTTCTTTTTCCAGCCAATCCGGTTTTAGCATTCCAAATTGTAATGCCAAAGCGATGGTTTTTTCTGCTCTTTTAACCACTGGGGGGTCTATCATTTTGGTCCCTAATGAGATAACACCTTTGCCTTCTTGTTTGGCTTTTTCGAAGGCTACCATAATTTTTTTGGCTTTTTCCAGTTCTTGTTCGGCAGGTTTGAAACCTTCTTTTATTACGGCTATTTGTCTTGGGTGGATACATCCCATTCCTTCAAATCCTAATGCTTTTGAGCGAATGACATTTTGCAGCAAACCTTCCATGTCGGCTACATCGGAAAATACAGAATCGATAGGTTGTATCCCGGCTGCTTTGCAAGCATTAACCATGCGCATACGGGCATATAACGATTCCGTACCTTCGTTAGTGCGTTGTACCCCTATGTCTGCGGTATAGTCTTCCAGTCCTATGGCCATTGCCGCCACATTGGGAGAGGCTGTAGCTATTTCAAAAGCTTTTTCTACTCCCAAGGCACTTTCCAATATGGGCATGTACCATACGGTATAATCCAGTCCGTATCGGGATTTTATCTCGTTCACCTTTTTATCAACTTCCATAATTCTCTCGGCAGACTCTACCTTGGGTATCAATATCATATTAACATAAAACGGGATAACATATTCCAAATCTTCCAATCCGCGATTGCCTTGATTTATTCTGACCATCCTTTCGGCACCGTAAAAATTGATTTGACAGAGGGCATTTCTAACCAAAAAACGGGCTTCATCTTTTTTGTCGGGTGCTACGGCATCTTCCAAGTCCAATATGATACCGTCCGGTTTGTGAATGCCTGCATTTAACATCAATTTTGGGGTATTACCCGGAAGATACAACCGGGTGAATCTAAAACGGTCTTTTTCGGTGGCATATTTGTTTTCCGGTAGTATATCAAACAAAAACGATTTATCGGTGTTGACAAGTTTTTTTACGGCGGCTTCTATTCTTGCCGCTATTACGAAAGGGAGTGCACCGGTGTCTTCTATTGTTAATTCTGCATTTTCGATGTCAAAAAAGGCAAGTATTTCGGATGCTTGCTTTTTTATATCTTTTCCGAACAATGCTTCCACTTTGCTTTTAAGGTTGATGACAATGCCGCCGGAAGATTTCAATTCTAAGGTTACAAAACAGTCGGAACGCACTCCGTCTCCTTTGTTGCCTGCTATTGCTATTCGATTCATATTTGTTGGGTTTTATAGTGTTTGAATTCCGGATGTTTTCATTTTTCGATTGATTTTTTTGACCAGTCCTTGCAAAACATTACCGGGGCCTACTTCTATAAATTCTTCGGCACCGTCTTTTATCATGTTTTCCACCGATTGGGTCCACAATACCGGAGCCGTTAGTTGGCTAATCAGATTCATTTTTATATCCATGGGGTGGGTAGCGGGTTCTGCCGTGGCATTTTGGTAAATAGGACAAATAGGTTGTTTGAAGTCGGTTTCATCAATGGCTTCCTGAAGTTCCATTCTTGCCGGTTCCATTAACGGGGAATGGAAAGCCCCGCTTACATTGAGTATAACGGCTCTTTTAGCTCCCATAGCTTGCATCATTTCCACGGCTCTTTCTATGCCTTTTTTTGTTCCGGAGATAACAATCTGTTGAGGATTGTTGAAATTAGCCGGTACAACTGTTTCTCCGTCTTTGGTTATATTTTGACAAATGTCTATGATAGCATGTTGATCCAATCCGATGATTGCGGCCATAGTGGAGGGCTGTAATTCGCAGGCTTTTTGCATGGCTATAGCTCTTTTGCTTACCAGACGCAATCCGTCTTCAAATGTAAGTGCTTTGGCGGCAACCAATGCGGAAAACTCTCCGAGAGAATGTCCTGCTACCATGTCGGGTTTGAAATCTTCCCCCATGAGTTCGGCCAATACGGTAGAATGAATAAAAATGGCCGGTTGGGTAACTTGGGTTTGTTTAAGGTCTTCTTCCGATCCTTCGAACATGATATCCGTAATGCGGAAGCCCAAAATATCGTTTGCTTTTTCAAACAATTCTTTTGCTTGGTCGAACTTTTCGTAAAGGTCTTTTCCCATGCCCGGGAATTGAGCTCCTTGTCCGGGAAAAATGTAAGCTTTTTTCATATATTGTTTATTTTTTAGTGAAATTTATGTCCTATCAGGTTCAGAAATTCGTTTCGCGTAACATCGTTTTTAAAGGCTCCGGTAAAATCCGATGTGGTTGTTACGGAATTTTGCGATTCAATCCCTCTCATTTGCATACATAAATGTTGAGCTTCGATTACTACGGCTACTCCTAACGGATTTAATGCTTCTTGAATACATTCTTTGATTTGGGTGGTCATTCGTTCTTGAATTTGAAGTCTGCGTGCAAAGGCATTTACTACTCTGGCAATTTTGCTCAGTCCGGTGAGCTTGCCGTTAGGGATGTAGGCTATATGGGCTTTGCCGAAAAACGGAATCATGTGATGTTCACACATGGAATAAAATTCTATGTCTTTAACCACAATCATTTCTTTGTAGTCGTCGGTAAAAAGGGCACTGTTCAATATTTGACAGGGGTTCATTTCGTAACCTTGTGTCAAAAATAGCATAGATTTGGCTACTCTGAAAGGTGTTTTTAGCAATCCTTCTCTTTCGGGATCTTCTCCTATGAGTTTAAGTATTTCTTTGTAATGGTATTCCAATTTTTCAACGGTTTTATCGTCAAATCGATCTATTCTGGAATACTTACTTTCTTTATCGGTAGATTTAAAATCCATATTAAAAATATTTAGAGCAACAAAATAAGTAATTTTTTTTCAAATAAATTCCTGCAATAAGCTTTTAAGATTATTCCTCGGTTAATTTTTGCAAAGGAGGTTTATAGAAGGTAAATGGTAAAAATAAAAAAGCCACCTTAGAGGCGGCTTTTTTCCGATGAAAAATCATTGATTAGTATTTTAGTTGGACCTTACCTTTTTATATTTCTCCGCTAAGGTTTACTATAAACAAATATTCTCCAAACGGAACGAGCTTACCATTGTAGGTTCCGTCCCATTGATTTTGCGGGTCGGCGTAATCAAATCCGTTTCCATGGAATTCAAATATTTTATTTCCCCAACGGTTATATATTTCTATGGTTACATCATCATAGGTGCCGATATTAAGAATGTTCCAAGTGTCGTTATGTCCGTCTCCGTTGGGAGTAAATACCGTAGGTATTTTGAGCGGAATATCAATAACTATGGTGTCGTAAGCGGTACATCCGTTTAAGTCCGTTACGGTAACCGTATATTCATTACTCATTGATGCGGTAATGTCTTCAACGGTTTCTCCGGTATTCCATAAATAGGAGTAAGGGCTTGTTCCTCCGGTGACAGTCAAATCTATGACGAATTCATATCCATTGGGAGAAATTACGGTATCCGATACAATAAGCGGTTCTAAGCCATTGTAATCTACACTTACGGTAAGGGTGGTGTCGCAACCGTTGTTGTCGGTTACGGTAACGGAATAGGTGCCTTCCGTTACTTGAATGGTGCTATCAATGGCTCCGTTGCTCCATGAATAGGTGTACGGAGGCATACCTCCTGTCGTTGAGATGGTTATGGTTGCACCGTCGCCATAGCAAACGGGATCTGTCATAGATTGTTCGATTCTTATCGGGGTTGGTTCGGATACTATCGCGGTTGCCGTTGCTGTACAACCGTTATTATCGGTTATGGTAACTTCATATTGTCCGGGGCCGAGATTGGTTATGGTATTGCTTGTGGATCCTGTATTCCAAGCATAGGCATAAGGTGCTGTTCCTCCGGTTACATTAGCTGTTACTTCACCGTTTCCTGCACCATAGCAAGTAACATCCGTGGTTGTAAATGTGATTTCTATGGCATCGGGTTGTGTAATTTCTATGGTTGCAGAAGCTGTACAACCGTTTGCATCGGTTACGGTTGCGGAATAAGTTCCGGCTGTTAGCCCGCTGATGGCATTGGTGGTGTCGCCGGTGTTCCATTGATACGAATAAGGTTCTTGTCCGCCGTTGGCTGATACTTCGATGCTACCGTCACTTGCTCCGTTACAACTAACATTGTTTTGGGTGGTAATGGTTATTTCTATATTGGGGGTAACATTGGGTACTTCTATTGTGTCGGTAGCGGAACATCCTACGGAGTCTGTTACCGTAACAAAATAAGTGCCGGGAATCACATCCGACAAATCTTCTTGGGTGTCTCCCGTATTCCAATTGTAAGTATATGGAGCAATTCCTCCGTTTACCGTCAGGTCTATGGTTCCGTTTGTTGTACATGTAGGAGTGTCAACTACCGAGGTAATATTGATTGGGGTAGATATGGTTACATTTATGGAGTCGGAGGTGATGCAGCCCATGTCGTCGGTAACTGTTACGGAATATATTCCGGATGTCGTAACATTTATGGTGCTGTCGGTAGAACCGGTTGACCATGTGTATGATACATAATGGCCGGGATATAGTGTCAAATCATTGCCTGCACACAAGATGGTGTCTGCGGGACCTAAATCTACATTTACACAGCCAAGTTTGCCAATGCCGAATTCCGAAAAATGGTCATATCCGTGACGCAAGGCATATCCGTCGGAAACAAGGCGGCCTTCACCGTTATTAGGGCTGAGTCCCGGATTACCGATTCCACAGGGAGCACATGTCCAGTCTGCGGCGGTTGTTGAGTTTTCCGGACGAGTAAGTATGGCAAATTTGTTATCGCTCAATCCTGCGATATTGTCTATGTAAAGCCTTAAATCATAAGAACCTCCGGTGGGTTGTGCGTCCGGTGTTATGTGCCAAACACCTTCGTGCGCCACTTCATAATATTGGGTGCCCAATTCGGAAACTACCAAATCGGCATCGTTATGGTTTGTCAAATCGCCAAAATACACATCGATAAATTCAGTGCCGGTCAATGAGTTGGGGTCAATGGCAGCCAGATGGTAATCTGTGCCGGACAATGATTTGGCTACGGGATAAAAATAATATCCGTTGTTGCCGTCGATATATCTTCGAAGCGTTCCAAAAACAAAATTTTGATTGTCGTATCCTACTATGGCTCCGGTATCCGTGTTGGTGACAACCAGTTTGTGGTTGTTGGTAACAACTTTGTTACCGGATGTGAAAGTTAATTGGTGTGTTACTACATGATCGTTTCCCAGCAAGGAAAGGTTGGTGTCTGCATTGGTGTTAGCCAAATACAAATTTTCTATTGCTATGGTGTTCCCTTCGAAATGTTGCACACCGGAACCGTTAAGAATCACATTACCTTCCGTATTGTTCACATCAAAAACGGAATCGGTTGAGACATTTACAATGTTGCCACTCACAAAAATGTTTCCGTCGTTGTAAAAACGACCTGCTGTGGAGTTGTAATTTTCGTTTATAATGGTTCCTTTGATCTTCACATGGATAGAAGAACCGACTTTGACGAAAGTGCCTTTATTTTTCACAAATACATTTTGGGAAAATGATAAATTGTTGAAAACCAACAATAAAACGGCAATGGTTAAAATGTGTTTTTGCTTCATTTTATTTAATTTTTAATAAAAAACGCTATTCAGTTGGCAAATATAAAAAAAAAATAATTAACAGAAAAAAAATTTTTTCGAACTAACTAAATTTTTTGTAAACAAATGTGAGGTGCCGCTTTTTATCGACACCTTACTAAAATAATCTTATTCCCAAGCAATCCAATCTATATAAATGCTTTGTGCCCAACCTCCTCCGGAATTATCTACTCTATAAATATTTACTTGGAAATTGCTCGTGGTTATATTTCTGGTAGTTACGGCAAACACATCGGAATAATCTCCTCCTCTTACAGTTACTATTACATGAGGAGCATTTGCAAAATCATATGGGAAATAGATTGTTACAG
>CAYMVE010000009.1:0-26817 GCA_964393715.1 uncultured Bacteroidales bacterium | reverse complement strand
ATTTTTGATATACAACTTATCGGCCGGTATAATAGTGGTATTCTCGATGCGAACTTTTACGGCAAGAAGTCATTTTGTCAAAACCGCCTTTTTTGCTTTCATTACTTATTCTTTTATTTATCTCGCATTCAACCTGATACAAGGCAACCCGGTAGCAAGTCTTAAAATGTCTGCTTTTATTATTTTTGGTCTGAGCTCCATATTTTTACTTCTTTCTTACGGACTAATCTACATCATAGAAAAAACTTTCGGATTGCTTTCCGACATATCACTCATAGAATTGTCAAACACCAACAAACCTTTGCTGCGACGACTATCGGAAGAAGCCCCCGGCACCTTTCAACACTCCATTCAAGTAGCCAATTTGGCCTATGATGTAGCAACCAAAATCAAAGCCAATGCCCTTCTGGTCAAAACAGGAGCATTGTATCATGACATCGGCAAACTGTACAACCCGGAATTTTTTACCGAAAACCAATTTGGACATTTTAATCCGCACGAAAATCTAGCTCCCGAAGAAAGTGCCCGAATCATTATAGGACATGTTACCCAAGGAGTAACATTGGCCAAGAAAAACAAATTGCCCGCACAAATAATAGATTTTATCACCACTCATCACGGTACCGGCAAAGTAGAATATTTCCTGCACAAATTCAAAAAGCAACATCCGGACACAACACCGGACGAAACCATCTTTACCTATCCCGGACCCAAACCTTTCAGCAAAGAAACAGCCATATTAATGATGTGCGACGCAGTAGAAGCGGCTTCACGCAGCTTGCCTGACTACAAAGCGGAAACCATAGCATCGCTGGTAGATAAAATCGTTGATATGCAATTCAAAAATAAGCAGTTTGACAATAGCACCCTTACTTTGCAAGACATATCTACTGCCAAAAGTGTTCTTAAAATTAAGCTACAAAATATCTATCACACAAGAGTGAAATACCCGGAATAGAAAAAACATACTATTACACATATTCAACACCACATATTAAAATTTACCCTACATTTGCGATTGCTTTAAAAGAATCCGCATAAAAATGGAACCAGTTGATTTTGAAATAGTAAAAAAACTTACTGCCGATTCGTTTCTGCTAAAAATAGCCGAAAAAGTGTATTCCGGCCGCAGAATCACCGACGAAGAAGGACTTGCATTATTTGAAAAGGCACCTCTTCCTTATGTAATGCTGCTTGCTTCTTATATCAAAGAACAAAAAACAGGAAAAAAAGTCTTTTTCAATAAAAACTTTCACATAGAACCCACCAACATCTGTATCTACAAATGCCAATTCTGTTCCTACCGCCGGGATAAAAACGATACCGATGCATGGGACTATTCAATAGAAGAAATGCTTAATATAGTCCGGCAATTCCAAAATAAGGATGTTACCGAAGTACATATTGTCGGAGGTGTCCATCCCGAACATGATGTACATTTTTATGGTAAGCTAATACGAGAAATAAAAAAAATACTTCCGGGGATTCATGTAAAAGCCTTTACAGCCATTGAACTCTATTTTATGATAAAAAAGGCTAAAATGGACATGGAAGAAGGGCTAAGGACACTTAAAGCATACGGATTGGATTCCATACCGGGAGGCGGAGCGGAAATTTTTGATAAAACAATAAGAAGACAAATCTGCGCTGACAAAGGAGGTGCCGATCTATGGCTAAAAGTGCATCAATTGGCTCATCAAAACGGTATTCCCTCAAATGCTACCATATTATACGGGCATGTAGAAGCCTATAAGCACCGTATTGACCACATGAGTCGTTTACGGGAACTCCAAGACCAAACCGGAGGATTCAATGCTTTTATCCCGCTCAAATACAAAAAGGCCAATAACAAACTCTCACATGTAGGCGAAGTTCCGATAACCGAGGATATGAGGAATTTTGCCGTTTCCAGGATTTATTTGGACAACTTTGCACATATCAAAGCTTATTGGCCTATGTTGGGCAAAGAGGAAACCATGTTGGCTTTACATGCCGGAGCCGACGATATAGACGGCACCATAGAGGATACCACCAAAATCTATTCTATGGCGGGAGCAGAAGAAAAAAATCCCGTAATGACCGTATCCGAAATGGTACATCTGGTAAAAAAAGCGGGATACATACCGGTAGAAAGAGATTCCGTGTATCATGAACTGAAAAAATATTAAGCGTTATGATTTCTGTGTGTATTCCTGTTTACAACTTTGATGTGGAACATTTGCTAAAAGTACTTTCCAAACAAGCGGAGGAGATAAGTGCCGAAATAATCGTTATAGATGATTCCTCCGATGTCTTCGTAGAAAAAAATCGTACTGTTGTCGAAAGCTTATCCAATGTTCGCTACATACAATTAGATGAAAATATAGGCCGTTCCCGCATTAGAAACTTGTTTTTGAAGTATGCAACATTTGATTATTTATTGTTTCTCGATTGTGACTCGATAGTAAGTTCTCCTACATTTCTAAAAAAATATAAAGAAATTATAGAAAAAGAAAAACCCCAAGTGGTTTGCGGAGGAAGATTTTACGGTGAAAAACCTAAATCCCGCAAAAAAATGTTGCGTTGGAAATATGGAACTTCTCAAGAAACCAAGCCAGCTCATATACGAGAACTTACTCCTAATGCCTCATTTATGACCAACAATTTTCTGATACAAAGAAAAGTGTTTGAAAAAATCAAATTCAACGAAGAGCTGACCCGCTACGGACATGAAGATACGCTATTCGGATATGACCTGAAAAGACACGGAATAAAAATTCATCACATTGGTAATCCTGTGGCTAATGGCGAACTGGAACGAAATGAAGATTTCGTAAAAAAAACGGAACAAGCTATTGAAAACCTGATTTATATTATTAAAAACATTGAATTGTCTAGAAGTTTTGCTGAGGATATTACACTGCTCACCGAATACGAACTCCTGAAAGAACAAAATAAAATAGGATATTACAAATTCATGTTTACCTTGTTCAGAATACCGGTAAAATTATGGCTCAAATCAGGATTCGGCACGATGAAACTGTTTGATTTCTATCGCATGGGCTACTTTATATGCCAATATGATAAAATATAATCATATCCATGAAAAAGCATAAACAACCGTACATCCAAGGTATGATGTGCGAATATTCGAAAAAGAATCTTCCAGCTTGTCAAAAGAAAGTCGGTGTTGAAGTACATTCGATTGTCGCGGACAGTAAAGGTGGCAAGATAAAAAACGGGATTGCATTTCAGATGTAGGAAAACTATCCGGAATGGGCGAAAGATCGTAGAAACCAAACTAAACTGGCATACGCAAGAGGAAAAACTTATTAAGCTATACCGGCAACTTTTGGAACGGCCATAAAAAAAGGGGGCTGTTGCCCCCTCTTTTATCTTGTTGCGGTTCTCTCCCTTATCTGACAATAATCTTTCTAATTATCATTTTCCCTTCGCTTCTCAGTTTCAGTACATATACTCCGGAACCATACTTTCTAAGATTTATTTCCGCCTTATTGTTCCTGAGCATATTTTCATATACCACTTTACCGTCGGCACTTACTACGGTCAATAGTCCGTTTCCTGCATAAGATACGGTAAACTTACCGTCATTCGGATTCGGGTAGATAACAATATTACCCTGTCCGTTTACCAAATCATTATTTACTCCGTATTCTATCACTACAGAATCACTGGCTGTACAACCGTAATAGTCGGTTACGGAAACGGCAAATACGCCGAAAGTATCCACGGCAAGGGTCGGAGTGGTATCTCCCGTACTCCACGAATAAGAAACATAACCGCTTCCCGGAGTTAATACAATTGTATCGGGCTGAGTGGTCCAAATAGTATCCGGACCCAAATCAACCACCAAGTCTTGTACCACATAGTTGCCTACGACCGTATCGTTTGCATAGTCATCGTTTGCAAAGCTGATGTACAACTTATATTGATAAGTTTGGTTGTTTGCAAAATAATAAACATCGTTAAATGTTTCAATTATAGAATCTCCGGGCATCATATCGGAGGTCAGCGTAACGGTTTGTGTATGCAAAGTTCCCCCATTAATTTGATAATTTATATCAAACTGGGTGCCCGAAGCGACAGGTATAGTTCCCGTATTCTTAACGGCTATTACCGGAGCCTTCATTCCCGAACAAATCGATACGGTTCCGCCGTTTTCCGGATAAACTACTGCCAAGTCGGGCAAAGTGGTTTGGTAAATTCTGAAATCATCAATATAAACACCGTCATAAGTAACACTAGCGTCTGAGGACATTACAAATCTGAATTGTACATGAGGCTGTCCGGCCAAGAATGCCAAATCATGATATGCTAATGTCCACCCGTTGGAAGACCCTACAAAGCCGTCAGCATCATTATACCAAGCGGAATCTCCGTTGGCGCCCAGCATGTGCCAAGTTGCACCCGTATCGGTAGAATATTCTACATACACTTCGTCACAACAACTTTCTGTGTTATGATTGATAGCAAACTGCATTTCCGGAGCAGCCAGCATGGAGAAATCAAAACACGGTGTGTACAAATAAGCCATTTCGTTGTTGTTGTAATTACCTGTCAAATTGGTTCCCCAGCAATAGTTTCCGGAATAAGGAGTTACATTGGCAGGTGTTCCGTATTCCCAACTTCCAGTACCTCCGGAGGTCCAGTAACTCATTCCGTTTTCAAAATCTACAAAATACTCGAAAGTATCTATTGTCGGAATATGGGTTACATAACCGTAGGCTGTGTCGTCCGAATGAATCGTATCGTTTAGTACACCTACCAGTCCGGTAATCATATAGTCTCCTGCTGCGGAAAAATCTGCCGGAGATGAGAATGTGTAAGTATAATCGGATCCCGGAGTCAGCGTGTAAGTTACTTGTTCCGTGGTCCAAGTATTTCCGGTATCCAGCGAATAGGAAACATAAAATTGATTCAGAGTATCGGCTCCCATATTCATTACGGTAATACTAATGGATTCGCTATTTCCTAATACACAGGAAGATGCCGGTCCTGAGATATTCAAAGCTACCAGGTTGGTGTCTGCCGCTTGTCCGATAAATATATCGTCTATGGAGATATCACCTTCGTAAGAACTACCTCGAACCGCTCTAAAACGAATCTTTCCGAAATCTGTTACCGGAACGGTAAACATTTCCATTTTCCAATCATCGGTTTCTGTAAATTGTTGGGGTCCTACAATAGAATCCACGGTAGTCCATTGACTGCTTGGTGCAGCTACATCTACATACAACTTATTGATGCTTGAACCATACATATGGTACCAGAAAGATACCAAAACATTTCCGGTTATTGCCGAGGTATTGAAACAGGGTGAAGTTAATACGGCTTCGTCTCCTTGCAATCCGTTGCTGGCTTCCGTGTACAAATATATTCCGTTACCGGTGGTATGGTCTCCTGCTGGTCCTGTTGTCGAAGACGGAGTACTTCCGCTGTTCACTGTCCAAGAGTAAGTGGAACTCGTGAACGGAGTGGCTACCCAACCATTGTCCAGTACACCCGGAGATGGGGTGGTTGCAAAAGTTTCGAAAGTTTCCGTATAAGGTAACACGATGTCTATGTACTCTAACTCTACGGCAATAGAATCGTTATTATGCAATGTGTCATTGGCTTGGGATACATAGGCCATTAAGTAATAAGTGCCGGAACTTGACAAGTCTGCCGTAGTGGAAAAATCATAAATCAAAGTATCTCCGGATGCCAAAGTACCGGAGTAGGTTTCCGTAACCCAAGTATTACCGGAATCCAAAGAATAAGCCAATGTCAATGAATTTACATCCAATTGGCCTTCATTGATAACTTGTAGGGTTACGGTGTCGGTTGCTGTATGGATACAACCGCTTACCGGTCGCAGGATAGCTTTTGCTGCCAAATCGTAATCGGGTGCTTGTGCTATCTGAATATCATCTATTGATATATCTCCTTCGTAAGAACCGCCTTTAACCGCTCTAAATCGCAATTGACAAAGTGTGTCGGGAATGCTGATTTCTCGTTGTAGCCACGGATCAGTAGATGCTGTTTGTTGTTGTCCTACAATAGAATCCAAAACAATCCAAGTATGGGATGGCAATAATCCTTCCACATATAATACATTAATGGCATTTCCGTACATGTGATACCAGAAGCTGAAGCGTAACAGACCGCTGCCACTAAAATTCAGACACGGAGATGTCAAGAATGCTTCATCTCCTGATGTTCCGTTACTAGCTTCCGTGTAAATATAATGACCGCTTCCGGAAGTATGATCGCCTGATGGTCCTGTATTGGATGAGGGGGTGGAGCCGGAATTCATATTCCATGTATAACCGACAGTCGGATGAGTTGACCAGTCTAATGTAGCCCCCGGCAACAATTCAAAATCTTGACTATACGGTAGAGAAGTTACGGGTTCTGGTACTACCAAACTGGTATATAGGGTGTCGTTAAAAGTAACTTCATCGCCGGCATTGGCTACGGCTAGCACTACTTGATAAGTGTCTGGTACGGAAAAGTCAAACATGGATGAAAAAGTATAAAGCAAGGTATCTGACGGCATAATCGTATCAAAGTAAGTTTCCGTGCTCCAAGTATTTCCTCCGTCAGTAGAAATGCTGATGTCAAAAGTATCTTGCGGCATGGTTCCCGCATTGGCAATAGCCACTACTACTTGTTCTGTTGCCGTCAAACAGCAGGTGCCGCTTTGCGGGTATGCCAAAGCTATAGCTGTCAAATCGTTATGTGGTTTATCATAAATTTTGAAATCGTCGAAAGCAACACCGTCATAACTATTGACGCTACCGTCGCTGGTAAACTTTAAGCGGAATTTTACACTCGGTTTGTGTCCCAGTGTATCCAAAATGGTTTTGGCCAATACCCAACCGTTGGAATTACCACGCCAGCCGGAATTTGATGTGTACCAATTGGAAGATTGGGTGCCGGGTAATACGGTTATCCAGGTAGATCCGTCATCCAAGCTCACTTCTACCAAAGCGCCGTCACAACAAGATTCTGTATTATAATTTACTGCTAATTCCACAATAGGTGTGTCCAAACTGGTAAAATCAAAACAAGGACTTTCCACATAACCGTTTTCATTATTGTTGTAGTTACCTGTAAGATTGGTTACCCAGGCATTACTATCGGAAAAAGCGCTATTAATAGTAGAACCGGCAGGTGTACCTAACTGCCAAGAGGTGGTTCCCCCAATGAACCATGTAGTCGGAGTTTCAAAGTTGTCTAAATAAGGGAAGATATCTACTAGCTCAGGAACAATAAATGTTCCATGCAAAGTATCATTATTTGCCACTTGATCGGAATCGTGTGCTACTGCTACATCAATAGAGTAATTTCCTGGAGATGTGATGTTGATTTGATTGGAAAATGTAAAAGTATCCACATTATAGGGTAGCAAAGTATCTATTGTTTCAGTTATCCAACTTCCTTCATTTACCGAATAAGAAACATTTACATTGTATAATGTGTCATATCCGTTGGAAACTATTTTTGCTGTTACAGGAATGAATCCTGATATGCCGCAACCAAGATTTCCTATCGGATTGATTATTTCTGCTACTTCTACATCACTTGAAGGCTTCTCATATATACTAAAATTATCAAAAGCAAAGCCTTCATAACCATTTCCGCTACCATCACTGGTAAAATAAACTCTAAATTTCACACTGGGTTTATGTCCTAAGGTATCCAATACACATTTTGCGATTTGCCAGCCGTTGGAGTTGCCACGCCAGCCGGAACCTGATGTATACCAATTGGCAGAGCTACTTTGCGGTAAAATTGTATTCCATGTAGCACCATCATCTAAAGACACTCGAATATAACCACCATCACAGCAGCTTTCCGTATTATAATTCACTGCCAGTTCTACAACAGGCGTATCCAGTGCAGTAAAATCAAAACAAGGACTTTCCACATAACCGTTTTCACTATTGTTGTAGGTACCTGTAAGATTGGTTACCCAAGCATTACTACCGGAAAAAGTTGTATCTATAATAGAACCGGCAGGAGTACCCAGTTGCCAAGAAGTAATAGTTCCTCCTACTATCCATTCTTGTGTGCCTTCAAAGTCATCTAAGTAAGTGAAAGTATTATAGGAAGGTTGGGATATTATAGTAACATTAACGGTATCGTTAGAACCATCTTGGTCATTACTGTTATATACAGCTACGATAAGTGGATAATCTCCCGGAGCAGAAATGGTTATCTGAGAAGCAAAAGTGAAGGTGTCTTGCGTAAAAGGGAATACCGTATCTATTGTTTCCGTAATCCAACTGCCATTGTCAAAAGAATATGAGACATCCACATTGTAAAGGGTATCTGTACCGTTAGATCCAATTATTACCGAAACATCAAAATTTCCGGATGCTCCACACGGTAAAGTTAACTGTGGAGATACAATCTCATTTACACTAACATCTGCGGCAAGAGGTTGGAATAAAATACAATTAATTCCATTTAAAGAAGGGGTATTATACGAATATTGACGAACCACTCCATTGGGAGCGACTATCCCAATGGTGGCACTGGCCCCGTAATCATAAGAAGCATCTCCAAATACTACATCTTGGTAAATAAACCGTATAGACATATCCGACTCGGAAAGTACCAATTCAAAAGTTACTCCATTTCCCGAACCTGAATAATGATGTCTATCATACCATTCTATTATTACTTTTCTATTAGGAGCTGTTCCTACCACATCCCAATATACATTTCCATTAGTGTAATACAAGTCGTCCCACAAAGGATAAAAACCGGGTGTGCTGGAAGCGGACAAAGCACTGTTTCCTGCATAAATATCTCCGGTTGAGTTGTTAAACAATACACCACCATTATTACCTACCCTCAAAGTGTTGGAGGCTACACCACCGAATACAAAGTCAAAAGGTATGGTAATGGTTGCTTCACCGTCGTCTGACAAACCCAGTGCGGTTGCAGACGAAGAGGTATCAATGACGATAAAAGGGGTGGTGCAGGTGTCCGACATGGAATACTGCGCTTGCAAGGTATTTACTCCCATGCCCCAAGTGGTTACCAGAGCCCATAGCATTAAGAATAATTTTCTTCTCATAGTTCTTTATTTTTTGGTTTGTAAATATACACATTTTTTTATTAATTGTTTAGACAACAAATTCTTTTGATAGGTTGTCCGGTTATCGTAATTTAAAAACAAAAGTAATGGTTCCGACTTGTTCCAAAGGGTCGGAAACTTTATTGAATTTGGTTTTTAAGGCAGCAACTTTTGCAGCTTTAATCAAATCGGGATCAAATGTTGTAGTACCTTTTGCTACGGATGCAGCAATCACATTCCCGCTATTATCCACCCGTATGGCTAATACTACTTTTCCTTCCCGGTTTTTGGAAGGGTATTTGGGTGCCGCCAACTTGACAGCTTTTCGCCCGTTCAAGTTATAGGTAATACCTCGTGTCCCTCTTCCCAAATCTTCATCTCCTGTACCGTTTACATCGCCATTCGGATTGCCTTTATTTCCTGGACCGGTCTTTTCTCCTTGACCTGTTTTGGGATTGTAGTTGCTTGGAAATAAAGCATTTTGATTTATAGTTTCCGTTTTTTCTTTCTTTTCCGGTTTTGTTTTTTCTTCTGTTTGTTGCGGCTTTTCGTTTTTTCGTTTTTTCTCTTTTTTAGTTTCTTCTAACGAAGGGGCATCTTGAAAATCTTGTGTGAGTTGTTCGTTTTCGGCAGTAGCTTCTTTGGGACTGCTTGTCTCCTGTGGCATCGGCTCTTCGTTACCCAAACCTTCGGTTTCATTGCCGAAGTTTATGAGAATACCTTCCGGATCGGGATAAGGCGGAGGAGACGGCTTAAATGACAAAAGAATAAGCAATAGTAAAATTACCCCGTGAAACAACAAGGTGCCTACAATGCCATATAATCTTTTGTCATTCGTGTTCATATTTGATTTTATTTCGGACTTGTGGCCAAGATTACTTTATATCGGTTTTGTTGTGCAATATCCATAATTTTTACCACCCAATCGATAGGGACTTCCTTTTCGGCATGAATGGCAATGACCGGTTCTTTTTCGTCTTTTAATTTTTCTTGCAATAAAGGTTCTATCCTGTCAAAATCAACTACTTGCTTGTTTACAGCAAATATTAAGTCTTTGGTTATTGATACTGTAACTTGTGGGTGTCTGGTGGTCTGAGCAGAACTTTTAGGAAGTACCAAGTCTAAGGCATTCGGAGAAATAAGGGTGGAAGTAATCATAAAAAAGATGAGTAGCAAAAAGACCAAATCGGTCATAGACGACATATTAAAGCTTGCGCTTATCTTATTATTTGTTTTAATTGCCATACCGTTCTGTTTTTATTTTAGTCTGCCGGAGCATTCAGCAAATCCATAAAGTCAATGGTAGATGCTTCCAGCTGATTGACTACTTTTTCCACTCTTGCTACCAAATAATTGTAAGCCAAGTAGGCGACAATTCCCACGATAAGTCCTGCCACGGTTGTTACCATTGCGGTATAAATACCATTGGAGAGAACTTGTACGCTTATGTTTCCTCCTTCTACATTAGCCATGTCGTAGAATGCCCGAATCATCCCCATTACCGTACCAAGAAAACCCAACATAGGAGCGGCCCCTGCTACGGTTGCCAAGGTTGCCAATCCTTTTTCCAGCTTAGCAACTTCGAGTTTCCCTACATTTTCGATAGCTGCGTTTATATCATTCAGCGGTTTGCCGATTCTTAAAATCCCCTTTTTTATCATTCTGGCTACAGGGTGTTCGTAACTGTCGCAATATTTCAAAGCTTCTTCCACCTTGCCTTCTTTTATGTAGTCCTTTATTCTTTCCATAAAATGCGGATCTTGTTTGTTTACCTTTTTTATTACCAGGAAGCGTTCTATAAAAATATAAACGGCAAGTACGGATAATAACAATATGGGTAGCATCATCCAACCGCCTTTCAATGTCAGTTCCCAAAAAGACAATCCGTTATCGGTAACGGTAGAAGCATTTCCCGTTAATTCCGCTACACTGGCTACCGTATCTTTTACTACATTGATTTGTGAGAAAATCATAATCCTTAAATTTTGCACTAAATTACAATTTATTCTTTGAAGAGCATGTATTTATTCCCCAAAAAAAAACGGCTCTTTCCATTAGGAAACGAGCCGTTTTTAAAAAAATTGTTTTTCCCGCTTTATTCTACGGCTTTTTTCAATTCAGCACCGGCTTTGAATTTTACTACATTCTTGTCAGGTACATTAATCATTGCTCCTGTACGAGGATTTCTTACTTGACCACCTTTTTTCAGTCTTACAGAGAATGTTCCAAAGCCAATCAAAACAACTTTATCACCTTTTGTGAGAGCTTCTGTGGTAGCTTCAATCATTGCATCCAAAGCTTTTTTTGCATCAGCTTTTGTCAAACCTGACTTTTCGTGAATTGCATTTACAAGATCAGTTTTGTTCATAATTACTTAGTTTTTTGGTTAATTCAGTGCAAATGTAAATCAAAAAAAAAAATCCTGCCAAATATTTTTTCAACTTTTTTTCAATTTTTTATCAAATTTTGCACATACGAAACAAAATAAAAAGTAATATTGTATTTCAAAACGACAAAGAAATGAAAACAAATCTATTCATTTTCAGTATTTTAAGTTCTTTTGTTATGGTAGCGCAAAATTTAAAGGAAGAAGCCAGATTGCTCAGGTTTCCAAACATTTACAAAGACAAGGTAGTTTTTACTTACGCGGGAGATCTGTACCTTGTGAGCTCTCAGGGAGGTGTTGCTCAAAAACTGACTAATGACGACGGATTTGAAATGTTTGCCAAATTTTCTCCGGATGGAAAATATATTGCTTTTTCGGCACAGTATGACGGCAATACCGAAGTTTATATTATGCCGACAACCGGAGGAGAACCGCAACGATTGACATATACGGCTACTCTCAATAGAGATGATGTGGCAGACCGTATGGGACCTAATAATATTGTAATGGGATGGACACCGGACGGGAAATATGTGGTTTTCCGTTCCAGAATGAAAAGTTTTAATGATTTTGCTGGCCAATTATTCAAAATAAGCATAAAAGGAGGAATGCCCGAACCTATACCTTTGGCTACCGGAGGTTTTTGTTCTTATTCTCCGGACGGCAGGAAACTTGCTTTCAATATGGTATTCCGGGAATTCAGAACATGGAAGTATTATCGTGGGGGAATGGCCGACGATATTCGTATTTATGATTTTGAAAAAGAAACCGTAGAAAAAATAACCGATACGGATGCTCAGGATATTTTCCCGATGTGGTATAAAAATAAAATTTATTTTGCTTCTGACAGGGACCGCATTATGAATTTGTTTGAATATGATTTAGATACCAAGCAAACCAAAAAGATTACCAATTTTGACCAATACGATGTGAAATTTCCCTCAATAGGAGCAGACGGACAAATCGTTTTTGAAAATGCCGGATATTTATATACCTACAATACAAATACGGGGGCACTCCACAAATTGAAAATACAAATTCTGGATGATTTTAAATATGGAAGACCACAATTAAAAGATGCGGCCAAAACCATACGGTATGCCAGCATATATCCCGACGGAAAAAGAATCATTTTCGGTGCAAGAGGCGATATATTCGATGTGCCGGCCAAAAAAGGAGTTACTTATAATCTGACGCACAGTTCCGGAGTGCACGAAAGAAATCCGAAAGTTTCTCCGGATGGTAAATGGATAGCGTATATATCGGACCAAAGCGGCGAATTTGAAATATACATGGTAAAATCGGACAGAAGCGAGCCTCCGGTGCAGCTTACTAAAAATGCAGACACTTACTACTATAACATTAAGTGGTCTCCGGACAGCAAAAAAATATTATGGAACGACAAAAAATTGAGATTAAGGTATGTGGATATAACAACCCAAAAAGTTACGGAGGTAGATAAGTCCAATATTTGGGAAATTCACGATTTCAATTGGTCTCCGGATAGCAAGTGGATAGTTTATTCTAAAAAAGATACCAACAAATTCAACATAATTTGTTTGTACAATTTGGACACGAAAAAAACAACTCCTATTACGGAATCTTGGTTCAATTCATCGGACCCGGTATTTAGTGATGACGGCAAATACATATTTTTTACTTCAAAAAGGTCTTTTGACCCGGTTTATAGCAATACCGAATGGAATACGGCATACATTGATATGGAAAAAATATATTTGATAACATTGGCAAAGGAAACGAAGTCTCCGTTACAAGTGTATTACAACGAAAACAATGAAGAAAAAACAACTAATGAATCAAAAGGAAAAAGCAAGGATAAAAAAGAAAAGAAAGCCGTAAATGTAAAAATAGATTTGGACGGAATAAGCCAAAGAATTGATGTTTTGCCCATAAAACCGGCTAACTATTGGAACATAAATGTATTAAACGGAAAAGTTTATTACAACGAATACCATTACAAGGGTAACTCAACCCTTAAAATGTTTGATTTGTCGTCTCTCAAAGAAAAAACTTTGGGAACGGGGATGTCCTATCAACCGAGTGCCGACGGTAAAAAGTTTTTGATAACCAAATCGGGCAAATATTATATAATTGACACGCCTACCGATAAAATAGAATTGAAAAACGACAATAAAGTCAGCACTTCGGATATGAAGGTGCTGGTGGATGTAAAAAAAGAATGGGCACAAATATTTGATGAAACATGGCGACAAATGCGGGACTTTTTCTATATGCCCAATATGCACGGAGTAGATTGGAAAGCCATTCACGATAAGTATGCTGTATTGTTGCCTTATGTAAACCACCGGAAAGACCTTACCTATATTCTCGGTGAAATGATTGGCGAACTTAATATTGGCCATGCCTATGTAGGAGGAGGTGATGTGCCGAGTATCCCGAAAATCTATTTGGGACTGTTGGGGGCTGAATTGGAAAAAACCTCTTCCGGTTATTTCAAAATCAAAAAAATCTTGAAAGGACAAAACTGGTGGGAAGATTATCGTTCCCCGCTTACGGAAATCGGCGTCGATGTGTCGGAAGGTGATTATATCGTGGCAGTAAACGGAAAGAATACGAAAAATATCGACGATATATACAAACTTTTGATAGACAAGGCCAACAAATATGTAGAACTGTCGGTTAGCAGCAATGCGGATGGCAGCAATCCGAGAAAAGTAATTGTTAAACCGGTAGCAAGCGAAGCGAATCTGTACTATTACAACTGGGTGCAAAACAATATCAAAAAGGTAAACGAAGCAACAAACGGCCAAGTTGGCTATATTCATATTCCCAATATGGTAACGGACGGATTGAATGAGTTTGTCAAATACTTTTATCCGCAATTGCAAAAAAGAGCACTCATTATAGATGACAGAGGAAATGGTGGAGGCAATGTTTCACCCATGATTATCGAACGATTGCGCAGAGCTGTTACCCGTGCCAACATGTCAAGAGATGTAACTGCTCCGGATTGGACACCGGAACAAGCCTTTATAGGGCCTAAGGTATTGCTTATCAACCAATATTCCGCATCCGATGGCGATTTGTTCCCCTACGGATTCAAAAAACATAAATTGGGCAAAGTGATAGGTGTGCGTTCATGGGGAGGAGTAGTAGGTATCAGAGGACCGCTTCCGATGATAGACGGCGGTTATTTGTACAAACCGGAGTTTGCTTCGTATTCTGCGGAAAAAAGCGAATGGATAATAGAAGGACACGGGGTCGATCCCGATATTGTAGTCGAAAATGATCCGCACAAAGAATTTCTGGGCGAAGACCAACAGTTAAACAAAGCTATTGAAGTAATTATGGAAGAGCTGAAAAAATGGCCTAAAGACAAAGTGCCTCCTATACCACCAGCTCCGGACAAAAGTAAATAGTTATCATCTATGTAATAAACTTTCAAAAGCGTGCCGGCCGGCACGCTTTTTTATTTCCGTAAAAGAGATTATTCTCCGGATTTGCAAAATCTTTGTAATTTTTTGTTTATTTTTGTCAGTATCTACAAAAAAACAAAAGTTATGAAAACATGGAAATTTTTATTTGCGGTTGTAGCCGTTGTGTTTTCCCTCAATGTACAGGCTCAAAAGAACAAAAAAGCCGAAGAAAAATATTTTGAAACACCTGAAATGCCTGTAAACGATGCTACAAAACTTATTACTTATGAGGGAGTTATAAGTGTGCCAGGCAAAAATACGGAAGAAGTTTACAAACTGGCTGACAAATGGATGCATGCCTATTTTAAAAATGCCGAAAAGGTGATAAAAAAACATGACCCTATGAAAGGTAGGATATATGCGGCTCCCCGTTTTAGAGTATTGAATCCTCCCGATAAGAAAGGAAGACAACTAATGGGAGGAATCGTAAAATATTCTCTTAAAGTGGAAGCGCACAACGGAGAATTGAAATACAAACTCGATAGGTTTAATTGGAAGCAACCCTCATACTATCCGATAGAAAAATGGATGGATACGAATGCTTCTACTTACCAAAAGAGATTTGCTTATTTTCTCCAACAAGTGGACAACGAAGCAAAAAAAACGGTAGAAGACTTAAAAAAATTTTTGACCAAACCCGAAAAGAAAAGTAACGACGATTGGTAAAAAACAAAAAGCGATAAATTTGTAACGGGGTAGTAACGCCCCGTTTTTTATTTTTAATGGCAAATAAATGACGATAAAAGAAGCCCAACAAAAAGTTGACCGTTGGATAAAAAAATACGGTGTTCGTTATTTTAACGAACTTACCAACATGGTCTTACTAACGGAAGAAGTAGGAGAGCTTTCAAGGATTATAGCACGCCGTTACGGCGAACAATCGTTCAAGCCCGGAGAAGAGCACTATAACATGGAAGACGAAATGGCCGATATTCTTTTTGTGCTTATTTGTTTGGCCAACCAAACCGGTGTTGATCTGGAAAAAGCTTTTGAGAAAAATTTGGAAAAGAAAACAAACAGAGACAAATACAGACATAATAACAATGAAAAACTTAAAAAACCATGAGTAGAGCATACATAGAAAAATTGTTCAAAGATTTTGTGCCGGAAATTGACGAATCTTTGATGAAAAAAGAAATAGAAAAGGCAAAAACCGATGCGGCATTGCATGCCAACAAAGAAACTTATAGACGCATTTACAATTTTATCGACCTGACAAGTCTGAATGTAACGGACAATAGAACGAGCATAAGAGAATTTTGCGAAAGGGTAAACCGCTTTTACGAATCCCATCCTGCATTGGATAATGTAGCGGGAGTATGTGTTTACCCGAATTTTATAGAAACGGTAAGTGAAACGCTGAAAGATGATAGGGTGAAAAAAGTAGTGGTATCCGGAGTGTTTCCATCTGCTCAATCGTTTTTTTCCGTAAAAATTGCGGAAATAGAATTAAGTGCGCAAAAAGGAGCCGACGAAATAGATGTGGTTATAAATGTAGGAGAACTCATTGACGGGAATTACGAATTGGTACTCAAAGAACTTCAACTCATGAAGCAAGCTGCCGGAAATGCTCATCTGAAAGTAATATTGGAAACCGGGGCATATCCTCAATTACGCATGATTAAGATGGCTGCTATCTTATCAATGGCCGCAGAAGCCGATTTTATTAAGACTTCTACCGGAAAAATCAATGTTTCCGCTACTCCGGAAGCGGCCTATATCATGCTTACGGCTATCAAAGAATTTTATGAAGCAACGGGGAAAAAAGTAGGATTCAAACCTGCCGGTGGCATATCTACTCCCGATGACGCTTTGCTGTATTACACGCTGGTAAAAAACATACTCGGAGAAGAATGGCTTACTCCGGAACTTTTCAGAATAGGAGCCAGCCGCTTGGCCGGAAAATTGGAATCTCTCATTTTGTGATAAACAAATATGGATATAATGAATTACTTGCCGGAAGGTCGTTTTGAAGCAATAGACGACCTTCTGGCTTTTATTAGCATATACGACGACCAAAACCGCACCGAAGCTTATTACAAACTTTTGGAAGAAAATGCCGGATTGATAAAAGATGCGGTATGTGCGGATTTAGGAGCAGGGTTAGGGATTATGAGCCGTAAAATGCTTGAGTTGGGGGCTGCCAAAGTATATCTCGTAGAAAAAAATCCCTATATGTTTGAATTGGCTCAAAAGACTTTGGCCGGATATGACAATGTCATATTTATAAATGAGGATATAAGAGATTTTGTCCCTCCTGAAAAAATTGCGGTGGCCGTTCATGAGTTTTACGGACAGTTGTTGTTTGACGAAGAACTGATTTTGTTGGACAATTTGCATTGGCAACCGGAACATTTGTTGCCCGACGGCGGTAAATTGCTAGGAGGCATTATGAAGGTAACGGATTTTGACGATGAAATAATTACTCCGGAAGTTTTGAAAAAATTGGAAGGAGTTCTGGTTAGTGGCCTTTTTGACGAAGAAGGAATAGCCCCTTTTTTTGAAATTGCCTCGTTCCGTTACGGACAGCACCGGCAGTCTTATTCATTTAATTGCAAACTCCCCGATGCAGAAGGCGATTTGTTGTATATGGCACTTGTAATTACTCATCAAGGTAAGGAAATTTGTCGGGCAGGGATATGTGATAACTGGAGTTATGTGTGGACACATAAAAGTGGTCATGAATTCGATATTACATTTGAACAACAAGAAAGAGGAACGGAAGTGTTTTTTTCGTGGAGAAAATGATGCGGTACATGAAGTTTCTATCCACTTTGCATAAGATTTTCAATTATCCTGATTCGTTGTTAATAAAAAACCGTAAACGGTTTTACCGGATAGGTATATTGTTCATTTTGGTTACCAATTTGTTTTGGTATTATTATACCGGCACCCACCGTTATTTTACCAATCAAAAACGGGAAGCAACCACCGGATTGGCGTATGACAATGCCAAGCATTTTTTTTACTTTTTTTATTACACCGGTTACTTTCCCTTGGCCTCTTTGAACGATTCGCTGGAGTATTCGGTTCCGGGAGCTTACTATGAAATAACGCACAACGGCAAAGACTTGATTATGGAATACAAGCATTGGAGCCGGTTGGGAGAGAACCTGCGTATTATCACTTTTTATCCTGACGCCATTATCAAAGGGTCTGCACGGAGTCCTTCCGTCAAATTGTTTAATGCTATTGTTTTTGTGGTGGCTCTTATCATATTCTTTACGGGCTTTTATTTGAATAACCGAGGGGTATTGGGACTTATTAGCGTGACAATAGTAATGTTTACGCCCTACTTTATTTACGAAGTTTACGCCAACGAAAATATTTTTGCATTGTTGGGGGCTACATTTATGATTACAGCAGGTATGCTGTCTCCTTATCTGTTTGCCAATACCGGCCAAAAAATCGGGTACACCCTTTTAGTCTCGTTATTAAGCGGTTTTATTATCGGTTTTATGTCCGAAATAAGAGGGGAGATTATGGTAGTGGCATTATCAGCCCTGATTATTGTATTTGCCTCAAAAGACACCATATTCCGTAAAATATTTTTCCTATTATTTTTCATTCTTACTCTTATCACAACCAAAAGCCTTATTCGCTCCTATTTTGACAAAAAATTTGAAGATACTTACAAGCTCGTTGTAAAATACGGGGGACATCCTTATACCGGTCCCAGAATTGAACAACACAGATTTTGGCATCCGGTTTTTTGTGGTTTGGGAGATTTTGATACCCAATACGGCTACGAATGGAACGACAGGGTAGCTTATCGCTATGCTATTCCTATACTGAACAAAAAATACGGAATGCATTTGAAGTATTCGGGTAAGTTACATTTGGACCAATATTATGATGAAGACAGTTTGTACTATGTTAAATTTGACGAAATAGACCAATACGAAGAAGTGGTAAGGGACAAAGTTATTTCCGATATTCTGAACGACCCTGTGTGGTACCTTAAAATACTTTTCAGGCGTATGTTGCGTATTTTACATGTGACAGCACCTTTTTATTGGCTGGGTGTGCCATTTATATTGTTGCTTATTATTTTGTGGAGGTTCAAACAATGCGATTTACTCGTTTTGCTACTCAGTTCGTTACCGTTGTCTCTCACCCCTTTTTTGATATACTCGGGAGGTAATGCCACTCTAAATTCATTCTTTCCCGAACTAACTTTAGCCATAATTTTATGTACATCTCTTAAATTCGTGATGCTCAATAAATCGAAATGGCGAAAGTATTCTTGATAAAAGTTTTCCATAATTCAATAACGATATTCACGATTGTTTTATACATTTGTTAAAAAAAAAATTGCAAAATGAATCATTTGGTAAAATTGGAAAATGTAGATATTTATATTCAGAAATATTTGATACTGAAAGATGTAAATTTGGAAATCGAAAAGGGAGATTTTATTTATTTTGTAGGGAAAGTCGGTACGGGTAAATCTACGCTGCTAAAATTATTGTATGCGGAAGTGCCGTTGGAGTATGGGAATGCGGAAGTAGCCGGATATAATTTGAAAAACATAAAGCACAAAAAAATTGCGGAATTGAGGAAAAAGTTAGGAATCATTTTTCAAGATTTCCAATTGCTAAAAGATCGTGATGTATATGAAAATTTGCGTTTTGTCCTTCGTGCAACAGGTGTTAAAAACAAAGAGGAAATAAATAAAAGAATCCGCGAAGTGTTGGAAAAAACCGGCTTGACCGAAAAAATCCACTCCATGCCCCATCAATTATCTGGCGGAGAGCAACAACGCGTAGCAATTGCAAGAGCCTTACTTAACGACCCGGTATTGATTATTGCAGACGAACCTACCGGTAATCTGGATCCGGAGACTTCAAAAGAAATTCTTGACATCCTAAAAGAAATACAGACGGCCGGAAAGGCAGTAGTCATTGCAACTCATGATTACGAACTAATAAAACTACATCCGGGAAAAGTTTACAGGTTTGAGAATAATACGGTTTCCGAAACCAATGATTTTATTTCTATGGAAAAGTAAAGCGGTGAGGGCGGGATTCGAACCCGCGGTACCCGGTTAAAGGTACGACGGTTTAGCAAACCGTTGGTTTCAGCCACTCACCCACCTCACCGAATGATGCCGAATGGCGCTGCAAATATAATACTTTTTAATCAAAAGAACTTTGCTACGGGAAAAATTATTTCTTTTTAAAGGTGTCCATTTGATTGTCGTAATTCAAGAAGTACTCGCCTTTCTTCAAGCCGGATACATCAATCTTGTCTCCGTATCCTTTCTTAACGATATTCCCGTAATAGTCGTAAATCTCGTAAAGAGTAGGACGCGAAAATTTTATTTCATTCTCAACCTTTTTGGGTGAAAATGTTACGGGTGGTTTCTTGGAGCGATAGGTCAATTCTTGTGAATAATGAGGCTGTTTGGTATAATCTATTTGTTTTACTCTGAATTTATTCATTCCGGAATGCGGATATACTTTAACGGAATAAGTATGTGTACCTGGAGTTCCCTTCCCTTCCACAGTACCAACTTTTATCCATTTATTCCACCTGTATTGTTCCACAATATAAGGTAATGAGCCTGCTTCGTTGGAGGTTACCCATTTCAGTGTATTGTCATTTTCTATAGTGATGGCTTCAATCTTAAAAGTGCTTTTAGGTTTAAGCACTTCGGGATTTAATACTTTGGGAGTGCAATTATCTTTATGCTTAATAACTACTTTTACCTTATCGCCAATTTTGAATTGATATACGGACAAATCAATTTCAAAAGCACTGGAATTGATTTCATCAGTGGTAACTTGACCGTTTACTCGTACTTCGTACACACAAAAACCGATGCCGGAGGCTGCAAACGGATTCATAACATACAAATTCTTGCCTTGATATACTCCTTCTAGGACTATTTCTCCGGCAAATGCTTTGAAAATCAAAGATATAAGCAGGCTGAAAATAAAGATTCTTCTTGTCATTTTTACTTTATTTTGGACTTACGAAAGTAACACGAAATTTTTAATTATCAAAAATTTTTTTTTTCGGGTCGTAAAAAAAAATTAACTTGCAACTGCATTTTAAACCTTTTTTAAATGAAAAAAAGTATATTTATATTGTTGATTATCAATATGTTTGTTTTGTTTTCGTGTACCAAACAAAATGTGTCGGAAAACCATCCTTTAATTAATGATACTCTGAAAATTAATTTCAAAAAGAACTACCTAACCCTTTTTCCTCCAATGGTGTTTGATGCTACATCCGCACAAATAGTCAGTCAAATTTATGACGGTCTTGTAAAGTATAATCCGAAAAATCTTAAGATAGAACCTGCTATTGCCAAATCATGGCACAAGAAAAACGATACGGTTTATATCTTTAAAATTCGGCAAGATGTGTATTTCGGCAAATATGATAAGGTTTTCGGAAATTCTCCAGAAAAGCTTACCATGAAAGATATCCTGTTTACCTTTCAATATCTGTGTACCAATATGCCATCCAATAAAAATTTTTACAGTTCGATGTGGAAAATTGCCGGGGCATCCGAATATTACAAAAACCATGCATCATTAAGTAAAGGATTTGATATTAGCGGGATAAAAGCTCTAAACGATTCTACTTTACAAATTACCGTTACCGATAAGGATTTTCCTTTATTGAAGGTTTTGGCCAATCCGTCTTCTTCGATTTTTTCCCGTAAGGCTTATAAGAAGCTGAAAGAAAAATGTTATGTGGGTGCGGGAGCCTATCAAATAGCAAATGTTAAAGACATCAGGTTAGGTACGAATATAAATGACGAATTGCCGGACTTGTTTTTGAGGTATAATCCCTATTATTACGGCAAGGATAAAGACGGAAATACGCTTCCTTACATTGCGTATGTGAAGATTTCTTTTATGAAATATGAGAAAAAAGAGCTTGATTGGTTAGGTGCCGGCAAATTGGATATGGTATTTAATGTAAAAAATGATAATGTCATCTACTTTTTAGATAAATACATCAAGGAGGTCAATAGCAAAAATCCGAAGTTTATCCTTCAAAAACCTTGTTCCGATATAGACGATTTTGTAAATATTTATAAAAGCCGTATTAAGAATTTCTATTCGAATGACTTGTTTTATATAGACTTGTCGGTAGTAAAAATTGATAGGACAGGTAAAAGTAAAAATGAAGAAGTAAAGAACAAAGTAAACAATAAAGCGTTATGAGAAAAATAGGTTTGTTTATCGTAGCTGCAATTTTGGCAGTGTTGGTGGTGAGCGCTCAGGAGGTTGATACGCTGGGGGCTTATGTTATTAAGTTGGACAAAAAATTAGCGGCAACACCGGTTAAGAATCAATACAGATCGGGTACTTGTTGGAGTTTTTCCGGATTGTCATTCATAGAGTCCGAATTACTTAGACTCGGAAAAGGTGAATACAATTTGTCGGAAATGTTTGTAGTACGGAATGTTTATTCGGACAAAGCGGAAAAGTATGTAAGGTTGCACGGGCATTTGAACTTTGGAGCCGGCGGAGCTTTTCACGATGTAACCTATGTGATGAAAAATTACGGATTGGTACCCGAAGATGCATATCCCGGTCTTAATTACGGAGAATCTAAGCATGTACACATGGAAATGGATGAGGTGCTGAAAAATTTTGTAGAAGCTATCGTAAAAGATCCTAACAAAAAATTGACTCCGGTATGGCATAATGCTTTTAACAGAATACTGGACACCTATCTGGGAGACTATCCCAAAGAATTTACTTACAAAGGAAAAAAATATACACCTAAATCTTTTATGAAAGAATTAGGGTTAAATCCTGATGATTATGTGGAAATAACTTCATTTTCGCACCATCCTTTTTATACGAAATTCCCCATAGAACTTCCGGATAACTGGTTGTGGTACAGTGATTACAATGTGCCGTTGGAAGATATGATGAAAATCATAGACAATGCCTTAAATAACGGATATACGGTAGCATGGGCCAGCGATGTCAGCGAAGACGGCTTTTTGTGGCGGAAAGGTATTGCTATATTACCGGATGAGGACAACCAAAAAGAAACCGGATTGGAATTGGCAAGATGGGTCAAAATGTCACGCTCCGAAAAAATGGACTATATAAGCAAACATGTTGTAAAAGAATTGAATGTAACACAGGAAATAAGGCAGCGGCAGTTTGACAATTACAAAACAACCGATGACCACGGAATGCACATCATAGGATATGGGCATGACCAAAACGGAACCAAATTTTATTTGGTAAAAAATTCTTGGGGTACAGACAATAATCCGCTCAAAGGATATTTTTATGCCTCAGAAGCTTTTGTCAAAGCCAAAACCACTGCCATAATGGTACACAAAGATGCTATACCCGGTGACATAAGAAAAAAATTAGGCTTGTGAGTCCCGTTAAGTAAAAAACTTGTATATTTGCAGGCGAAAAACGGGCGAGTCTTATACGACCAGCTCCCTCCCAATCCCCCAGGTCCGGAAGGAAGCAAGGGTACGGAGGTTGAGCGGTGCGATATAAGGAGCTCGCCCTTCCTCTTTTTATACCAATATATAGGTATTTTGTTGCAAATCGCAACAGTAAAAAGAAAATTTGCACTATTTTTGCAACGCTAAATTTGAAATCAAAAAAACATAAAGTTATGGCATTAGAACATTTGACAAAAGAAACATTCTTGGAAAAAGTATTCGACTACGAAAAAGAAACCGAATGGAAATATAAAGGTGACAAACCTGCACTTATCGACTTTTATGCCGATTGGTGCCAACCGTGTAAAATCGTTGCACCCATTTTGGAAGAACTCCAAGAAGAATATGGAGACGAACTCGTAATCTACAAGATAGATACCGAAGACCAACAAGAATTGGCAGCCGTATTCGGCATTAGAAACATTCCGTCGTTGCTGTTTATCCCCAAAGACGGACAACCGCAAATGGCTGTGGGAGCTCTTCCGAAAGATACTTTGATAAAAGCAATTGAAGATGTGTTGGGTGTGAAACATCCTACGAACAAAGAAGCATAAGTCGTTGTCCCCTTTTGATAAAGTTTGAAATCCCTTCGCAAAGAAGGGATTTTTTGTTTTTTTTCGAAAAAAGTTTTCCCAGTTTAAAAAAAAGTGCGAAATTTGCACTCCCAAAATTTTACTAAAATGTCACGAGTTTGCCAAATAACAGGAAAGAAAACGATAACAGGGAATAATGTAGCACACTCAAACAAGAGGACCAAAAGAAAATATTATCCCAACTTGTTCGAAAAGAAATTTTACATCCCTGAAGAAGACAGATGGATCACTCTCAGAGTATCTGCCGCCGGAATCAGATTGATTAACAAGGTTGGAATATCCGAGGCTTTGAGAAGAGCCAAGGAAAAAGGGTATATCAAAAATTATTAATGAGGAGGAATAAGCCATGGCTAAAAAGGGTAAAAAAGGTAATAGAGTGCAAGTAATTTTGGAATGCACCGAACAAAAGAAAACCGGAGTGCCGGGAATATCCAGGTATATTACTACCAAGAATAAAAAGAATACGCCGGAAAGACTCGAACTCAAGAAATATAATCCGTATTTGAAAAAATATACCGTTCATAAAGAAATTAAGTAAAAATTTTGAGATATGGCAAAGAAAGTAGTAGCAACCCTGCAAACAGGAGAAGGTAAGAACTTTGCAAAAGTAATCAAGATGGTTAAAACCAAAAAAGGTTCTTACCAATTCAAAGAAGAAATTGTACATGTAGATCATGTAAAAGATTTCTTTGCAAAAAAATAATTTTATATACCAAATAAAGGTTAAACCGTTAACGGAAAGCTTTCTCTTTTCAAGGGAGAAGGCTTTTTTTGTTTTTACAAAATCATAGATTATGGGACTTTTTGATTTTTTTTCCAAAAAGAAAAACGAAGAGAAACTTCAACAAGGACTGGAAAAAACCAAAGAAAGCGTCTTTAAGAAACTGACAAGAGCAGTTGTCGGAAAAGCAAAAGTGGACGACGAATTTTTAGATAACCTCGAAGAAATACTGATATCCTCCGATGTAGGTGTGGATACTACCTTGAAAATTATAGAACGCATAGAAAAAAGAGTGGCCAAAGACAAATACCTGAATGCCGGAGAGTTAAACCAAATACTGGAAGAAGAAATTACGGCCCTTCTGGAAGAAAACGAAGCATCTTCGCCCAAAGAAATCTTAACCGACCAAACAGCCAAGCCTTATGTGATAATGGTTGTCGGGGTAAACGGGGTGGGAAAAACCACCACAATAGGCAAACTGGCCTACATGTTTAAGCAAGCCGGTAAAAAAGTTTATATAGGTGCCGCAGATACATTTAGGGCCGCAGCCATAGAGCAATTAAGCATTTGGGCGGAAAGAGCCGGTGTGCCTATTGTAAAACAACAAATGGGCGCCGACCCTGCCGCCGTGGCTTTTGATACCCTTCAATCAGCCGTAAAAAATGATGCCGATGTGGTACTTATCGATACCGCCGGACGCTTGCACAACAAAGTGAATTTAATGAACGAATTGTCCAAAATACGCCGGGTTATGTCTAAGGTAATTCCCGAAGCTCCCCACGAGGTGTTGTTGGTGTTGGATGCTTCTACCGGTCAAAATGCCTTTGAACAAGCCAAACAATTTACCAAAGCTACCGAAGTAACCTCCATTGCTATTACCAAACTGGACGGAACAGCCAAGGGAGGGGTAGTTATCGGTATATCCGACCAATTTAAGTTGCCCGTTAAGTTTATCGGGGTGGGAGAAGGCATGGAAGACCTCCAATTATTCGACAAAAAATCTTTTGTAAAAGCATTATTTGAGAAATAATTTTTTACGGGCATATTACGGTTCTAATAATTTGTATAAATTTGAAGTCGGAAATATAAAAACATGTAGTTATGAGTATTCTTGTAAACAAAAACACAAAGGTTATCGTACAAGGATTTACCGGTGGCGAAGGAACCTTTCACGCACAACAAATGATTGAATACGGAACCCAAGTGGTAGGTGGAGTTACTCCCGGAAAAGGCGGACAAAAGCACCTTGACCGTCCGGTTTTTAACACGGTGGAAGAAGCCGTAAAAGAAACGGGAGCGGACACTTCCATCATTTTTGTACCTCCAGCCTTTGCAGCCGATGCCATCATGGAAGCTGCCGATGCAGGTATCAAACTGGTGATTACCATAACCGAAGGTATTCCTGTGGAAGATATGGTTAAAGTAAAAGAATACCTTAGTGATAAAGATACCAGAATGATAGGACCGAATTGTCCGGGTATTATTACTCCGGAAGAAGCCAAAATCGGTATTATGCCGGGATTTATTTTTTCCAAAGGTCCGATCGGCGTTATATCCCGTTCCGGTACTTTGACTTACGAAGCAGTAGATCAACTTACCAAACTGGGACTCGGCCAAAGTACCGCTATCGGTATTGGTGGCGACCCGATTATCGGAACAACCACACTAGATGCTGTAAAATTGTTTATGGAAGATCAGGATACCGAAGGTATCATCATTATTGGTGAAATCGGCGGAACCATGGAAACGGAAGCCGCACAATGGATAAAAGAAAACGGAACCAAACCCGTAGTTGGATTTATTGCCGGACAAACCGCACCGAAAGGTAGAAGAATGGGACACGCCGGTGCGATTATAGGCGGAAAAGATGATACCGCACAAGCCAAAATGAGAATCATGGAAGAATGCGGCATTCATGTAGTAAAATCACCGGCCGAAATCGGTATTACCATGAAAAAAGCTTTGGAAGAAGCCAAGAAAACTGTATAAGTTTAGATATTAACAAGGAATAAAAAAGCCGCCTGGTTAGGCGGCTTTTTTATTGCTAAATAGGTTATTTATCCTGCTACTGCCGCAGAAAATATCAATGCGGGATAGATAATATTAAGAATCAGTAACGATGCACTATTTACTAAACATCCATAAA